>JAFLEB010000034.1 GCA_017302075.1 Lysobacterales bacterium
AGGATCCGGCCGGGGAAGCGCGCTTCCAGCAGCGCCAGTTCGTCGCTCGAATGCACGGGCTCCGCACCATGGCGCTCCTGCAGCACCGATGCCAGCACCGCATGGAAGTCCGGGGCAGCGATCGGCGCTACCGCCATGCCCGCCTTCCGCGCTTTCCTGGCGCCAGCCATCTTGGCTGCATTGAAGGGCAATCCATCCTGCAGCGGCAATACGCTTGCGAGATCGCGGCGCACCAAGGCGAATCCGGCCCGCCACAGGGCGTATTCCATCTCCGCGGCCGGGTATGTCGCGAACAGCCCCGGCAGTGCCTTGATCGTGCAGCGCCGTGCGCCCGCGCCACGCAAGGCGGCCAGCATCGCCTCGAGGATGTGGAAGGCCTCGCCGCTGCGCAGCCGCAGGTCCAACACCAGCCCGCCGAAGGTCAACCCGGGATGACTGGACACAGCGTCTCCGGACGTCCATGCCGCGGGCAACAAGGCCACCGGCCGATCGTCCTCGAAGGCCACGAGGGACGCATCGCGGAAGCGGTCCCCGTGATATTCCATGAACGCCCGTTCGAACAGGAAGATCCCGTTCTTGGCATCGCGCAGCACCTGCGCCCACTCGGCCGCCAGACCCGGCTGGTAGCGTTCGATGCGGATCGGCATGCGTTCAGGCCTCGCCCGCGACCGCGTCGACGTAGATCTCCGACGCCAGCTCCGGCAGCTCGGTGCCGAGCACCGCCAAACCAGGGAGGATGTCGCCACCCAGCAGCGCGACCACGTCGTGCATCTGCGCGTGGGTGAACGGCTTCAGGAAGATGCCGCCCGACTCCGCCACCCGCAGGCCGGCGGATTCCACCTCCTGCCGCAGGGATGCCGGCGCATACACCCGCTGGTGCTGCATTTGCAGGTTGCGTGCGCTGAATTCCCCGGGTTCGCGGATCAAGCCCATCGCAACCGCGAGTCGTCGGTGCAGGCTCAGTGCATTCGGCACGTTCAGGTGCAAGATCGAGCCTGGCCGCATCGTGGCGCGGATCGCACGCAGCATGGCCGCAGGGTCCGGAACCTCGTGCAGCAGGCCGGAGCAAACCACCAAGTCGACAGGCCCGTGCGCGGCCAGGATCGCCGGCGCAACCTCCTCGAACAAGCCCTGGTGGACCTGCATGACGGGATGCACGGCGGCCACCCCGCGCGCGGCGGCAACGAACCGCTCCGCAGGTTCGGCGACGATCCAGCATGCCACGCCATCGCCACCGGCGTTCAGGTAGTGCGGCAGCAGCGGCTCCAGCCCGCAGCCGATCTCGATCACGCTGCGAGGCCGATGCGCGAGCAGGCAGCGCAAGACCGCCTCGCGCCGGAACCTCACCTGCACCGCCTCGAAATCGTAGTCGGTCGCATAGGCGTCTTCGTAGGCACGAAGGTCCCGGGCATGCGGGACTGCGGTCATGGTCGATCCAGGGCGAACGGCAGGATGCGACATGATACGGGCCGGCCTGCCGCGAGGCACGCCTAAAGGGCGCGCCCGCCGGGCCCTATCCGTGCGGCGGTAGGCGCACGCCACAGGCCGCCAACAGGCCACGGAGCGGTTCGACGTGCACGGACGGCGCGAAGCTGGCCTGCGCATGCGCCAGGCAAGCGGCCCGCATGCCTCCAAGCCTGGCAGGACCGACCTCGGCCGCGCGTACCAGCGCCTCCAGCACTGCATCGAAGCTGTCGCCGCCGCACACGATGCCGGTATCGCCGTCGCGCAAGTGGTCGCCCAGGTCGCTGGTGAGGTTGCCGATCACCGGGGTGCCGGCCGCGAAACTCTCCACGAACTTGGTGGGGAACCCCGCATTCGACTGACGCCGGTCCGCGCGCACCAGCACCGTGAAATCGGAGCGCCCCACCAGGTCGCGCACCTCGCCCTGGGGCAAGTTGCCGAGCGACCGCAGCCAGGGAAGGCCCGCGGGATCGCCGCGTCCGAGGCGAGCGGCGACCTCGCCTGGCGTGGGACCGGCCACGCTCAGCGCGATCGGCGCACCACGTGCCGCCATGGCCTGTGCAGCGCGCAGGACGATATCGAGGTTGTCCTTGTTCGCGCCGGGCGAACCCGCGTAGCACAAGCGAAGCGTGGGATCCGGCGCCCAGTCGCCGGCGCCGATGGCGCTGGTCGTCGGCGGCACGATGGCCACCGGCAGCCCGCGCGCACGGTAGTAGTCCCCCAGGTAGCGGCTGATCGCGATCACCCCGTTGGTCTTCGGGATCAGCCGGCGCATCGCCCATTCGATGTTCCACTGGTAGGGCGAAGTGAAGTATCCAGCGCGGCGCTCGGGTTCATACCATTCGACCGCGTCGAACAGCAGCGGGATGCCACGCGCGCGGCACCAAGGCAACAATCGCTGCAGGTAGGGCGTGTAGCCGCTGTAAAGGATCACTGCGGCGGGCGGCCGTGGGCGTGAAGCGAGCCATTCGAGGGTCCGCCTGCCCATCCACGCATAGCGCAGGCGCCGCACTGGACGCGGCCAGTGTTCGGCGACGCGCTCCCCGACATGGCGGTACGCCAGGCCGGGCGCTTGCGGGATATCGGAGCCTGCATCGGCCACTGCGTCGCTGGCGCCGCTCGCCACCACCACGTCGAAGCCGCCCAGCACCAGGCTCTCGGCCATGCCGCGCACGCGTCGTGCCGCGGCGCCCCCGTCGGGATAAGCGAAGGGGCCGACGTAGGCGACCCAGGGGCGTGGTTCGTCCTGCATCAGCGCCCCAACCGCGCCGCCAGGGCAGGCCAGGCAGCCAAGGCCTCGCGCAGCAGGCGCCCGCGCAGCGCACCGGAGTAGGTGCGATGGAACGCCTGCTGGATCGCTGGATCCAGGGTCACCCTGCGCAATGCGTAGGGGGATTCCACGACGCGCTCGTTCTTCGGGGTCCCCACCCCGCAATGCACGCCGCTGCCGTCATAGCCGATGTTGCCCACCCGGTTCACCGCCGGATACACCGTGCCCAGCCCACGCAGGAACAGCGACAGGCCGAACCGGATCGACCAGGAATCGATGCGCCCGGCCAGCTGCCTGCGCAGGCGGTCGTAACGGTCGTTGCCCTCGCGGTTGAAGGCGCGCCGCAACGACCTGTCCCGTTCCAGGCGTTCCATGCCGGCAGCGGACCAGTCAACGCCGTTCCACACCCTTCCCCACGTGGCCCAGCCCTGGCTGGAATTCCGCATCGCCAGGAAGACATCCCCCTCGAAACCGACAGGCATCGCCTGCAGCGGGCAGAACCCCGTGACCGCGCCCACCGCCGGATCATCGGCGTAGAAGTCGAGGCAATCGTTCATGAACGCAAGGAAGTCCGGCGCGACCGGCAGGTCGTCTTCCAGCACGATCGCTCGGCCGCGCCGTTCTATCACGCTGCCGACGCCGCGGATGACCGAGTTCGCGAGGCCGCGGTTGGCATCCGCGGCATCCACGTGGAAGCCCGCGAATCGCCCGCGGGTCGCTTCATGCGCCAACACCGCGCGGACGTCGGCCACCGCCGGTGCGGCGGCCTCTGTGCGCGGGCCGTCGGCGAAGGCATGCACCTCGCATGCGTCGGCCAGCCGGCATGCCGCAAGCGCGTCCAGGGTGCGCTGCAGGTGGACCGGGCGGTTGTAGGCAAACACCACCACCGGGGCGAGGTTGCGGGTCACGGGCCCACCTCGCGCCCGAGGATCGTGCGATACGCCGTGAGCAGGTCCCGCAGGTTGCGCTCCGGGTCGTGGGTGGCCGTCGCCCGCGCGTGCGCGGCACGACCAAGGTCCACGGCCAGCTCGTCCGACGCGAAGATCCGCTGCAAGCGCCAAGCCAGGCCCACCGCATCCCCGGCGCGGAAGAACAGCGCCTCCTCCTCGTCGCGCGCCATGCCGGGAGCGCCACCGGCATGCCCGCTGACGCATGGCATCCCGAGCAACATCGCCTCGCCGAGCGTGTTCGGGCTGTTCTCGATCAATGATGCCATCGCGTACGCATGGCACCCGGCCATGCGCCCGGCCATCGCGTCCGCGTCGAGCGGCCCGGTGAACTCGACCGCGGCCTGCAAACCGAGTTGCGCGATGCGGTCGAGCAGGTAGGCCTGGTAGCCGAGGATCCGGCGCAAGCCGCGGCTGTCGTCGGGCCGGGGACCGGCGATCACCAGCCTCGCCCCGGGAAACTGCCGGCGCAACAGCACCAGGGCATCCAGCGCGACGTGCACGCCCTTGAGCGCGACCGCCGAATTGCCCAGGAAAATCGCGTGTCGCTCGCAGGCGTCCACGCTCCAGCGCCGCGACGAGAACGCGGGTCGCAAGGTGCGCGCGCAATGGTGGTAGTGCGCGGACGGGTTGAGCGCCCATGCCTGCGCCCGATCCCAGGGCGTGCGCCCCATGACGTGGCCGGCCAGCGCGAGGGTGTCGCGCTCGCCGCGCAGGCGCGGCACGAACCGCAGCCGCTTGTTCGCGACCATCCCGGCCATGGCCAGCACCTGACGCCAGCGACCGGCGGCCAGCATCGGGCCGAACGCCAGCCCCCCGAGGTAGTGCGGCTCGATGCCGTTGATCACGCCCTGCAGGCTGAGCAGGCGCGGCCCCTGCCAGGCCTGCAGCAGGCGCCGGGTATAGGCCATCTCGGAGCCTTCCGCGTGCAATAGGTCAGGCTGGAAGTCCGCCAGCACGCGCGCGCAATCCCCATCGCGCGCATCCAGTCCACCGCGCCCGGACTCGGGCAAGGCGTAATAGCGGACGCCATCCACGTCGGCCATCCGCAGCTCGCCCACGGGGGCGCGCATGGCCACGCCGAGGCGCACGCCGGGAACCTGCGCAAGCCCTCGGGTCATGGTGGACAGCCAGCCGCCGAAGGGCGTGCACGGGAGGCCGAGTGCGTCGCTGGCCGCCGGCAGCGGGACGTTCACCGCCCACAGGATGCGGACCGGCATGCTCACCGTGCGCCCCCGGCGCAACGCGCGCGGCGAACGCCCACCTCGATCCGCCGCATCAGCGTCGCTCCCCCGGCCGGGATGCGGCCTCGGACTCGCGCAAGTGTTGTGCGGCGAAACGGGCATCGGCGACGTTCAGGTGATCCCCATCGCGAAAGAGGACACGTCCTCCGGCGCGGTATTGGCATGCCTCCATGTCGCAGAACCAGGGCGTTGGATTGTGGAAATGGATCTTGGGGTAGCGTTGGTGCATGGCGCGCGCCGTGCGCCAAAAATGCGCGCTCGCCACCAGGTGTGACTCGCGCGTCATGCTCTGGGGCATCTCCTCGCCCGCCCACTGCCGCATCGCCAACTTGAACGGAAGGAATTCGGGCGCATACGGGGTCGGCCCGATGACGTGCACCTCACCTGCAGCCTTACCTGCAATGTCGAGCAATTCCCCGAACGCAGAAGGGAATACCCGTGTATTGCCTTCCACGCCATCAGGCCTGCGCAGCATGTAGCCCCCTTCGATGTTCGAGTAGACGGGCCAGGCCGCGACGAGATAGACGACCTCGGGACGTTGTGCTCGCAACCACGCCACTACTTTCCGATTGTGCGCCAAGCACCTCGGGTTGCTCGGGTTGTGCACCTCAGGCAAGGGACCGCAGGCTGAGAACACCGCCAGCATCCCGCGAATCCCGCGCTCACGGAACACGCCGTCCAGCCCCGGGGCCCAGGCCAAGGCATGGCTGTCGCCCCATACCAGCGCAACCCGGTCGGCGTCGGCGGCACCAATGGTGCAGGCGCGGTTGGCCAGGTCGGGCAAGACGCCATCGCAACGCTGGTAGGGAATCGTCGGCGTGCGCAGCGCATCCAGCGCTGCGACTTCAGGGCCTACCCGCGCCGGCACGCCCCGCGCCGCCAACAGCCATCCGCCCGCCACGGCGAGGCATGCAGCCGCCACTGCCGACGCGATGAAGACCGCCCGCGGCGTCCCGCGCCACGCTGGCGTGGGCCCGCGGAATGGCGTCTCCACGAATCGATGGCTGAGCGCGGCGAGCAGCAATGACCCGACCAGCAGCAGCAGCGCCATGCCGATGCCGGGCGGCTCCATGCCATCGCGGTACCGCACCAGCACCAACAATGGCCAATGCCACAGGTAGAGCGAGTACGACCACAGGCCCACCAGCACCAACGGCCGCCAAGCCAGCATGTCGTGCACGCGCGACCCGCCCGCACCGCCGACATGCAGCAGCACGCCGGTCGCGAGTACCGGGATCGCGGCGCGCCAGCCGGGGAAATTCGCGTCCGCGCGCATCCAGCCGATCGCCCACAGCAAGGCCAGCGCGGCCACCACCGCGGCCAACTCGCGTGCAAGGCGGCTGCCGATCGGCGGCAGCGCCCGTACCGCGAGCAACGCCCCCACGAGCAATTCCCAGGCGCGGAACGGGGAGAGGAAAAACACCGGCTTCGGCTTGATCGCCTGCCCGGCGACGCAGGCGCCGAACGACAGCAAGGCCGCGGCCCACAATACCGGCAGTAGGGCGCGCGGGCGCCAGCGTGCGATCCCCAGCAGGAGCAGCGGCAGCCCCAGGTAGAACTGCTCCTCCACCCCCAGGCTCCAGGTATGCAGCAGCGGGTTGAAGTCGGAACTCTCGTCGAAGTAGCCGGCCTGCCTCGCGAACAGCAGGTTCGACGCGAACAGCACGGTCGCCACCGTGGCCTGCCCGAGGCGTGCCAGGTCGCTCGGCAGCAACAGGAACCATCCCGCCACGAGGACGCTCGCCAGCATCGCGAACAACGCCGGGAAAATCCGGCGTGCACGCCGCTCGTAGAACCGCGCCAGGGTGAATCGGCCCTGCACGATCTCCGCCTGGACGATGCCGGTGATCAGGTAACCCGAGATCACGAAGAAAACATCGACACCGACGAATCCGCCGCCCAGCCCGCCCAGGCCGAAGTGGTAGAGGACCACCGCGAGCACGGCGATCGCGCGCAGTCCATCGATGTCCGGACGGTATGCGGCTGCAGGCATCGGGAAGGTTCAGGGCATGCCGCGTGGGACTGCGACCCGCTCGCCGGGGCTCATGGCGCGACCCCGGCAAGGCGACGGAACTCCGCGTAGTCGCGGATGTAGTCGTCGGCATCGTAGTAATGCGAGGCGAACACCAGCAGCACCGCGTCCGGCGAATAGTCGAACTGCCCGCCCCAGGTCATCGGCGGCATGTAGAACCCCTGGTCGGGGCGATCCAGCACGTACTGCCGTCGCTCGCGGCCATCGTCGCCCACCACCGACATCCGCCCGCGCACGCAGACGAGGAATTGGTGGCAAGCCCGGTGCGCGTGCTCGCCGCGAACCTCCACCAGCGGGACCTGGTACACGATGAAGTAGCGCTTCGCCTCGAACGGGACGTGCCGCCCGAACTCGCCAACGGTCAGGTTGCCGCGGGCATCGATGACATTCGGCAACGCCACCAGTCCAAACCCGGGGGCATCGGGGTTGCAGTCAGCCATGGCCGTGACGTCCCTCCGTCCAGTGAGAATGACCGGGTCCCGCCACGCGCGACGCCGAGGCGTCCTGCATGCCGGCTGACGGCACCAGAGGCGACCTCCGCCGGTCGAGTGGAATGCCCATCACCGCCATCGCACCGCGCGAGAACACGAACAACAGCAGGCCCCAGGCCATGAAAATCGTGTCCAGCAACGGGAACCCGAACGCCACGACCAGGAACGCCAGCGCCAGTCCCACCGGGACCCGCCGGTCGCGCACTGCGCGCCATGGCAGGTAGCACAGCAAACCGAGGAACAGGAGGCCGATCAGGATCCCGTACTGCGCGAAGCGATCGAGGATCGCGGAGTGCTTGCCGACCGGGTCGAAGGCCAGCGTGCCGGCCACGGGATGCTCCATCACCAGCTCCAAGCTTCGTTGGTAGCGTTCGGCTCGGCCATCGACCGTGCCGGTACTCTCGCCCTTGGCAAGCGAACTCCGGACGTCGCGCACTTTTGCCGCATATTCAGTCCCCGCCGCGACATCCTGCAGTGTCCCCAGCGCAGGTTGCACGAGGCTCCCGAGAACAAGTATGAGCAGACCTGAAACGCAGACCGACATGGCCAACGGCAAGGGACGGCGCGAGCGCGCCAGCATCACCAGCGCCAGCGCGGATCCCGCAAGCGCCAGCGCGATCGAGTAGCCGGCACGGATCACGAGCAGGCTTCCTAGCACCGCGTTCAAGGCAAGCAGGCCCCGCCCCACCCGCCACCAGCCGGCGCGACCGATGCCGCTCGCACGAGCGCGCAGCACCAGTTGGTACAGGAACGGCAGGCTCAACAGGACCGCGTACACGAATCCGTATCCGCCGATGCCGCGCGCGGACAGCTCGCGCGCTTCCGCGGACGAACGGGAAATCGACCTTGCGACGTCCTGGCTGATGGTCTCGATCCCGCGCAGGGTCGCCAACGACCATACCGGGAGCACCAACAGCACGAGCCAGAAATAGAACTGCGCATCGTCATCGCGGCCACGTGCCAAGCTCTCCCCGACCAGCAGGAAGAACAGCATGATCCAGACCTGGAAGTGGTAGGTGATGCCGGCGCTGTCCGGGACCGTCCATTCCACGCCCGCCGTGTACAGCACGAAGCCGAAAGCGCCGATGACCGGCCATCCGGGCCTCAACAGGACGCTGCGGGCTGCCCGCAGCTCGAGCAACAGCCACACTCCGGTGGCCACCAGCGCGGCGATGCGCCACCCTTGCCCATAGGCCAGGGGCGGCGACAACACCCAGACGACCAGATAGCCCACGGCGGCGCGACGCAACAGGCGCGCCAGTGGCCACCGCCAGAACCTCAGGTCCACCCGAAGCCCCGCAACTTGGTTAGGCCGCGCTGTCGGCGATGACATCCGCCGCTCATGGCAACCCACGTCATCTCACAACCGCCCATCCACCGCATCCCGCGGCAGCACGTACTTCACGTCGTAGACCACGCTGGCATCCGGCTTGCCGAAGCCACGCACGCCTTCCCCGCCCAGCGCGCGGAACTGGTCGTGGCCGACGGCGAGCACGACGGCGTCATAGGCGCCCTGCTCCGGCGCTTCGATGGGCATCAGGCCGTACTCGTGCCGTGCCTCGTCCGCGTCCACCCACGGATCGTGCACGTCCACGCGGCAGTTGTAGCCGCGCAGGGTCTCGATGATGTCGACCACGCGGGTGTTGCGCAGGTCCGGGCAGTTCTCCTTGAACGCCAGCCCGAGCACCAGCACGCGCGCGCCGACCGGGTTGATGCCCTTGCGCACCATGAGCTTCAGCACCTGGTCGGCCACGTAGCCGCCCATGCCGTCGTTGGTGCGGCGGCCAGCCAGGATCACCTGCGGATGGTGGCCGACTTCCTGCGCCTTGTGGGTCAGGTAGTACGGATCGACGCTGATGCAGTGGCCACCGACCAGGCCCGGGCGGAACGGCAGGAAGTTCCACTTGGTGCCGGCGGCCTCCAGCACGTCGAGGGTGTCGATGCCCAGCTTGTTGAACAGGATGGCGAGGTCGTTGACCAGGGCGATGTTGAGGTCGCGCTGGGTGTTCTCGATGACCTTGGCGGCCTCGGCGACCTTGATGCTCGGCGCCTTGTGGGTACCGGCGGTGATGATGCTGGCATACAGCGCATCCACGAAATCCGCCGTGGCCGGCGTCGAGCCGGAGGTGACCTTGAGGATGTTGGTGACGCGGTGGGCCTTGTCGCCGGGGTTGATGCGTTCGGGGCTGTAGCCGATGGCGAAGAGGCCCCTCTCCCGGCGCTGCGCGCCACCCTCTCCCGCGAGGGGAGAGGGAAGATCAAGAGCCACCCCTCCCCGGCCCTCCCCTTCGCGCTGCGCGCGCAATGGAGGGGGAAGAGCGGCGGCTTCGAAGGTGAGGCCGGAGATGCGTTCGAGGATCGGGACGCAGACTTCCTCGGTGCAGCCCGGGTAGACGGTGGATTCGTAGATGACGGTGTCGCCGGGCTTGAGCACGCTGCCGATGGCCTCGCTGGCCTTGACCAGGGGGGTCAGGTCGGGCCGCTTGGCGGCGTCGATCGGGGTCGGCACGGTGACGATGAAGACATTGCAGCCGGCGATGTCGGCCAGCTGGTCGGCATAGGTGAGCTTGACCGCCTCGGCCAGCAGCCCGGGCTCGACTTCGAGGGTGCTGTCCCTGCCTGCGCGCAGCTCGGCCACGCGCGCGGCATGGATGTCGTAGCCGACGGTGTCGTATCGCTTGCCGAATTCCACCGCCAGCGGCAGGCCGACGTAGCCCAGGCCGACGATGGCGATGCGCGCGGATTGCAGACGTTGCCTCATGACTCCCCGCCGGCCAGATGCTGGATGCAGCCCGGCATTATGCCGGCCGGGCACGGCCTTCGGGGTGCCTGGCCGCGCGCTGCAGCGATTGCGTGCGTGCTTCGCGCACGTCGGCCAGTGCGCCCAGCATCGCCCCGGCCAATGCGGCCGTGGTCGCCATCAGGGCGAGCGTGCGCAGCGGGTAGTCCGCCCAGGAGTGCGCCAGCACAGCCATGATCGCCACAAGGCAGGAGCCTGCCAGCAGGGCATCGCCATTGCGTCCGCGGGCGCGGATGACGCGCCAGGCGGCCACGCCCAGCACCCCCAGGGCGACCGCCAGCACCGCCATCCCCGCCCAACCGGTCTCGAGCCACCACTGCGCGTACTCGTTGTGGGCGTGGTTGACATAGGCATCCAGCCACAGGCGGCGCGGCGCGCCCTGTTCGAACACCTCGACGAAGCTGCCGATCCCGCTCCCCAGGGGGGCCTGTGCGCCCCCCAGTGTCCATGTGGTGCTGCTGATGAGGTGGCGGAGTTCGTGGACGCGGTCCACCTCGAGCCACCCCAGGGCGGCACGGATGCCGACGAAGGCAAGGGCCATCGCAGCGGCCGCGCCGGCGAGCACGCGGGGGGATCGCAAGCGCCGCGAGCCGAGACCGCCACAGGCGATCCATGCCGCCGCCAACGCCGGCAAGGCGAGTGCGATGCCGGCACGCGAGGTGGTCAGCGGCAGCAGGAACAGGCAGGTCATCGCGATCCCCGCATACCACAGCCATGCCCCCCGGCGACCATGGCCCGCGAGGTCGCGCCTGCGCGCATGGATCGCCTGCCCGAAGGCCAGGACCATACCGATCACCAGCGCCGTCGCGTGGTGGTTGGTGTTGGCGAAGAGTCCGCCGAAACGCGGATCGAAGCCGTGGTAGAGGCGCCACGGGCTCTCCAGCGGCAATCCCGCCTGGAAGAACGCGAACGCCACGTTCAGGCCCACCAGGACGAGTATCCACTTCACCAGCCAACGCCGATGCTCGGAATCCAGCGCGATCGCGGAAACGAATGCCGCGAGCGCCGGCAACAGTGCCCACAGGCCGCTTTCGGTGGCCGCTGGCGAAAGCGACCAGCCCAGCTGCGGATGGTCCACGCCGGCGAGCGCGAGGTCAGCCAGCAGTTGTCGACGCCAGGCGATGCCCGATGCCCCGTCCGGCCATGGCGACAATTGCAGCACGGGCACCAGGACGACCAGGCCCATCGTGAGCAAGCCGGCCCACTGCAGGCGATCGCGTACGCCCCGCTGCGCGAGTACCCAGGCAGCGAGCGCGATGACCGGCAGCGACAGGAGCTCGAGCACTTCGTCGGCGGAGGTGCTGTCCCGGGTGACGCCGCCGCCCAGCCAGAGCGCGAGGAGCAGGGCCATCAACGCCCACGCCAGCAAGCGATTCAGGAAAGCGGCATCGCGCATGGTCCACCCGCTGGTCGATCACCAAAACAAACGGGGCGAGTCTCGCGACCCGCCCCGGGAGCATGCGTGGCACGCAAAGCGTCCCCGCGAATGGCTTCAGCGGGCGCCGGTGCTGACCGGAGGCGCTTCATCCCCAGCGCTGTCAAGCAGTGCCGCACCGACCAGGGCCGCCCCGATCACGATGCCCTTGCCGTTGGAGGTCCAGGCCACGATCGGCTTGCAGGTCGCATCGATGATGTAGACGTTCGGGTCGACGTAGTCGCGGACGCACTTGTCCACCACGCGCCCCTCGTCGTCCAGCTCGTAGTAGACGACCTTCGCCTTCGGCTTCTCGCCGCTGAGCATCATGTGCTCGCCGACGATCATCTCCTTGCCGATCGGCGCAGTCTCGTACTCGCCGCCGGTGCTGGTCATGACGCTGCCGGCCTTCTGTTCCAGCACGATCTTGTCCCAGTCGCTCTTGTCCTGCTGTTGCTGCGCCCCCGCCACGCCGACGAATGCCAGCAAGGCCAGGCCCATCCATGCCGCCGATTGATTCACGAGGATACGCATCCGTTTGGGGTCGCAATTCCGGGACATTCGTCACGAAGGGTAGCAAGCGGCATGCCGTCCCGCAACATGAAGGCATCGCAGGTCGTTCATCTACCGCTCGATGCGCATGTCGTCGATCCAGAGTTCACCCCCGACGGCCTGGGCCGCGCCTTCGGGAACCGGATTGACCAGCCGCAGCCACTGTCCCGGACAGCCGCCGGCCGGGATGTCGAAGGACAGGGCGTCCGTCCGCCACCCGAAGCTCCCATCGATGGGCTCGCTGCGCGCGATGACATTGACCGGGCCGTCGCAGGCGACCTGCCATTGCAGCCCCGACTCGCTGTGGAGCGCCTGCGCACGCATGCGCATGCGCAGCCGGTAGGTTCCAGGCGCGAGGAACAAGGGATGTTCGAGTCCGCTGCCCCCCACCCTGCGACCCAGGAACCGCAGGTAGGCGACAGGCCCTTCGCTGCCGGCCACCGGCTCGAACGCCACGAGCACGCCAGCGACCCGGTTCACGCGCCAGTCGAAGCCCGTGCCGTCCGGCGCAACGGCGAAATCACCGTTGTAGAGCAGCGGCAAGCGATCCCTGCCCCCGGCCAGCATGCCCGCCCAGCGTGCGTACGCCTCGCCCCAGCGTTTGCGCGCGATCAATCCGTCGAGCCAGCGCGCCTTGTCGGCAACCGACAGGCTGCCATCGCGCAGCAGGGCGTCCAGGACCCAGCCGGCGGCGACCGGGTCGCCTGTTGCCGGATCCTGCAGCGCCGCGAGCATGCCGTCGCGCCATGGAGGCTGCTGGCGCAGCATCTCCGCCAACGCCATCGCGAAACCCCGGTCGGAGGCGAGTTTCGCGAGTACCGGCTGGAGCGTGGCAGCGCGCGACGGGGCGATCCGCAGGATGCGGTCGACATGCACGAGCGCTGCGGCATGGTCGCCCCGCTCGAGGTATCGCTGGGCGAGCCAGGCATGTGCGCGCAGGTCGCGGGGCGCGCGGACGGCTGCGATCGCTTGCAGACGCAGCGCACGGTCCGCATCGCCGCGTGCCTGTGCCGCCTCCGCCAACACCCCGTACGCCCGCCCCTGCAGCGGCTCCAGCGCCAACAAGCGGCGCGCGGCAGCCTCCGCCCCCGCGAGGTCGCCTTGCTTCAATCGAGATTCGGCGAGCGCCTGCAGCGCCTGCGGGTCCGCAGGCCGCCAAGCCAGGGCACGCGCCGGTTGTTGCATCGCCTCGCGCTCCGCCACCAGCATGCCCGCCACGCGCCATCCCGCGAACGACAACGCCAGCACCAGGCCGAACGCGATGAACGGCCGCATGCTGGGCATCAACGGGAACGCTCCAGGCTCAGCCCGACCACCAGCCATTGGTCTTCGCGCCACACGAGGTCCGCGCTCACCGTCGCCGCATCCGCGTGCGCGCCCTCGAGGCGCGCCGTCATCACCGCCATGCCTTGGCCAATGCGCCACTCGGGGTCGCCGGTGCGCAGCCGTGCGCCAATGTCGGGCAGCTCGCCGCGGAGTTGGTCCGCGCTGGACTGGACGGCGGGACTGTTCCAGATCGGCGGGGACGCCCGGCGCCGATCCGCCATGTAACGCAGCAGTTGCTGGCCCGTGCGCCTGGCGGAGTCGATCTGCGCGGGCGAAGGCAGCGGCCGCGTCGCGGGTGGTGGACCGGATGCGGCGGGGGTTGCGGGGTTCGCCGGCGGCGGCAATGCCCGCTCGCCTGCCGCACCAACCGTCGCAGCGGCGATGCGCGGGGCTCCCGCGTCGTCGCCGGCAGGCACGGCTGCCGGGACAGTCCGCGGCGATGCGCCGGAGGCGACCACGCCCCTGGGAGCCACCGCCGAGGTCGCCACGGCGGGCGGGAAGGCGGCAGAGGACGATGCCGGCAGCTTGACCGTTTCCCGAAGGGACCGTGCGGGCACCCGGGCGCGATGTCCGGTCTCGACGATCGCCGCACCCGGAACTGCATCCGGCTCGAAGGCGTCCTGCGGACGCTGCATGCCGGCCGGCACGCGGATCGGCAGTGGATCCTCGTCGATCCCGGGGTCGGCCGCCACCGCATCGACGGCATCAAAGCTTGCAGGTTCGACGCCCTCTGGACTGCGCCCTTGTTCACGCCAGGCCAGGACGCCCAGCACCAGGCTCGCGAGGGCAAACACGATCACCGGGGCGCGATGTCGCCACCCGGTCGGCGCTTCGGACGGCGGCGGCTGCAATCCGCTCCAAACCGCCGCCCCGTGGGTCACCGAGGACGCGATGGCGGAGGCCTCCGCCGCATCGAGCACCGCGTCGTACGCCTGCCTGCGATCGGGGTTGCGCAACTGGTTCCACGCCGTGTTGACGCGCGCCGCGAAGACGGCATCGTCGGCACTGGTGGTTCGATCCGGATGCAGCCAATGCTGCAGCAGGCGGTGATGCGCCTTGATCGTCGCCGACGCGGCGTCGCGTGGCACACCCAAGGTGCGATAGGCATCCGCGGTCGGGAACAGCAGGATCTCGCGGACGTAGAAGCGAGCCGCCTCGCGGACGCTGGCCGGGGACTCCCCGCTTGCGCGGACTGCCTGCTCCAGGAGATCCGGCGCGGCGTCGGCCGCGATCCCCAGGACCGCATCGATCCCGTCCGGGAGCACGCGCTGCCGGAGGGCGTGGCGCTCCATCGGCGCCCGCGAGAGTGCCAGTGCCCATTCCAGCGCGTTCCCCTTCGCGCTTGCCACCGGCTACTCCTTGCCCAGCCGGGGCTTGCCCCCGTAGGCGTAGTAGGAATCGTAGTGGTGATAGCCGTAGCCATAGCCGTAACCGGCGGCACGGGCATCGTACTTGGACAACAACGCGCCCACCACGCGGGCGCGCGCCGCCAGCAGCCGCTTGAGGGCGAGCAGGGCCGGCTTGATCTTGGTCTTGCCCGCGTGCACCACCAGCAGGGTGCCATCCGCGGCATTCGACAGGATCGGTGCATCCGCGAGGCCGAGCACCGGCGGACCGTCGATGATGATCTGGTCGTAGACCTCGGCGGCCACCGTCAACGCCGACACCAGCTTGCTCCCGGCGAGCAGTTCCGCCGGGCTTGGCGGCAGCGGCCCGGCAAGGATGATGTCAAGGCGCGGTTCCTCGCTCTGCGTGGTGGCTTCGGACAGGGTGCAGCCGCCGGCCAGCAGGTTGCTGAGGCCGACGCCATTGGGGCTCATCGACAGCGTCCTGTGCAAGGACGGGTTGCGCAGGTCGGCTTCGATCAGCAGCACCCGCTTGCCGAGTTGCGCGAAGTGGCGGGCCAGGGTCAGAGCCGTGGTCGACTTGCCCTCTCCGGGGCGCGTGCTGGTGATCAACAGGCTCTTGGGGACGCCATGGTCGGTCGCGAACTGGAGCGCGGTGCGGATCGAGCGATAGGCCTCGGAGAATGCGGAGCGTGGATCGTCGACCACGTCGGCCACGTTCTGGCGCGCAGCGAGCTTGGGCACCACGCCAAGCACGGCCAGGCGCATCTTTTGCTCGATGTCCTCGGGGGTCTTGACGGTGTCGTCGAGGAACTCCAGCAGCAAGGCGGCGAGGATGCCGAGCAGCAACCCCGCAAGCAGCCCAAGCGACAAGTTGCGGCTCAGGCTGGGCTTGATCCGCCAGCCGTCGTCCGCGCGATCGATGATCGAGATGTTGTTGGCTCGCACGTCGCCGGCGACACCCACTTCCTTGTAGCGCTGCAACAGGTTGTCGTAGAGCTGGCGATTGGTATCCGCCTCGCGCTTCAGGATGTTGTAGTCGATGCTGCGCCCATCGACCGAGAGCGCCTCGTTGCGCAATGCGGCGATCTGGGCCTTCAGCATCCCCTCCTGCGAGGACGCCGCGTCGTATTCGGCCTTGACCGACGCCCGCACGCCCGCGATCTCGCGCGCGATCTGCTGGCCCAGGTCGTCGAGCTGCCCCTTCAGCTGCCGCATCTCGGGATAATCCGGCTTGAAGGTCTGCAGCTTCTGCTGGTACTGGCCCTGCAACTGCGCCTGCTGTTGCTGGAGGATGCGGATATTCGAGTTGCCGATCATGTCCGCTGGCAGGGCCCCACCGGACGACGCCTGGCGCCAACGCGCCTGCGCACGGATCCTCTGGTCTTGCGCAGCCGCCAGTGCGGCATTCAGCTGGGTCAGGTTCTGGGTGGCGAGCGATTGCCCGTCCTCCCCGGTGTTGACGAGGCTCTCCTTCTGCGCGAACGACACCAGCTTGCGCTCCGAATCCTCGAGCTTGGCCTTCGCCAGCTTCAACTGGTCCTCGAGGTACGTCTTGGCGTACGAAGTCGCACCGAAGCGCCGCTCCAGCCCGGCGGCGATGTAGCCGTCGGCGATCGCATTCGCCACGCGCGCCGAGAACTGCGGCGAGACACTGTCGAAATTGATCCGCACCAACCGCGAATCGCGCACGGGCTCGACCACCAGCCCGGCGCGGATCATCCCGGCGGCCGCATCCAGGTCGGCCTGCGCGTCCTTGGCGGAAGCCGGTGCGGTCGCTTTCGCGGGTGGGCGGGGCTGCGGCCTGAGCAGCGCGAGGATGCGCCCGACCGGGCCAGGCTCGTTCAGGCGCTCTACCGCCGCACGATCCAGCGCAAGCTCGTTCGCAACCCGCTCCGCCAGCGACTTGCTGCGGATCAGTTCGTACTGGGTTTGCAGGAATTCGGGATCCCAACCGCCGAAGTCCCCGGGTTGGAGACCGCCGACCTGGACGACCTGTGTCCCCTCCTTCTGCAACTCCAGCAGCACGCTGGCGCGATACACCGGCGTCGTCATCAACGCCGACAGCAGAGACAACGCGAGCACGCCCGCCGCTACGCCCAGCACCAGCCAACGCCGCTTCAGCAGGATGTGCCAGTAGGCCAACAGGTCGATGCCGTCCTCGTCGCGCCGATCGTCCTGGGTTTCGAGCAACGCCGGCAGCACGCCCCGGGTCTGCGCCAGCGGATAGGCTGCCTCGTGGCGGGCGGGAAGATGACCGCCGGCATGTCCCGGGCCGACGGGGAGTTGCGTGTCGCTCATGCGGTTGCTTGCTCCCTGGATCTCAGAACCAGGCGAAGATGCCCAGGGCCGGAACCGATTCGATGAAACGCCTGAAGGCGGTCTTGCTGCCGGATTGCTCGACCACCACGATGTCGTCGCCGTAGAGCTGCGGATCCTCGACCAGGCCCTTGCGCACCTGCCGCAAGTCGAATACCGCCGCCTGCTTCCGCCCGTCGACCTTGCGCATGACCACGATCCCGCCGAGGTCGGCGGTGCGGTCATCCACGCCTTCGGCGAGGGCGATCGCCTGTAGCAGGCTTGTGCGGCCAGTGATCGGATAGATCCCCGGCTTCTTCACCGCGCCCTCCACCGTGATGCGCTGGCTGGTGAACTCCTTTACGAATACGGTGACCTGCGGCCGCTGCAAGTAGCCCTCGGCGTACTTCTTGGCCAGGTCTGACTCCAGTTCCGGGATCGTCCGCCCACCCGCCATCACCGTCCCGACCAGCGGCAACGAAATGTGGCCGTTGGAGTTGACCCGCACGTCGCGGGTGAGCTCCTCGACCCCGAAGACGCTGATGTTGAGCAGGTCCTGCGCGCCGATGCGGTAATCCGACGCGCCTTCGTAGGCACCGGAGGCCGTGGTGGAATCCGGCGCCGGCAGGGACGCGGCGGGGAGCATCGCCTGGTCGGCGCGCACGCTGCCGCCGCTGGCGCAGGCGGACAGCAGCCCTACCAGCAGCATCACCACCCACCAACGCAACCATGGTCTGGGCATGGATCGAGGAATCCTTTCGCAGGAACGGCATTATGCGGCGCATGCGCGGGGATGCCAAAGCCGTCACGATTCAGCCTGGGCCGCATGCCGCGCCGGCCGCCGCGGCGAGCGTTGATCGCCGGATCGGTTCATGTACAATGCGCCCCCCACCCGGGCGGTTAGCTCAGCGGTAGAGCATTGCCTTCACACGGCAAGGGTCGCAGGTTCGAACCCTGCACCGCCCACCAGATCGATCGAGAAGCCGGCCACGCGCCGGCTTTTTGCTGCCTGCGCCCTGCCCAGGATGGGCACTTCCGGACGCATCGCGCTTTCGCATGGACATGGAGTGTCCATCGCCGCGCCGGGCGTGCAGGTCGCACGTCGAATGCCGCGCTTGCTTTGGCTAGACTCCGCCCATCGCCCGCCAGCCGGGTCCACAGGGGGATTCCCATGAAATCGCATTTGAAGTCCATCGGCCTGGCCGCGTTGGCCGGCATCGCTTCGCTGCTCGCCAGCGGCCACGCGCAGGCCGCGACCGTCGCCTACTATGGCCTCTGCTATCCGGGCAATCCGGAGGCAGAGATCATCGCCGCCGGCCATACCCCGTTGGCGCTGTCGACTGCGCCCAACGCCACCAACCTGGCCGGGGTTTCGATCCTCTGGGCCGAGAACTGCGGCTCCCTCACCGACCCGGGCGTGGCACAAGCCGTCGCCAACGGCATGACCTTGATCGTCCACGACAGCGGGTATACGAACGGCGCGTTCCTGCCGGGCGGCGCGAACCTGGTCCAAAATAGCAGCGGCGGCACGAACATCGACTTCACCGCCTCCGCACCCTTCCTGACCGGGCCGGGTGGGATGTTGACCAATACCAGCCTCGACAACGGCAGCTGGTCCAACCATGGCGCGGTGTCGCCCGCTTCGCTGCCGGCCGGCTCGGCGACCTGGGCGACCACGGCCGATCCGGGCCAGGTGGTGACCTTTACCTACGGCTACGGCGCGGGCCAGGTGGTCTACTCCACCATCCCGCTGCAGTGCTACCTGGGTTCCCAGTGCGCCAGCGTGACCGCCGCCGTCCCCGGGATGAAGGCGTATGCCACCAACCTGATCGCCTGCACCCTGGACAGCGAATGCGCGCCGCCGCCGCAGACCACCTGCGCCAGCGAGGGCTATACCGGGACCAAGCTGACCTGGTGCCAGAACATCTGCGAGAAGGGCTACACCGGCGCCACACTCGACATGTGGATCCACCGCTGGGTCAACCGCTACCGCGACCTGCCCTACTGCGCGCGCGGGGGCAACGAGGAACCGGTGCCGCAACTGCAGCGCTGAGCAGCTTCCACCGTGACACCCGGGGGGCCCGCGCCACGGCGCGGGCCTCTTGCGTGTTGGCGGCCGCTGAGCTCAGCCCAATCCCAGCGCCGCCACCACCCGGTCCGCCAGGCGCGCCGGGGCCTCCACGCCGGTGTCCAGGCGCAACTCCGGCGCTTCAGGCGCTTCGTAAGGCGAGTCGATGCCGGTGAAGTTGCGCAGCTCGCCGCGCCGCGCCTTCGCATAGAGCCCCTTCACGTCGCGCGCCTCGGCCACCGCCAGCGGGGTGTCCACGAATACCTCGAGGAACTCGCCCGGCGCGAAGAGCGAGCGTGCCATGTCGCGCTCGGCCCGGAACGGGCTGATGAAGCTGACCAGCACGATCAGGCCAGCATCCGTCATCAGCCGCGCCACCTCCGCGACCCGGCGGATGTTCTCCACGCGGTCCTCGTCGGTGAAGCCGAGGTCCTTGTTCAGGCCATGGCGGATGTTGTCGCCGTCCAGCAGGTAGGTGTGCTGCCCCATCGCGAGCAGCTTCTTCTCGACCAGGTTGGCGATGGTCGACTTGCCGGCGCCGGACAGGCCGGTGAACCAGAGGCAGCGCGGCTGCTGGTGCTTGATCCGCGCACGCGCGGCCTTGTCCACGTCGAGGTGCTGCCAGTGGATGTTGCCGGCGCGGCGCAGGGCGAAGTCCAGGGTGCCGGCGGCGACGGTCGCGTTGCTCTGCCGGTCCACCAGGATGAAACCGCCCAGCGCACGGTTGCGGACGTAGGGTTCGAAGGCGATGGGCTGGTCGAGGTGCAGGTTGCAGTAGGCGACCTCGTTCAGTTCGAGGTGCTTCGCCGCGAGGGGTTCCTGCGTGTTGACGTCGACCTTGTGCTTGATCTCGGTCACCGACGCGCCCACCGTGCGCGCGCCGACCTGCAGCAGGTAGGGACGCCCCGGGAGCAGGCGCTCGTCGCCCATCCACAGCAGGTGCGCGGCGAATTGGTCGGCCACCTCCGGCGGGTCGCCGGCGGCGGCGATCACGTCGCCGCGGCTGGCATCCACCTCGTCGGACAAGGCCAGGGTGATGGCACGGCCCTCGCCGGCCTCGGCCAGGTCGCCGTCGGCGGTCACGATGCGCGCGACGGTCGAGCGCCGGCCCGAAGGCAGCACCACGACCTCGTCACCGGCGGCCACCACGCCGGCCGCCACGGTGCCGGCGAAGCCGCGGAAATCCTGGTGCGGGCGATTCACCCACTGCACCGGCAGGCGGAACCCGGCCTGGCGCGGCGGCGGCGCGACTTCCACGGTTTCCAGCCAGCCCAGCAGGCTGGGGCCGGTGTACCACGGCGTCGCGGCGGACGCCGAGGTCATGTTGTCGCCCTGCAGCGCCGACAGCGGGACCGCCTGCACGTGCGCGATGCCGAGCTGCGCGGCCAGGTCGCCGTAGGACGCGACGATCACGTCGAACACTGCCTGGTCGTAGCCCACCAGGTCCATCTTGTTCACCGCCAGCAACACGTGGCGGATGCCCAGCAGCGACACGATGTAGCTGTGCCGGCGGGTCTGCGCGAGCACGCCCTTGCGCGCGTCCACCAGCACCACCGCGACGTCGGCGGTGGACGCCCCCGTGGCCATGTTGCGGGTGTACTGCTCGTGGCCGGGGCAGTCGGCGACGATGAACTTGCGCGCATCGGTGTCGAAGTAGCGGTAGGCGACGTCGATGGTGATGCCCTGCTCGCGCTCGGCGGCCAGGCCATCGACCAGCAGCGCGAAGTCGATCGCATCGCCTTGCGTGCCGTGGCGCCGGCTGTCAGCCTCGAGCGCGCGCAGCTGGTCGTCGAACAGGCGCTTGGTATCGTGCAGCAGGCGCCCGATCAGGGTGCTCTTGCCGTCGTCCACGCTGCCGCAGGTGATGAAGCGCAGCAGGCCCTTGGTCTCGTGCTGGCGCAGATAGGCGGCAACCTGCGCGTCGGCGTCGTCGGCACGCATCAGAAGTAGCCCTCCTGCTTCTTCTTCTCCATCGACGCGCTCGGGTCGTGGTCGATCACCCGGCCCTGCCGCTCCGAGGTCGTGGCCACCAGCATCTCGGCGATGATCTTCTCCAGCGTGTCGGCGCCGGACTCGATCGCGCCGGTCAGCGGATAGCAGCCCAGCGTGCGGAAGCGGACCGACTTGCGCATCGGCACCTCGCCCGGACGCAGCGGCAGCCGGTCGTCATCGACCATGAGCAGCGCGCCGTCGCGTTCCACCACCGGGCGCTCGGCCGCGAGGTACAGCGACGGCACCGGGATCTTCTCGCGGTAGATGTAGAGCCAGATGTCGAGCTCGGTCCAGTTCGACAGCGGGAACACGCGGACCGACTCGCCCTTGTGGATGCGCGCGTTGTACAGGTTCCACAGCTCCGGGCGCTGCTGCTTCGGGTCCCAGCGGTGCTGCGCGCTGCGGAAGCTGAAGATGCGCTCCTTGGCGCGCGACTTCTCCTCGTCGCGGCGGGCACCGCCGATCGCGGCATCGAAGGCCCAGTGGTCCAGCGCCTGCTTCAGCGCCTGCGTCTTCATCACGTCGGT
Source organism: Lysobacterales bacterium (assembly GCA_017302075.1). Taxonomy (GTDB): domain Bacteria; phylum Pseudomonadota; class Gammaproteobacteria; order Xanthomonadales; family Xanthomonadaceae; genus Thermomonas; species Thermomonas mangrovi. Next base: position 21,772 of record JAFLEB010000034.1, read on the forward strand.
GTGCACGGTCGCGCCATGGCTGACCGGGCCGATGCCGGCGGCGAGGCCGTCGGGGTTGGTCCAGGTGCGCAATTCGATGCCGGTTTCCGCCGCGCGGCGATCGCGGAAGGCGATCATCTCGCGGAACTTCCAGGTGGTGTCGACGTGCAGCAGCGGAATCGGCGGGCGCGCCGGGTGGAAGGCCTTGACCAGCAGGTGCAGCAGCACCGAACTGTCCTTGCCGACCGAATACAACATCACCGGGTTGCGGAAGGCGGCCGCGACCTCGCGCAGGATGTGCAGGCTTTCGGCTTCCAGCCGGTCGAGGTGGGACAGTCCGGTGTTCAAGGCAGGCGGGCCACGGTGCAGGCCCCGCAGTTTACCAAGCGCCCTGCCCCGGCCGCGCCGACCCCACGTTGGCCGGCGGCGCGAAGGCATCGCTCCTGGCCACCTGCCAGAAATTGCGGAACACGGCGTGCTCGGGTACACGCCCATCGAGCAACTCGCCCGGGGCCAGGAAACGGTACAGCGCCCCCAGCGAGCGCACCTCGGTCGGGCTGACCCGGCGCAGGATGTGCTCCGGGCCCAGCTGGTCGGGGTGCTGCAGGCCGGCGGCGCACAGCAGGTCGCGCAGCGCGTGCAGCGTGTTGCGGTGGAAGGCCGCGACCCGCGTGGCCTTGTCGGGCACGTCGAGCCGGCCCCAGCGCCGCGGATCCTGGGTGGCGATGCCGGTCGGGCAGCGGTCGGTGTGGCAACTCAAGGACTGGATGCAGCCCAGCGCGAACATGTAGCCGCGCGCGGCGTTGCACCAGTCGGCGCCCATCGCGAGGGTGCGCGCGATGTCGAAGGCGCTGACGATCTTGCCCGCCGCGGCGACCCGCACCTGGTCGCGCAGGCACAGCCCGACCAGGGTGTTGTGGACCAGCATCAGCGCCTCGTGCATCGGCAGGCCGACGTGGTCGATGAACTCCGCCGGTGCCGCCCCGGTGCCGCCCTCGGCGCCATCGACGACGATGAAGTCGGGGACGATCCCGGTTTCCTGCATCGCCTTGGCGATCCCGAACCATTCCCACGGATGCCCGATCGCCAGCTTGAAGCCGGTCGGTTTGCCGTCCGACAGGTTGCGCAGGCGCTCCACGAACGCGAGGAGACCGCGCGGGCTGTCGAAGGCGGCGTGCGCGGCGGGCGACACGCAGTCCTGCCCGACCGGGACCCCGCGCGTGGCCGCGATCTCGGGGCTGACCTTGGCCGCAGGCAGCACGCCGCCATGCCCGGGCTTCGCGCCCTGCGACAGCTTGACCTCGATCATGCGCACCTGCGGGTCGCGGGCATTCGCGGCGAAGCGCTCTTCGCTGAAGCTCCCATCGTCGTTGCGGCAGCCGAAGTAGCCGGAGCCGATCTCCCACACCAGGTCGCCGCCGGCCTCGCGGTGGTAGGGCG
>JAFLEB010000035.1 GCA_017302075.1 Lysobacterales bacterium
TCGCTGTCGGCGTACTGCGCCTCGTATTCCCGCGGTCCCGCGCCGCCCAGCAGCAACACCGCATCGCCAATGCGCACCGCGGCATGCTTGTGGCGCGCCTTGTTCAGCGTGCCGGCGGCCGTGAAGCGCCGGGTGGCCGGGTCGTAGAGTTCCAGCGTATCGAGCAGGCGGCCGCTGGCGGACGAGCCGCCGGCGACCAGGACCCGGCCATCGGCGAGCAGGGTCGCGGTGTGCGCCATCCGCGGCGTCGCCATCGCGCCGACCGCGGTCGACCGGCCGCTGCGCGGGTCGTAGCGTTCGGCCGCGGCGATGCGCTGCATCGCACCGGCATAGCCGCCCGCGACCAGGATGCTGCCGTCGGCGAGGGCGGTCGCGCTGAAACCATCGCGGGCCTGCAGCAGGCGGCCATGCGGCGAGAACCGGCGGGTGGCCGGGTCGTAGCGTTCGACCAGCGCGGTCGCACCGTCCGGGGTCCAGCCGCCGAGCAGCAGGACCGAACCGTCGCGCAGGGCGATCGCGCGATGGCCGACCCGCGGCTGCGCGAGCTTGCCCGCCGCGATGAAGGTGCCGCGCGCCGGATCGAACAGCACGGCGTCGTCGCTGATGCCCTCCTCGCAGCCCTGGGCATGGCAGCCGCCGGCAAGCAGCACCGTACCGTCGCGCAACAGGCTCGCGCTGTGCGCGGCGCGCGGCGTCGGCATGTCGGGCAGCGCCCGCACGCTGCCACCCTTCGCGGCAGGCGTGGCCACCGCCCCCGCGATCGCGGGCAGCAGCAGGCAGGAGGTAAGCAGCGCGGCGAGCCTGCGCATCATCCCACCGAGCCTTCCAGGCTCACGTCCAGCAGCTTCTTGGCTTCCACCGCGAATTCCATCGGCAGTTCGCGGAACACCGACTTGCAGAAGCCGTCGACGATCAGGCTGACCGCGTCTTCCTCGGCGATGCCGCGGCTGCGGCAGTAGAACAGCTGGTCGTCGCTGATCTTCGAGGTCGTAGCTTCGTGCTCGACCGTCGCACCGGGGTGCTTCACCTCGATGTAGGGGAAGGTGTGCGCGCCGCAGTGCTTGCCGATCAGCAGCGAGTCGCACTGGGTGTGGTTGCGCGCGCCCTCGGCGGAGGCCGCCACCTTCACCAGCCCGCGGTAGCTGTTCTGGCCGTGGCCGGCGCTGATGCCCTTGCTGACGATCTTCGACTTGGTGCGCTTGCCCACGTGGACCATCTTGGTGCCGGTGTCGGCCTGCTGCCGGTGGTGGGTCAGCGCCACGCTGTGGAATTCGCCGACGCTGTCGTCGCCGAGCAGCACGCAGCTGGGGTACTTCCATGTGATCGCGCTGCCGGTCTCGACCTGGGTCCAGGTCACCTTGCTGCGCGCGCCGCGGCACTCCGCGCGCTTGGTCACGAAGTTGTAGATGCCGCCGACCCCGTTCTCGTCGCCCGGGTACCAGTTCTGCACCGTGCTGTACTTGATCTCGGCATCGTCCAGCGCGACCAGCTCGACCACCGCCGCGTGCAGCTGGTTCTCGTCGCGCATCGGCGCGGTGCAGCCCTCGAGGTAGGACACGTAGGCGCCTTCCTCGCACACGATCAGGGTGCGCTCGAACTGGCCGGTGTGGCCGGCGTTGATGCGGAAATAGGTGCTCAGCTCCATCGGGCAGCGCACGCCCCTGGGGATGAACACGAAACTGCCGTCGGAAAACACGGCGGAGTTGAGCGCCGCGAAGTAGTTGTCGGCGACCGGCACCACGCTGCCGAGGTAGCGCCGCACCAGGTCGGGGTATTCGCGGATGGCTTCGCTCATCGAGCAGAACACCACGCCCTTCTCGGCGAGCTCCTTGCGGAAGGTGGTGCCCACGCTGACCGAGTCGAACACCGCATCCACGGCCACGCCGGCCAGCTTGGCGCGCTCATGCAGCGGCACGCCCAGCTTGTCGTAGGTGTCCAGCAGCTCCTGCGGGACCTCGTCCAGCGACGCGTACTTCGCCTTCGGCGCGCTGTAATAGCTCAGCGCCTGCAGGTCGATCGGGCCGATCTTCAGCTTGGCCCAGTCCGGCATCGGCATCGTGAGGAAGCGGCGATAGGCCGCGAGCCGCCACTCGGTCATCCACTCGGGCTCGTCCTTCTTGGCCGAGAGCGCGCGGATGATGTCCTCGGACAGGCCCGGCGGCAGCGAATCGGATTCGATGTCGGTGACGAAGCCGGCCTCGTACTTGCGGGCCAGCTGGCTGTGGATCTGCGCGTTCTGTGGTTCGGTCATGGCGGCCTCACGCATTCGCGAGCTGGAGGGCGATGCCCTTGCGCGACGGACGCGGCGCGGGCCCGAGCATCTGCGCCAGCGACACCCCGCGCAGCGCGTCGGCGACCACGTCGTTGATGCGCCGCCAGTTGGCGCGCACGCCGCAGGAGGCCTCGATCCCGCACTGGCCGTCGTGCACGCTGCATTCGGTCATCGCCAGCGGGCCTTCCATCGCCTCGACGATCTCGACCAGGTTGATCTCGGCCGCCGCGCGGGCCAGGCGGTAGCCGCCGTTGGCGCCGCGGAACCCGGCGACCAGCCCGGCCGCGGCCAGCGGCTTGAGCACCTTGGCCACGGTCGGCGCTTCAAGCCCGGCCTGCTCGGCCAGCTCGGGCGCGCTCAGCACCTCGCCCGGCCGCGCGGCGAGCACGGTCATGACGACGGTGGCGTAGTCGGTGAGCTTGGTGACGCGGAGCATGGCACGGGCACTGGAAAACGTACCGGAATTGTACGATTTGCGGCGCCCGCGGCCAAGCGCGCCTAGCGGATGCCCGACAGGCGGTCGATCCAGGCCCCGACCCGCCCGGTGTAGTCGGACGGCAGGCCGAGCGTCTTGTTGATCTCGCCGTGGTCCAGCGGCTCGGGCTGCACGGCCATCGGGACCCGCAACGCCTCGGCCTGGCGCGCGAACTTGCGGGCCTCGTCGCAGGGCGAGGTCGGGAAATGCCGTTGGCTGGCGCAGACCAGCAGCATCGGCAGCGCGTTGCGGGTGAGTTGCTGCTGCGGCGAGGCCGAGCGCCAGTAGGCCGGGTCGGCGCCGAAGGCGTCCTGGTAGAGCTTCGGCACGCGGCGCTGGCCCATCAAGGCGGGCACGTCCAGCGCGCCGCTGTCGAGCGAGACCACGCCCAGCGGGCGCACCGCGCCGGCATCGGCCAGCAGGCGCGGGTCGGCGCCGAGCAGCGCGACCAGGTGTGCGCCCGCGGAATGCCCCATCAGCACGACGCGGCGCGGATCCAGCGTCCATTCGCGGGCGCCGCGCTGCAGCCGCGCGACCGCGCGGGCGATGTCGCGGGCTTGTTCGAGCGGCATCGCGGCCGGGACCATGCGGTAGTTGGCCGAGGCCACGGCGTAGCCCTTCGGCAGCCAGTACGCGAGCTTGTTGGCGACGCCCGGGTTGGTCTTGTCGCCATTCGCCCAGCCGCCGCCATGCACGTAGAAGACCACCGGCGCGTCCTTCGCCCCCGCCGGCAGGTAGAGGTCGAAGCGCTGCGCCGGATCGTCGCCGTAGGCGATGTTGCGGATCGCGGTGCCGCCCGCGGGGACCGCGACCGGCCGTTCCTGACGGCTGGCCTCGCGCATGCCTTGCAGGCGGTCGCGCAGGCTCTGGGCGCCGGCGATGACGGGAACCAGGCCCAGCAGGGCAATGAGTGCAACATGGACGCGACGCATCGGGCATCTCCGGGGGACGACATCGCCACAACGCCGCAGTGCCGGCATCGGTTGACAGTCCATGCACCGCACGCTGGATGACAGCTGTCACCGGCGATCGCTGACGCTCGCGCATGGCGCCGGCGATGCGCATGTCGAGAATGGCCGTGTCCGATCCGGACGCCGGAGCCCAACGCCATGTACACCCAGAGCAAGCCGCACGTCGCCTTCCACGACACCCTGCAGGCCGGGGTCGGGCAACTGGTCGAGCGCGTGGTCGCCGCCGAACCCGGCGCCGAGCGTTCGCGCCTGTTGCGCTGGGCCTTGCTCGCGCTGGCGGTGTTCGCCGCGTGGCGCATCGCACGCGGGTTGCGCAAGGGCTTCTGGGCGATGTTCGGCATCGCCATGGCGCTGTGGTGGAGCGGCGGCGCGTGGTTCCTGTTCCGCTGACGTCTGCCGATGCGTGCGTCGGCCGCGGCGTTCAGCCGCCCGCGGGCGGGTTGGCGGGCGGCGCCGGCGGCAGCACCAGCTGGAAGAACGGGGCCGGCGGTGCGCTGCCGGGCGGCAGGTACTCGGGTGCCTTGGTGCCTCCCGTGCCCAGCGAGCGGATGAAACGGTAGATCGCGCGGCGGTCGTCGTCGTGCATCGCGCGCAGGGCGAAGTCCGGCATGATCGGGCGGGTGCGGAGTGTCGCCGACCAGATCATCCATTCGGCCTCGTCCATCTCGGCGAGGCGCAGGCGCAGGTTCGCCGCATACGTGGTGCCCCACGGCCCCGAATAGCCCAGTGGCGAGCCGAGCAGCCAGGCCGAGGTCGAGAGGTCGCCGGCCTTCTCGGTGTAGCCGGCGGTATGGCAGTCGTTGCAGCCGGTGATCCGCACCAGGTATTCGCCGCGCGCCAGCAGGTCGGCGTCGCTGCTTGTCGCGGGCTTGGCCGAGGCCTGCGGGCTGGCGGCCTGCGGCGCGGACAGGTTGGCGTTGCAGGCGCCGAGCAGCAGGGTAACGGTGATCGCGGGAAGGACGGTGGAATGCGGACGGGTCATGGCGATGGCGGTTGCGGGGATGTGGGCGGGATAACGCGTATCTTTTCGATGACCGGCCATTGCAGTGACGCCCGATGGTCGGCTGGGCCACAATGCCGGCTCCCCATCCAGCGCCCACCCATGCCGAAGAAGATCGCCACCCGCCGTTCCGCCATCCACGGCAACGGCATGTTCGCCATCCAGCCGATCAGCAAGGGCGAGCGCCTGATCGAATACAAGGGCCGTCGCCGCACCCACGAGGAGGTCGATGCCGGCGACAGCGGCGATGTCGAGAGCGGCCACACCTTCCTGTTCACCCTGAACGAGGTGTTCGTGATCGACGCCAACTTCGAGGGCAACAGCGCGCGCTGGATCAACCACAGCTGCGATCCGAACTGCGAGGCGGTGCTGATCGAGCACGAGGACGATCCCGAGAAGTCGCGGGTGTTCATCGAGGCGATCCGCGCGATCAAGCCGGGCGAGGAACTGACCTACGACTACGGGATCACCCTGGCCGAGCGCCACACCCCGCGGCTGAAGAAGATCTGGGCCTGCCGCTGCGGCGCCAGGCACTGCACCGGGACCATGCTGCGTCCCAAGCGCTGACCCGCGATCCCGGCTGCGCGCGGATGCGCCGCGCGTGCCGAAGGTTTACATGACCTGTGCCAGTGTGCGCCACGGCCGTGCATGGCTAAGGTGCGCCGGTCGCCGCACGACGCGGTCCACGGTTGCCGCCATCGATGCGCCCGACGCCCCCTCGCTCCCTCCTGATGCTCGCGCTGCTGTCGGCGCTGTCCGCGCCGGCCGCCGCGCAGGTCAAGGTGGATGGCGTCATCGACCCGGCGGAATGGCAGGGCGCGCGCCATGTCACCGATTTCCGGATGGTCCAGCCGTTCACCCAGGCCGCCACCCGCCATCCCACGGAAGCCTGGATCCTGGCCACGTCGGAAGGGCTGGCGGTCGCCTTCCGCAACACCAAGCTGCCCGGCATCGAGACGCCGCGGCAGCGTAGCCGGCGCGACGAGGACGTCGGCATCGACCGGGTCAACGTGATGCTGGACTTCGAGGGCGATGGCCGCAGCGGCTACGACTTCACCCTCAGTGCCAGCGACGGCATCCAGGACTCCACCATCACCAGCGGCGGCAACTTCAGCAGCGACTGGGACGGCAGCTGGCAGCACGCGGTGGTCGATGGCGAAGGCGAATGGACCGCGGAATTCCTCATCCCGTGGCATACCGCGCCGATGCAGCGCGCGGTGGACGGCAAGCGCACCATCGCGGTGTACCTGGACCGGGTGGTCGGCAGCGTCGGCGAGCGCATGGCGTGGCCGGCGGTCAGCTTCGAGCGCCCGCAGTTCCTCAACCAGTTCCAGAAGCTTGAGGTCGACGCGCATGCGCAGTCGCTGCTGGCGATCACGCCCTACGTGGTCGGCGTGCACGACCTGGTGTCCCGCGACAACAGCTTCGACGCCGGCGCGGACCTGTTCTGGAAGCCCAACGGGCAGTTCCAGCTGACCGCGACGCTCAACCCCGACTTCGGCCAGGTCGAGAGCGATTCGCTGGTGGTGAACTTCAGCGCCGAGGAAACCTTCTTCAGCGACAAGCGCCCGTTCTTCACCGAGAACCAGGGCTTCTTCGACTTCGGGCTGGTGTTCGACAACAGCCAGTTGCTGTACACCCGCCGCGTCGGCGGGCTGGCCGACGACGGCAGCGGCCCGGCCGACATCCTCGGCGCGGTCAAGTTCAACGGCAGCATCGGCGGCACCCAGTACGGCGCTTTCCTCGCCGACGAGCGCGGCGATGCCGGCCGGCGCTTCGGCGCGTTGCGCCTGCAACGCACGATCGGCAGCCAGCAGGTCGGCGCGATGTTGACCACGGTCGACCGGCCGTTCCTCGATCGCAGCGCCCGGGTGTTCGGCATCGACCATCGCTGGCAGCCCGATCCCAGCCTGACCGTCGCCTCCACCCTGGTCGGCAGCGATGTCGCGGTGCACGGCGACCACGTGCGCGACGTCGCCTTCACCACCCTGCTGCAGAAGGAGATGGCGGGCGGCTGGCGGCAGACCGGCATCCTGATCCACTACGGCAAGGACTTCGAGGTCAACGACGCGGGCTACCTCGGGCGCGCTGACCTCAATTACGCGCAGTGGGAAGTCGGGCGCCGCATCACCGACCTGCCGGCGGCGTCGGCCTACGCTTCGCACAACTGGCGCTGGCGCATCGAGGGGTTGCAGAACACCGGCGGCACCTGGCTGCAGCGGCAGTTCCGGATGTCGCGCAACAGCCAGCGCCGCGACGGCGGTAACCTGTTCTGGAACGTGCAGGCGCGCACCGCCGCCTACGACGACCGTATCACCCGCGGCAACGGCGCGATGCGCACGCAGCCGGGTTTCAATGGCGTCGTAAGCCGCGAATGGCCGCGTCGTGGCGATTGGCAATTCGAGACCGAATGGAGCCTGGGCCTGCGTGGCGGCGTGCGCAGCGACACCCCGATCGGCTGGAGCGGCTCGTTCGAGGCGACCCGCCATTTCGGCGACGCGCTGAACGTCGAGGTGTGGGTGGGCCACGTGATGGACCAGGAATTCCTGGTCTGGCAGGAAGACAACCTGGTCAGCGGCTTCCAAATGAACCGCTACGACCTGTCCGCCAGCCTCAACTGGAACATCGGTACCCGCCACGAGCTGCGGGTGAAGCTGGAAGCGCTGGGGCTGGATGCCGACAACCCGCGGCCCTGGCGGATCGCTGCGGACGGCCGCGCGCAGGCGAGCAACGATGTGGTCGAGCCGTTCAGCCTGCGCAACCTCGGGTTCCAGGTGCGTTACCGCTACGAGCTGGCGCCGTTGTCCAACCTGTACGTGGTCTACGGACGCGGCGGTTTCGGTTACGACGGGTACGCCGCCGGTGCGTTCGAGCAGTTCGGCGACGCGTTCTCGCTGCGCGACGACGAGCAGCTGCTGGTGAAGCTGGCCTACCGCTTCGAGTTGTAGGGCCGCTCAGTCCTCGCCTTCGCGCGGCCAGCTGATCCCGAACTCCGCGACTTCCAGCGCGTCGCCCACGCCGGCCAGGCGCGCATCGTCGCTGCGGAATACCGAATCGCCGATCGGCACCGCATCCGGCGATGTCCCCGCACGGGCGCCCAGCGTGACCCGCCGGAACAGCGCGGCGCCGGCGGCATTCGCGAGCCTGCCGCCATGCCAGTCCTGCACGGTGCCGCCGTAGTCCCATTCCAGGCCGTAGAAGCTGATCGGCGCGCCGTTCAGCGCGGCCAGCTCGGGCAGGGTCATGCCCATCCGCAGCCCGCTGGCGTCGCGCCAGCGCGAGCCCGGCGCGCGCACCCGCAGCTCCTGGATCGGGGCGTCCTTGTCCTCGGCGTCGAGGACCAGTTCCAGCCGCCGCGACGGATCGTCCGGGAACACGACCAGGGCCGGGTAGGTGCCGATGCCTTCCGCGCCGTCGAAGGTCACTTCGCGCACGTTGGCCTTGCCGAAGCGGGCTTCGAGTGCCTGCCGCGTGGTCAGCGGTCCCAGCGTGCCGGGGAGTGTCCAGTCCTCGCTGGCCACCGTCGGTGAGGCGGTTTCAGCTGGTGGCGCGGGCGCGGCGGGTGCCGGCGTCTCGATGGCAGCCGGCGCGGGCGGCGGCGCGTCGCGCTGGCAGGCGGCGAGCAGCATCAGCGCGGCAACCAGCGGCAGCCTCCTCATGGCGCCGCTTCACGCAAGTCGGCCGAGGCGATATGCCAGCTGCGCTGTTCCTGCGTAGCGCCATCGACCACCGCAAGGCGCAGTGTGTAACTGCCGGCGTACCGTCGATGGGTGCCGTCCGCCTGGGTGGCATCGAGGGTCACCGGCACCTGGATGTAGCGCGATCCCGCGGCGCCTTCGATGCCGCCCGGCGCGCCGATCTGCACGGACACGCCAGTGGTGGCCGCGAACCCCGCGGCGAATTGCTGCGCATCCTGGCCGCTGGCGCGTCCGCCGTCGCCCCACAGGGCATGCGCCGATGCGTAATCGCGTGCGTTGATCGCCGCGTAATAGCGCCGCACGACCTCGACCGCGGCATCCGGGCCTGGCGTGGCATCCCCGGACTCGTCGCCGGCCATGGGTTCGGTGGGCGGCGCGTCCGCTTCGGCGGTCGCACCGGAGGGAATGGCTTCGCCGGCGGGGACTGCGAGCGGCCGGCCCGGATCCGGCATCCCGGTCACCGAACGCGGGGTGCCGGCGGGGACCGGCAGGCTGCCATCGGCTGTCGCCGCGTCGTCGCGGCCGTCGCCCTTGCCGCCGCAGGCGGCAAGCAGGAAGCAGGTGCAGAGCAGTGCGAGGTGGCGCATGCGGTCAGTCCAGTCGGATCGTGATGACGCCCGGGTCGATGTCCACGCGTTCGATGCGGCGCGAGGCCATCCTGCCGACCGTGCTGTCGTCGAGCCGGTACACCGGTTCCTCGCGGGCGTAGTCCAGCAACCAGCCGTTGAGCAGGGTGCGCGCGCTGTCGTTCATGGCGCCGCCGAGCGCGGGCACGTCGACCGAGACGATCTCCGGCTGGTCGAGGTGCAGGCCGCGCGTGCCGGGATCGAAGCGCAGCCCGCTTTCCACTTCGAAGCGGCCGGAGGGCGTGCGCGGGCTGCCGCCGGGACCGCCCATGCCGATGTCGAACGCCAGGTGCAGGCGGCCGCCGCCGGGCAGGGTGAGGCGCGGGTTCATCAGGCTGAAGCTCAGCAGACCGCCGAGCTTGCGGTAGTCGCGCGGGAACTTGCGGTCCAGTTGCGATTGCAGCTGCGGCGCGGTGAAGCTGAGGTCGCGCCCCAGCAGCACCGAGGTGCCGACACTGGAGCAGGCGGCCAGCAACGCCAGGAACAGCACGGCGAGGAGGAGTCGGAGTCTGGCCATCGGGCTGCCTGCCATCTATCGCGCGGGACACGCCGCGCCGGGCGGTCAGTGTGCCGATTTCGCATCGTGCAGGCGAGGGTAAGGATTGATGGCGCCGTCGCCGGCATAGATGCCGTAATGCAGGTGGGGTGGGGTGCCGCGTGCGTTGCCGGTGTTGCCGACGAAGCCGAGCAGGTCGCCAGGTCGCACTACTTGCCAAGGGCGCAGATCCGGCGCCCAATCGTCGAGGTGCGCGTAGTAATGCCGTTCACCGCCCGGTCCGATCACCCAGACGTGGCGTCCGCCGATCCCGAAGTCGCCCTGCCGTGCGATTACTCCGGCCGTCGCGCTGCGGACTGCTGTACCCCGCGGGGCGAAGATATCGGTGCCCTGGTGCCTGCGGCCACCACTGCGCGGACCGCCCCAGGTGTCTGCGATGTCGCGGGCACGCACGCCCTCGACCGGGACCGGCAAGGACGAGGGCGCCGGCATCCGCGACAGGCGCCAGAGCGCGGCGACGACCTGCAACTTCGGCCAGGCGACCACCAGCCCCGTGATGGCGAGCGACAGCAGCAGCAAGACGGGCAACAAGCGGCGCATCCCGCCACCATCGCCGATCCCGGTGAAGCGCTTGCGAAGCCTCAGCGCCCGTTGGCCGCGAAGCGATGGCGGTTCGCCGCGACCAGCAGGAACAAGGCGGCCGTCGACGCCAGTGCTGCGCCCAGGTGCAGGCGCGGCGCCCGCCACGCGATGTCGGCGCCGATGGTCAGGATCGACATCGCCATCGCCAGCCAGATCCCCCAGCGCCGCCACCGCCAGAGGCCGAGGTAGCTGGCCAGCAGCCCCAACGCCAGGGCGACCGACAGCGGCCGCAGGAGATCGCCGCCGCCGGGGAAGGCGGCGGCCACCTCGGGGGCGCGCGTGGCCAGCAGCCGCAACGCATTGAGGGTCGAGGCGGCCATCAGCAGCACGAAGCCGCGCAGGGCCGCGGCGCGCAGGTCGAACCCGCCCGCCATCCTCAGTCCTCGTCGTGGTGCGGTTTCCAGGCCTCCACCAGCCGCTGCTGGACCTGCGCCGGCACCGGTTCGTAATGGCTGAAGTCCAAGGCGTAGCGACCGCGCCCCGCGGTCACCGACTTCAGTTCCGCGGCGTAGCCTTCGAGCTCCGACATCGGCACCTGCGCCTTCACCACGATCTCGCCGCCGCGCAGGGTGTCGGTGCCGTTGATCCGCGCACGCTTGGAGGACAGCCCGCCGCTGATGTCGCCCATGTGCTGCTCGGGCGCACTGACCTCGAGGTCGGCGATCGGCTCCAGCACCTGCGGCCTGGCCTTGCCCACGGCATCCAGGAAGGCCTTCTTGCCGGCGGCGATGAACGCGACTTCCTTGCTGTCCACCGGATGGTGCTTGCCGTCGTAGACCACCACGCGGATGTCCTGCATCGGATAGCCGGCGATCGCGCCGCTGGCCAGGGCCTGGCGCACGCCCTTTTCCACCGCCGGCAGGAACTGGCCGGGGATCGTCCCGCCCTTGACCTCGTCCACGAAGTCGAATCCGGCGCCGCGCGGCAACGGTTCGATGCGCAGGAACACCTCGCCGAACTGGCCGGCGCCGCCGGTCTGCTTCTTGTGGCGGTGGTGGCCCTCGGCGCGGGCGCTGACGGTCTCGCGGTAGGCGATGCGCGGCGGGTGCGTCTTCACCTCCACCGCATGGCGGTCCTTCAGCCGCTGTAGCATGACCCGCAGGTGCAGGTCGGACAGCCCGCGGATCACCGTCTCGTTGGTCTCGACGTTGTGTTCCACCGCGAACGCCGGGTCCTCCTCGGCGAGCTTGTGCAGCGCGGTGCCGAGCTTCTGCTCCTGGCCCTTGCTGGCCGGTTCCACCGCGAGGCCGAACATCGGCTTCGGGAAGGCGAGCGGCGCGAGGTGGATGTGGTCCTCGTCGTGGCTGTCGTGCAGCACGGCGTCGAAGTGCAGCTCGTCGACCTTCGCGACCGCGGCGATGTCGCCGGGGATCGCCTGCGCCACCTCGACATGCTCCTTGCCCTTCAGCTTGAACAGGTGCGCGACCTTGAACGGCTTCTTGCCGTCGTCGACGAACAAAGTGCCGTCCTTGCGGATGGTGCCCTGGTAGACGCGGAACACCCCGAGCTTGCCGACGAAGGGATCGTTGATGACCTTGAACACGTCGGCGATCACGTGCGCGCCAGGATCCGGGCTGGCGGCGATCGGTTGCGCGTCCTCGCCGGTGCCCTTCACGAACGGCGGCGGGTTGGCTTCGCCCGGGTGCGGGAACAGCCGTTCGGCGACGTCCAGCAATTCGCGGACGCCGGCCCCGCTGCGCGCGGAGACGAAGCACACCGGCACCAGGTGGCCCTCGCGCAGGCATTGCTCGAAGGCATCGTGCAGTTCCTGCCCGGACAGGCCGTCCTCGCCAAGGTCGAGGTAATGGTCCATCACCGTCTCGTTGATCTCGACCACCTGGTCGATGATCTTCTGGTGCCAGTCGGCGACCGGGCCGAGGTCGCTGTCGCCCGCGCGCTGGCCGAAGCAGTCCACCACCCGCGCGCCGCCATCGGCGGGCAGGTTGAGCGGCAGCGCCTCGGGGCCGAACTCCGCGCGCAACGCCTCCATCAGGGCGGCGAGGTCGTGCCCGGCGTGGTCGATCTTGTTGACCACGATCGCCCGGCACAGGCCGCGCTGGCGCGCGTATTCCATCATCCGGCGGCTGCCGTGGCCGACGCCGGTGTCGGCATCGACCACGATCGCCACGGTCTCGACCGCGGCCAGCGCCGACAGCGCCGGGCCGCGGAAGTCCGGGTAGCCGGGGGTGTCGATGAGGTTGACGTGGATGCCGCCATGGTCGGTGCTGGCGATGGCGGCATCGATGGAATGGCCGCGCTCGCGTTCGATCGGGTCGAAGTCAGACACGGTGTTGCCGCGTTCGATCGTGCCTGCCGCCTGTAGGGCGCCGCCGGCATGCAGCAGGGCTTCGAACAGCGTGGTCTTGCCGGCGCCGGGATGGCCCGCGAGGGCCACGTTGCGGATCTGGTGTGTCGAATAGGACATGAGCCCGTTCCTCCCAAGGTCGAGGGGTGAATGCCCCCGGCATGGGGGCGGGCGTCATGGCTGTCCGCAGGGGAGAGCGCATCGACCGAGCCTGCGCTCGGCGGGCGGTCATGGCGGACCCCCACGATACGCCTCCGCGCGACCGATGGCATCCCTGCCTTGACGCCGGGCCAACGGGCGCACGGTTAGCGTGCGGCTTCCTTTCCCGGAGGTTGGATCGATGGCATTCAAGCGTTACGCCGACGCCCGCTGGCAGGGCGACCTGCAGGCTGGCTCCGGCAGCATCAGCACGCCGCAGAGCGGGTTGTTCGCGGACCAGAATTTCTCGTTCAAGACCCGCTTCGGCGACCAGACCGGGACCAATCCCGAGGAGCTGCTGGCCGCCGCCCACGCGGGTTGCTTCTCGATGGCGCTGTCGGCGGTGCTCGGCAAGGCCGGCTTCGTGCCCGACGAAATCCGCACCCGCGCCGAGGTCACCATGGAGCCGGGCATGGACCCGGGGCCCACCGTCACCGGCGTCACCCTGGTCCTGGCCGCCCGCGTGCCCGGGATCGATGCCGCCACGTTCGACGACCTCGCCCAGCAGGCGAAGGCGGGCTGCGTGATTTCCCGCGCGCTGGCGGTGCCGGTGCAGTTGCAGGCCACGCTCGAGGCCAACTGAAGACCACGGCTGTCGCTGCGCTTAACGGTTCAGCGACAGCGGGTCGTATTCAGGGGCGCGTCACCCGGCCGGCGGCAACGTGCATCCCACGCCGGCCATCCACCCTTTCCCGGCGCACGGAGCCAGCCATGACGCGTGTTGCCCCCCTCCTGATCCTGGCCGCCGGCCTCGCCGCGGGCGGCACCGCCAGCGCCCAGAGCTATCCGTCGCGTGGCGATGCCTACGGCGATTACGCGCGCGGTGACGCATACACCGATTACGCCCGCGTGTTGCGCGTCGATCCGGTGGTCGACGGGCGCTATGACCGCACCACCAGCTACGGCGGCCAGCGCTGCTACGAATCGACCACGGCCGGCCGCTACGAGCGCGACGGGTACTACGGCACCGATGGCGATCGCAACGACGTCTACGATGCCTACGGTCGGCCGCAGGCGGGGACCACCGCGGGTCGCAACCTCGCCACCATCGCCGGCGGCATCGCGGGCGCGGTGCTGGGCAGCAAGGTCGGCGGCGGCAGCGGTACCTACGCGGCGACCGCGATCGGCTCGATGGTCGGCGGCATGGCTGGCCGGCAAATCTACGAACAGACCCAGCGCGACCGCTACGTGCGCCCGGGCGTCGTCCGCGTCTGCGATCCGGAACCGGTCGATGGCCGCTACGGCAACGCCGGCTACGGTGGCTATCGCACCGGCGGCGCCACCGCCTACGACGTGACCTACGAGTACAACGGCCGGCAGTACACCCGCCGGATGGATTACCACCCGGGCGACCGCATCCGCGTGCGGGTCGACGTCAGCCCGGAGTGATCCGGCATCGCGTGGAACAGGAAGGGGCCGCAAGGCCCCTTCTTCGCATGGGGTAACGGATCAGGCGCCGGGCCAGTCGAGGTTGCCGGTGACCACCGCGACCGCTCGGCCTCCGGACCACACCTCGCCCTCGGCGTCGACCTGTAGCTCGATGATCGCGTCGTGCCCGACCTCGCGGCCCTGGCTGACCCGGTAGAAGCCCCCCGGCTCGCCGGGCAGCGCGCCGCGTTCCGCCAGCCAGGCCGCCAGGGTGGCGTTGGCCGCGCCCGAGGCGGCATCCTCGAAGCGCGCGGGGGCGCCGACGAACGCGCGCACCGCGAAGTAGTACACCGGGTCGCTGCTGCGCGCGTACACGAACAGGCCCATGCTGTCGGTCGCCTCGGCGAGCGCGGCGATGGCGTCCCAGTCCGGTTGCATCGCGCGCAGGTGCGCCTCGTCGGCGAGCTCGGCCAGCCACCAGCGCCGGCCGCCGTCCATCAGCACCGGTGGCAGCGCGCCGAGCGGCAGGCCGGCCAGCGCCGCTCGCAGGCGCGCGTCGCCGGGACTGGCGATGTCCTCCACGCGGGCGCGCGGCGTGCGCACCGCGACCGTGCGCGCCGCGCCATCGCCCACCACCTTCAGCGGCAGCTTGCCGGCGATCCCGTCCTGCACCAGCAAGCCGTCGCGCGGCGTCGCCAGCCCCGCGTCGAGCACTGCATGCGCGGTGCCGACGCTGGGATGCCCGGCGAACGGCACTTCGCGGCGCGGGCTGAAGATGCGGATGCCGTAACTGGCGTCGCCCGATTGCGCGGGGAACACGAAGGTGGTCTCGGGCAGGCGCGTCCAGCGTGCGATCGCCTGCATCGCGGCATCGTCCAGCCCGGTTGCATCGAGCACGACCGCCAGCGGGTTGCCGGCGCCCGGCCGCGAGGCGAAGACATCGAGTTGCACATAACGACGGGGCATGGCGCGGTGCGGTCCTGGCGGGCGGGGGCCGGCTAGAATGCACCAGCCGCGTGGCCGCGGCATTCCCTTCCCGCACGTGCCAGGACCCATGCCACCCCGTTCCGAGCCCGATGTCCCCTGGTTGGTGCTGAAGTTCGGGGGGACGTCCGTGTCCCGCCGCGCGCGCTGGGACAGCATCGGCCGGCTGGCGCAAGAGCGCGCGGAGGCGCACGGCGCGCGCGTGCTGGTGGTGGTCTCGGCGTTGTCCGGGGTAACCAACATGCTCACCGGGATCGCCGACGGCGCGGCCGACGCCGCGGCGCAGGCGGATGCGCTGATGCAGCGGCATCGCGGCTTCGCCGGTGAACTCGGCCTCGACGCCGACGTCGTACTGGGTGCGCGGCTTGCCGCCCTGCAGGCGTTGCTCGCCGATCCGCGCGCCGCGGCGCGCGCGCTGGACTGGCAGGCCGAGGTGCTGGCGCAGGGTGAACTGCTGTCCTCGACGCTCGGCGTTGCATACCTGCAGGCGCAGGGCGTCGACATCGGCTGGGTCGATGCGCGCGACTGGCTGCGCGTGCTGCCGCCGATGCCCAACCAGACCGAGTGGGCGCAGCGCCTGTCGGTGAACTGCCACTGGCAGGCCGATCCCGCGGTGCGTGCAGGCCTGGGCGCGCGCCCGACGCGCCTGCTGCTGACCCAGGGCTTCATCGCCCGCCACGGCGATGGCGGCACCGCGATCCTCGGGCGCGGCGGTTCGGACACCTCGGCGGCGTACTTCGGCGCCTTGCTCGGCGCCCGCCGGGTCGAGATCTGGACCGACGTCCCCGGCATGTTCAGCGCCAACCCGCGCGAGGTGCCGGATGCGCGCCTGCTGACCCGGCTCGACTATTACGAGGCGCAGGAAATCGCCACCACCGGCGCCAAGGTCCTGCACCCGCGCTCGATCAAGCCCTGCCGCGACGCCGGCGTACCGCTGGCGATCCTCGATACCGAGCGCCCGGCGTTGCCCGGCACCACGATCGACGAGGGCGCGCGCCCGGTGCCCGGGGTCAAGGCGATCTCGCGCCGCAACGGCATCGTGCTGGTGTCGATGGAAGGCATCGGCATGTGGCAGCAGGTCGGCTTCCTCGCCGACGTGTTCGAGCGCTTCAAGCGCCACGGCCTGTCGGTGGACCTGATCGGTTCCTCGGAGACCAACGTCACCGTCTCGCTGGATCCGTCCGAGAACCTGGTCAACACCGACGTGCTCGCGCGGCTGTCGGAGGACCTGGCGCAGGTCTGCCGGGTCAAGGTGATCGTGCCCTGCGCGGCGATTACCCTGGTCGGGCGCGGCATGCGCTCGTTGCTGCACAAGCTGTCCGAGGTGTGGGCGATGTTCGGGCGCGAGCGCGTGCACCTGGTCTCGCAGTCCTCCAACGACCTCAACCTGACCTTCGTGGTCGACGAGGCCGCCGCCGACGGCATGCTGGCGAAGCTGCACGCGGCGCTGATCGATTCCGGCGCGATGCCGGTGTACGAGGCCGGCGTGTTCGGCCCGCGCTGGCGCGAACTCGAGGGCACGGTGCGTCCGCGGCCGACGCCGTGGTGGCGCGCCCCGGCCGCGCGCGAACGGCTGCTCGCGCTCGCCGCGCAGGGCACGCCGCGCTATGCCTACCACCTGCCCACGGTGCGCGCCCGGGCGCGGGCGCTGCTCGCGATCCCGGCGATCGATCGCCACTACTACGCCACCAAGGCGAACGCGCATCCGGGCCTGCTGCGTGCGCTGGCGGCGGAAGGCTTCGGACTGGAATGCGTGTCGCTGGGCGAAGTCGAGAACGCGCTCGCCGCGGTGCCGGGCCTGGATCCGCGGCGCGTGCTGTTCACCCCGAGCTTCGCGCCTGTCGCGGAGTACGCGCAGGCGCTCGCACGCGGCGTGCAAGTCACGGTGGACAACGTCGAGCTGCTGCGCGGCTGGCCGGAGGTGTTCCGCGGCCATGCGCTGTGGCTGCGCATCGACCTCGGGCATGGCGACGGCCACCACGCGAAGGTCACCACTGGCGGCAGGGAATCCAAGTTCGGGCTGTCGGCGCAGCGCGTGGACGAATTCATGGCGCTGGCGCGCGCGCTCGACATCCGCATCACCGGCCTGCATGCGCACCTCGGTAGCGGGATCGAGACCGTCGGCCACTGGAAGCAGGTGGTCGACGAGCTCGCCGGGTTCGCGCGGCGGATCGGCAGCGTCGAGACCATCGACATCGGCGGCGGGCTGCCGGTCGCCTACAGCGACGACGACGAACCCTTCGACCTCGCGGCCTGGGCCGGGGGCCTGGCCGAGGTGAAGGCGATCCACCCGGCGTTCCGCTTCGCGATCGAGCCGGGCCGTTTCCTGGTGGCGGAAGCGGGCGTGCTGCTGGCCGGCGCGACCCAGGTGGTGGAGAAGGATGGCGTGCGCCGGGTCGGGCTGGACGCCGGCATGAACGCGCTGATCCGTCCGGCGCTGTATGACGCCTGGCACGACATCCACGACCTCTCGCGGCTGGACGAGGCCGCCGACACCGACTTCGACGTGGTCGGGCCGATCTGCGAATCCAGCGACGTGTTCGGCCAGCGGGTGAAGCTGCCGGCGGCCACCGCGCCGGGCGACGTGATGCTGGTCGCCGACGCCGGTGCCTACGGCTACAGCATGGCCAGCGAATACAACCTGCGGGCGCGCCCCGCGCAAGACCTGCTCGATGAAGGCGTGAGCGCATGAACGATTGGACCTTCGACCGCGACGCGATCCGCGCCTTCCGCTTCGTGCGCTGCGGCTTCGATGCCGACACCGGCGTGGCGCGGCTCGTGTACGCCTTCGACGACGGCCCCGAGCTGGTGGAGACGGTGACCTTGCCGGGCGCGCCGTTCCGGCTCGACGCGGCGCGTACGCGGGCGGCGCGGCAGGCGCTGCGCGTGCTGCACCTGTTCGCCGGCGTCAGCTACTACAAGGCGGCGGTGCCCGCGCAATTGCAGGTGGAAGGCGAGCCGATTGACGCCGCCACCGCGGCCTTCCTCGAGCAGGTCTACCTCAACGGGCTCGGCGAGTTCGCCTACCGCAACGGACTGGACCTGCGCGGGCGCATCCGCTTCCCGCACGGCGAGGCCGCGGATGCCGTCGCGCCGGTTCTCGGCCTGCAGGCGCATGCGCTGGTCGCGATCGGCGGCGGCAAGGATTCGCTGGTCAGCATCGAGGCGTTGCGCGCGGAAGGCGTGGCGCAGACCGTGACCTGGATCGGAGGCTCGCAGCTGATCGCGGCCTGTGCCGCGCACACCGGCCTGCCGACCCTCAACATCGGCCGCCAGCTGGCGCCGCAGTTGTTCGACTTCAACCGCCAGGGCGCCTGGAACGGGCACATCCCGGTGACCGCGGTGAACTCCGCGATCCTGGCCTTCGCCGCGGTCGTGCTGGGCATGGACCAGGTGGTGTTCTCCAACGAGCGCTCGGCCAGCTACGGCTCGCTGATCCCCGGGACCGGCGAGGTCAACCACCAGTGGTCGAAGGGCTGGGCCTTCGAGTCGATGTTCGCAGGCTGGCTGCAGTCGCACGTCGCCGCGGACCTGCGCTACTACTCGCTGCTGCGGCCGCTGAGCGAACTCGCGGTGGCCCGCCAGTTCGCCCGCAGCCAGCATTACGACGCGCACTTCTCCAGCTGCAACCGCAACTTCCACATCCTCGGCGAGCGCCCGACCAGCCGCTGGTGCGGGGTCTGCCCGAAATGCCACTTCGTGTTCCTGGCGCTGGCGCCGTTCATGCCCAAGACGCGCCTGGTCACCATCTTCGGGCGCAACCTGCTCGACGACCCCGCGCAGGTCGGCGGCTTCGACGCGTTGCTTGAGTACCAGGACCACAAGCCCTTCGAATGCGTGGGCGAAGGCCGCGAATCGCGCGCAGCGATGGCCGCGCTCGCGCAGCGCCCGGAATGGCGCGAGGATGCGCTGGTCGCGCGTTTTGCCCGCGAGATCGCGTCGCAGCTCGACGCCAATGCCCTGCGGATCGAACCGCTGCTGGTCCCGGACGATGAGCATCGCGTGCCGGACGCCCTCTGGCAGCGCCTGCGCCTGCGTTTCGCCCCCTGACCGCATGCGCATCGCCGACCTCGCCGGCCAACGCGTCGCCCTGTGGGGATGGGGCAGGGAGGGGCGGGCCGCGCATGCCGCCTTGCGAGCGCGGCTTCCCGAGCTCGCGCTGACACTGTTCTGCAGCGAAGCCGAAGCCGCCGAAGCGGCCGCGCTGGGCGACCTGCGGCTGGCGCTGGAACATGCCGCCACCGCGGAGCGATTGTCCGCGTTCGACGTGGTGGTGAAGTCGCCTGGCATCAGCCCGTACCGGCCCGAGGCGCAGGCGGCCAGCGCCGCCGGTACCCGCTTCGTCGGCGGCACCGCGTTGTGGTTCGCCGAGCATGCCGACGACGGCACCATGGCGCGCACGCTGTGCGTCACCGGCACCAAGGGCAAGAGCACCACGTCCTCGCTGCTCGCGCACCTGTTGCGCGCGTCGGGCCTGCGCACCGCGCTGGCCGGCAACATCGGCGTGCCGTTGCTGGAACTGCTCGACGCGCAGGCCGATGCCTGGGCGGTCGAGTTGTCGAGCTACCAGACCGGCGACGTGGCGGCCTCCGGCGCGCGGCCGCAGGTGGCCATCGTCACCAACCTGCATCCCGAGCACCTGGACTGGCACGGCAGCCAGCAACGCTACGTCGAGGACAAGCTCGCGCTGGTCACCGGCGGCCGCCCGCGGGTCGCGGTGCTGAACGCCGCCGACCCGGTGCTGGCTGCGTTGCGCCTGCCCGACAGCGAGATCCGCTGGTATGGCGATGCCGCGGGCTGGCACCTGCGCGGCGACGACCTGCATCGCGGGGCAGTGCGGGTGATGGACACCGCAGCGATGCCGCTGCCCGGACACCACAATCGCAGCAACCTGTGCGCGGTGCTGACCGCGCTGGAGGCGATCGGGCTGGACGCGGTCGCGCTGGCACCGCATGCGGCGCGCTTCCAGCCCCTGCCGCATCGCCTGCAGCCGCTGGGCGAACGCGACGGCCTCCTCTACGTCAACGATTCGATCAGCACCACGCCGATGGCGACCCTGGCCGCGCTGGCGCTGTATCGCGATCGACCGGTCGCGGTGCTGGTGGGCGGCCACGATCGCGGCTTGCCCTGGGACGCATTCGCCGACGCGATGCGCGACGAGGCGCCGCGCGCGATCGTGACCATGGGCCACGGCACCGTGGCGCAGAACGGCCCGCGCATCCATGACCTGCTCGCGCCGGTCGCGGCGCAGGGTGGGTTCGCGTTGACCGCCGCGCGCGACCTCGCCGAGGCCATCGCGCAGGCGCGTGCCGCGCTGCCGGCCGGTGGCGTGGTGCTGCTGTCGCCCGGAGCGCCCAGCTTCGGCCTGTACAAGGATTACGTGGCGCGCGGCCGCGATTTCGCCCGGCTGGCCGGCTTCGATGCCGAAGCCATCGCCGGCATCGCGGGGATGGGCATCGCCTGAGCGCGGGCGGGTAGGGGCGGTCGTTCACGCCGGCTGAATCCCGCCTCGGTAGCGTGCACGCATCACCCACGGAGACCTGCCATGCGCCGCTCGCTGCTTGCCCTCGCCTTGTTGTGCGTCGCCACCCCCGCGCTCGCGGCCATGCAGGCCAGGCCGGTGGAATGGACGGTGGGCAAGGACCGCTTCAGCGGCTACGTCGTCTACGACGATGCCAGCACCGCCAAGCGCCCGGGGCTGGTGATGGTGCCGAACTGGATGGGCGTGACCGACGATGCGGTGGAGCGCGCCAAGGCGGTGGCCGGGAAGGACTACGTGGTGCTGGTGGCCGACGTGTACGGCAAGGGCAACCGGCCGAAGGATGCCGGCGAGGCCGGCAAGCTCGCCGGCGGGCTGCGCGGCGACGATCGCAGCGTGCTGCGCGCGCGCATCGACGGCGCGGTCGCCGCGTTGAAGGCGCAGGCCGGCAAGGCGCCGCTGCAAGCGGACAAGCTGGGTGCGTTCGGCTTCTGCTTCGGCGGGTCCACGGTGCTGGAACTGGCGCGCGAGGGCGCCGGCCTGGCCGGCGTCGTGAGCCTGCATGGCGGGCTGGCGCCCGGCAAGCAGTCGCCGACCGCGGACCGGGTGCGCACGCCGGTGCTGGTGCTGAACGGCGCCGACGACAAGGCGGTATCGGATGCCGACATCCTCGCCTTCGAGAAGGAAATGGATGCGGCCGGCGCGGACTGGCAGTTCGTCGACTTCAGTGGCGCGGTGCACTGCTTCGCCGAGGCCAGCGCGGGCACCGATCCCGCCAGCAACTGTCGTTACGACGAACGCGCGGCGAAGCGCGCGTACCGGATGATGGACGACTTCTTCCGCGAGCGGTTCGCGGCGGACTGACCGGCCGCGCCGCGACCGCTCAGTGGTCGCGGTGGATCGCGTAGCGCGCCAGCCCGCGCAGGGCGGCGGTGTACTCGTTGGCCGGCAGGGCGGACAGCGCCTCGTCGGCGGCGTGCGCGTATTCGGACGCGCGCTGGCGGCTGTACGCCAGGCTGCCGCAGGCGGCGATCGCGGCCTGCACGGTCGGCAGCGCGTCGACTTCGCCGTGTTCCACGATCCGCCGCAGTTCCCCGCGGGTGGCGGCGTCGCTGTGCCGCATCGCGTGGATCAGCGGCAGGGTGGCCTTGCCTTCGGCGAGGTCGTCGCCGAGGTTCTTGCCCATCGTTTCGGCGTCGGAGGCGTAGTCCAGCACGTCGTCGGCGATCTGGAACGCATAGCCCAAGGCCAGGCCGTAGCGGTGCATCGCCTCGCAGGCGGCCGCGTCGGCGCCCGCCAGCAAGGCCCCGAGGCGGGTCGCGGCGGCGAACAGGATCGCCGTCTTGCGCTCGATCACCCGCAGGTAGGCGGCTTCGTCGGTGTCCGGGTTGCGCACGTGCAGCAGCTGCAGCACCTCGCCCTCGGCGATGGTGTTGGTGGTGTCGGCGAGGATCCGCATCACCTCCAGCCGGTCCAGTTCGACCATCAGCTGGAAGCTGCGCGAGTACAGGAAGTCGCCGACCAGCACGCTGGCCGCATTGCCCCAGACCGCGTTCGCGGTGCGCCGGCCGCGGCGCAGGTCGGATTCGTCGACCACGTCGTCGTGCAGCAGGGTGGCGGTATGGATGAACTCGACCACCGCCGCGAGCTGGTGCGCGTCCGGCCCGATCCCGCCGCGTCCGCCCAGCGCGCCCGCCGCCAGCAGCAGCAGCATCGGCCGCAGGCGCTTGCCGCCGGCGCCGATGATGTATTCGGCGACCTGGTTGATCAGCACCACGTCGGAGGCCAGCCGCCGGCGGATCAGCGCGTCCACCGCCGCCATGTCGGGCGCGGCGAGGGCCTGGATGGCCCGGAGGTCGGGCTGCACGGGCGGGGTGGCGGTGTCGGGCATGGGCGGGATCGGCGTCTGGAGCCCGGAATTATAGGCGTTGCGGGGGGTTCCCCGACCCGTGCAGGCGGCATCCGCCGGCTGCCCCGGGGGGCGCTGGTATCATCCAATGCAAGGCGCCCAAGCCGGGCGGCAGCGATTCGAGGAAGAACATGGCACGCGGCGTCAACAAGGTGATCCTGGTCGGCAACCTGGGCAACGACCCGGACGTGAAGTACACGCAGGGCGGGATGGCGATCACCACGCTGTCGCTGGCCACCACCAGCGTGCGCAAGGATCGCGACGGCAACAACCAGGAAAAGACCGAGTGGCACCG
>JAFLEB010000036.1 GCA_017302075.1 Lysobacterales bacterium
TGCCCGCGACCGCGGCGCCCGCCCCGGCCCCCGCGCCGCGTGCGGCGGCGACGCCGAAGGCGCAGGCCAGCGGCGACACCCAAGTGACCAACCTGGAGACCGTGCAGGTCACCGGCTCGCGCATCCCGCGCGCGCAGGTCGAGGGCCCGGCGCCGATCACCGTGGTCACCGCCGAGCAGATCAAGGCCTCCGGCCTGACCACCGTGCCCGAGGTGCTGCGCTCGCTCAGCCAGAACAGCGGCAGCGTGCAGGGCCAGCAGAACACCACCAGCGCGCAGTCCACGCCGGGCGCGCAGGCGGTCGACCTGCGCGGCATGGGCCCGAACCACACCCTGGTGCTGGTCAACGGCCGCCGCATCGCCGACTTCCCGCTGCCGCTCAACAGCCGCAGCAACTTCACCGACATCGGCAACATCCCGCTCGGGATGATCGACCGCATCGAAGTGCTGACCGGCAGCGCGTCGGCGGTCTACGGTTCGGACGCGATGGCCGGCGTCATCAACTTCATCCTGAAGAAGTCCACCGACGGCATCACCGTCGACTACCGCTACGGCGACACTTCGCGCGGCGGCGGCGAATCCCACAACCTGACCCTGTCCACCGGCTTCGAGCGCGGCGGCTTCAGCGGCATCGTCGGCCTGGAACTGATCGACAAGAAGCCGCTGTGGGGCTACGAGCGCGGCGTGCAGGATTCCACCCTCGACGCGCCGACCGCGCGCCGCCGCCTGCCGCGCCTGATCGCGCAGGTCTACGACTGGGACGACGACGTCAACATCGCGCCCGCGGACGGTTGCGCCGCGCTCGCCGGCCTCAACGAAGGCACCACGGTGCTGGCGGACGACCGCTTCGGCGAGCCCTACTGCGGCAGCGACCGCGCAATCGCCTACCGGACCATCCAGAACCAGCGCAAGGGCGCCAGCGCCTACGGCGCGTTCGAATACCGGATCTCCGACGACCTCTCGTGGTTCGCCGACGTGCAGCTGGCGCAGCAGACGGTGAAGCTGCTGACCGGCACCAACGGCAACGACGTCGCCAGCGACCACATGGGCTGGGAGTTCCACGATCCGGCATCCACCGCGAACTACCGCCGCAAGATGTTCTTCAACCAGGCCACCGGGCATTACGAGATCTGGTCGCGGCAGTTCACGCCGGAAGAGATTGGCGGGCTCGAGAACCGGATGAACAAGACCACCCAGAAGACGGTGGCGCTGACCACCGGCTTCAACGGCGGCTTCGGCGAGGACTGGGGCTGGGAAGCGGCGTACAACCATTCCGAGTACAAGGCCGACGTGGACATGCCGCGGATCAGCGCGGCGGCGGCGAATGAATTCTTCCTCGGCCCGCGGCTGGGCTACGACGACGACGGCTACGCGATCTACGACGCCGACCCGACGCGCCTGTTCTCGCCGCTCACGCCGGCGCAGTTCGCGACCTTCGGGGTGATGTCGAGCTGGCACCCGGTGGCCAAGAACGACAACCTCAGCTTCACCACCGACACCACCTCGCTGTTCACCCTGCCGGCCGGCGACGTCGGCTTCGCCGCCGCCGTCGAGTACGGCCGCCAGAGCTACGACATCAACCCGGATCCGCTGGCGCTGACCGAGGATGCGTACTACGGCCCGCGCTACGGCGACGGCAAGGGCAGTCGCGACCACTGGAGCGCGGCGGGCGAGTTGCGCATGCCGCTGCTGTCCAACCTGCAGGCCAGCCTGGCCGGCCGCTACGACCGCTACAGCTACGGCAACAAGGACCCGGGCAAGTTCACCTACAGCCTGGGCCTGGAATGGCGTCCGTTGGACAGCCTGCTGGTGCGCGGCTCCTACGGCACCGGCTTCCGTGCGCCGGACATGCATTACCTGTTCGCCGGCAACGACTACTACCGCACGCGCTTCGCCACCGACTACTACCAGTGCCGCACCGACGAGCCCGGCTATACCGACGCCGAGTGCTACGACGACGGCAGCTGGGACGTGAGCACCTTCGACGTCTACGCCGGCAACATGGAGCTGGACGTGGAGACCAGCAAGTCGATGACCGCGGGCTTCGTGTGGTCGCCGACCGCCAACTTCGACATCGCGGTGGACTACTTCCGGATCGAGGTGCGCAACCAGGTGCAGGCCCAGGACCGCGAGCGCCTGCGCGCCACCGAGGCCGACTGCCGGCTGGGCGTGACCGACGACGGCACCGCGGTGGACATCAACTCGCCGACCTGCGTCGACGCGATCTCGCGGGTGATCCGCGACAACGACGGCACCATCACCAGCGTCCACTTCAGCCCGATCAACATCGCCCGCGAGAAGACCTCGGGCGTCGACATCACCGCCAACTACCGCCTGCAGACCGCCAGCGCCGGCGACTTCCGCTTCACCGGCAACTACACCTGGCAGCACGAGCACACGCGCCAGCTGTACCCCGGCGACCCGACCGAGGACATGCTGGACGTGAGCTTCGCCGCCACCACCCTGCCGCGGGTGAAGTCGAACCTCGGCGTGAACTGGGAGCGCGAAGCCTGGGGCGCCAGCCTGTTCGGCACCTACCTGGGCCGCGTCGCCAACTACAACAACGACGCGTGGACCGAGGCCACCTGGCGGGTGAACGCGGGCGCCCGCTACGACGTCAACGACCACCTGCGGCTGTCGCTGTCGATCAACAACCTGCTCGACGAGATGCCGCCGGAGGACGCGACCTGGTCCAACTACCCGTACTACGACACCTCGTGGTTCGACTCGTTCGGCCGCAGCTACTTCCTGCAGGTGACCTACAAGTTCGGCGGCAAGCCACTGGACTGACCGCGCGCGTCACGCTCCACCCTCCCCCTGCCCCGGCTCTGCGCCGGGGTTTTTTTTCCTGGGCTTGCGCCGCTGCCGCGGCCTGCACGCCTTGGCGCCGATGGGGGTCAGTCGCGCGGCTGCACCACGTCGTGGTTGCGGCCCTTGTAGGGCTTGTACCAGCGCTGGATGCGCGCGATGTCCGCGTCCATGTCATCGCCGAGGAGGAAGGGCTCGCCGATGCCGATCTGCCGGTTGGCGTAGTCGAACCACGCCGGGATCACCGGCACGCCCGCGCCGTGGGCGATCCGCCAGAACCCGGGCTTCCACTGCTCGACCCATTTGCGCGTGCCTTCCGGCGCGATCGCGTACCACATGCAGTCGGCGCCGCGCAGCGCGTCCACCGCCTGTTCGACCAGGCCATGCGCGGCGCTGCGGTCCACCGGGATCACCCCCTGCCAGCGCAGGAACCGGGCCACCAGCGGGATCCGGAACAGGCT
This sequence comes from Lysobacterales bacterium, assembly GCA_017302075.1. Taxonomy (GTDB): domain Bacteria; phylum Pseudomonadota; class Gammaproteobacteria; order Xanthomonadales; family Xanthomonadaceae; genus Thermomonas; species Thermomonas mangrovi. The sequence continues at coordinate 3,269 of JAFLEB010000036.1, forward strand.
GTGCTTGCCGAGGATCGACAGGCGCAGGCCGAGCGCCAGCTTGGCGGCGAAGCCCCAGATGCCGTCCCAGTTCGAGGAATGCGGCGCGGCGATCACCACCGCGCGCGGGATGTCGGGGAACGCGCCCACCATGCGCCAGCCGCCGAGGCGGAGCAGGCCGCGGCCGATCGCCTCGAGCAGCGCATTGGGCGGCATGCGCGGGGCGCTCGGCGGCAACGCCGGGACCACCGGGCCCGCACGGCCCCCGCCAGCACCTGCACTCACTCCCAACCCCGTCCGCCGCGACCCTGCTTGATCGTCGCACGGCTGCGCTTCTCGCCCAAGCGCCGCTCCTTGGCGCCGCGCGACGGCTTGGTGGCGATCCGCGGCTTGGGCGCGTGCAGGCCGGCTTCGATGAAATGGGCCAGGCGTTCGCGCGCATCCTCGCGGTTGCGCTCTTGGGTGCGGAAGCGCTGCGCGGCGATCACCAGCACGCCGTCCGCGGTCACCCGGCGGTCGCGGCGCGCGAGCAGGCGCGCGCGCACCGCGTCGGGCAACGATGGCGAGCCGGCGACGTCGAAGCGCAGCTCGACCGCGGTGGCGACCTTGTTGACGTTCTGCCCGCCCGGCCCGGACGCACGCACGAAGCGCTCGACCAGTTCGTCGTCGTCGATGTGGAGGGAGGCGACCTGCATGCGCCGATTCTAGGCGCTTGCGTCGTCGTCGCCGTGGCGGAACAGGGCGATGGCGCGCGCGAACTCGGCATCCACCGGCGCGATCGCCTCCACCGGCAACCCGCTCAGCGGGTGCGGGAAGGCCAGCCGGCGGGCATGCAGCAGCGTGCGATGGATGCCGAGCATGCGGAACGCGCGGTTGTGGCGGCCATCGCCGTGGCTGGTGTCGCCGATCAGGTGGTGCGAGAGATGCTTGAGGTGCCTGCGGATCTGGCGGAAGCGGCCGGTCACCGGCGTCGCCCGCAGCAGCGCGTAGCGCGAGGTGGGGAAGCCGGCCGACGGCAGGTCGAGCTCGCAGCGGTCCAGCACTTCGAATTCGGTGATCGCCGGCTTCTTCTGCGGCTTGCCCGGGCCGCCATCCAGCGGATGGTCGATCGTGAACGCGGTCTCCGCGGGCCAGCCCCGGCACACCGCCCAGTAGTCCTTGCGCACCTCGCCACCCATCAGCGCCTTGCCCAGCGCGGACGCGGCATCACGGTCGAAGGCCAGCAACAGGCAGCCGCTGGTGGCGCGGTCCAGCCGGTGCACCAGGAACACCGGCCGCCCGAACTGCGCGCGCAGGCGATCCGCGGCGAAGTCGGTCTCGCCGCGCGCCAACGCGCTGTCGTGGACCATCAGCCCGGCCGGCTTGTCGACCACCGCGAACGCCGGGTCGAGGTGCAGCACCTGCAGCGGGGCGGACGAAAGCGGCTCCGCGCCTTCCTCGCTCATCGCCGCGGCCAGGCCGCCAACAGGGCCCACAGGCCACCGACTGCGGCGATCCAGGTCGACACCGGCACCCCCAGCAGCTGCGGGCCGCCGGCTTCCAGCGCATACAGCACCGCGGCCACCACCAGCAGGCCGACGCCGAGGATCGACGCCACGATCCGGCGCTGCAGCGAGCCCAGCGTGGCCGCGATCTCGCGCACGTCGGCCGAGCGCATGCGCAGCTCGTGGCGACCCTCGACCTGCTGCTGCAGCCAGGCATGCAGCAGGCGCGGCATCTCCGGCGCACGGGTGATCATCTCCGGCAGCCGCTTGCGGAATTCGGCGCCAAGCCGCTGCGGGCTGTAGCGCTCGGCGAGGATCTTCTCCAGCACCGGCCGCGCCACCGCCCAGATGTCGATGCCCGGGTCCAGCTGGCGGCCCACGCCTTCGATGTTCAGCAGCGTCTTCTGCAGCAGGATCAGCTGCGGCTGCAGGGTGAGTTCGTAGCGCTGCGCGGTGCGGAACAGCTTGGCCAGCACCTCGGCCAGGGAGATCTCGCTGAGCGGGCGGGTGAAGTACGGCTCGCACACTGCGCGCGCGGCCGCCTCGAGTTCGTCGATGCGGATGTGCGCCGGCATCCAGCCCGCCTGCACGTGCAGCTCGGCGATGCGGCGGTAGTCGCGGTTGAAGATCGCCATGAAGTTCTCCGCGAGCCAGTACTGGTCGTCGCTGGAGAGCTGGCCCATGATCCCGAAGTCCAGCGCGATGAAGCGCGGGTCCGCCTTGCGTTCGGGGTCCACCCAGATGTTGCCGGCGTGCGCATCGGCGTGGAAGAAGTTGTCGCGGAACACCTGCTGGTAGAACAGGCGCACGCCCTTGGCCGCCAGCGCCTTGCGGTCGATGCCGGCGGCGTCGAGCGCGGCGATGTCGTCCGAGGGGATGCCGCGCACGCGCTCCATCGTCATCGCCTGCTCGGCGGTATGGCTCCAGATCACCTCGGGCACGTACAGGTCGGGCGATCCCAGCCAGTTGCGGCGCAGCAGGCTGGCGTTGCCGGCCTCGCGCTGCAGGTCGAGCTCGGCGGCGAGGGTGTTCTCGATCTCGGCGACGATCTCGCGCGGGCGGATCTTGTCCGCGCCAGGATGCGCGCGCTCGACGATCGCGGCGACGCTTTCCAGCAGCGCGACGTCGGCGGCGATCTGCGTGCCGATGCCGGGGCGCAGCACCTTGACCACCACCTCGCGGCCGTCGTGCAGGGTCGCGGCATGCACCTGGGCGATGCTGGCCGAGGCCAGCGGCACGATGTCGAAGCTGGCGTAGGCGACGTCGATGCCGCGGCCCAGCGCCAGCTCGACGATGTTGCGCGCCGTCTCGCCATCGAACGGCGCCACCCGGTCCTGCAACAGGGTGAGTTCGGCGGCGATGTCGGCGGGGATCAGGTCCCGCCGGGTGGACAGGATCTGCCCGAACTTGACGAAGATCGGGCCCAGGTCCTGCAACGCCAGGCGCAGGCGCGCACCGCGCGGCAAGGCGGCGATCTGCGCCGGCGCCTTCGGCACGAACGGCCGCATCAGCTTCAGCCAACGCTCCGCGGGGGTGCCGTCCAACAGGTCGTCGAGCCGGTAGCGCAACAACACGCGGCCGATGCGCAAGGCGCGCAACGCGGACTTCATGGCGCGACCCCGCGTTCGCGGCGCAGGCGCGCGATCTTCGCGGCGATGCGCTCGACGTCGTCGCGCAGGGCATCCACGTCGTCATGGAAGGCGTCGAGCTCGGCGCGCGGGACCACGTCGCGGCTTTCCTCGGTGACGTATTCGGCGGCGGTTTCAGCAAGGTTCCTGCCGGCCACCTGCGCCTGTTTCAGGCCGGCTGCCACCGCCTTCGCGACCTGCACGCCCAGCACCTCGCCGAACACCCGCACGAAGGGCTGCTGCCACTCGGGATCGAAGCGCTGCGCGAGCTGCTGCAGGCGGCGCGCGAGCTCCGCATCGCCCTCGATGCGCAGCTTGCCGACCGGCGGGGCGTCGTCGCGGCGGAACATCGGGAGCTGGCCGAGCAGGCCGGCCAGGGTGGTGCGCACGCCGAGGTCGGGTTCGCCCGCGGCATCCACCGGCCCGACCCGAAGCGCCTCGCCCGCGACCTCGACCTGCAGCGCCAGCGGCGGCGACGCCAGCTGCAGCGCCACGCGCTGCCCGTCGAGCCCGCGCAGCGCGGCGCGGGTGTCCTCGTCCAGCGCCAGCGCACGGTTGAGCGCAAGCTCCAGCGCCTTGCCGGCGGGCTGCTTCCAGTTGAACGGCGCCTCGGTCATGCGGGCATTGTAGGCGGTGCCTCCTCCCTTTCGCGTAGCGAAGGGGAGGGCTGGGGACGGGCGTTGTTCATCCCGGGGACACCCCCTCGCAACCTCACCCTGCGCGACGCGCAAGGGGAGGAGCAACGCGTCATTGCTCGAACGACCTGCGCAACCGCTCCATCCCCTCCGCCATCGTCACCTTCGGCACATAGCCGAAATCGCGGGTGGCCGGCGCCATCGAATACCAGTGGCTGGTGCTCAGCTGCTCGGCCAGGAAGCGCGTCATCGGTGGCTCGCCCTGCAGCGGCAACAACGACCACAGGCCCTCGCAGGCCACGCCGACGGCGTACGCGACGCGGAACGGCAGGTGCTTGTGGACTTCCGGCGCGCCCGCCGCGCGCAGCAACCCGTTCAGTACCTCGCGCATCGGCCACGGCTCGCCGTTGCTGATGAAGTAGGCCTTGCCGGCACAGGCCGCGCCCGGGGCCAGGTGCGCGAACGCATCGAAATGCGCCTGCGCGGCGTTGTCGATGAAGGTGGTGTCGACCTTGTTGTCGCCGCTGCCGACGATGCGCAGGCGGCCGGCTTTCGCGCGTTCGACCAGCCGCGGCAGGATCTGGTTGTCGCCCGGGCCCCAGATGAGGCGCGGGCGCAACGCGACGGTGGCGAGCTGCGCATCGTTGGCCGCCAGCACCGCTTTCTCGGCGATCGCCTTGGTGGTCGCATACGGCGCCTGGAAATGCTCGCCGTAGGGCACGGTCTCGGCGGTGCCGCCCTCGACCGGATGGGTCGCGCGATGCGTCACGCTGGGCGTGGAGGTGTAGACCAGCCTGCCGATCCCATGCGCGCGGCAGGCATCGAGCACGTGCTGGGTGCCGACCACGTTGGCCTGGTGGTAGCTGTCGTAACTGCCCCACGCACCGGCTTTCGCCGCGTTGTGGAACACGGCATCGAAGCCGCCCGCCAAGGCTGCCATCACTGCATCGCGATCGGCCAGGTCGCCCGCCACCTGGCGCACGCCGATGGCGTCGAGCGCCGGGTAATGGCCGCGGTTGAAACTGGTCACGGCATGCCCGCGCTCGACCAGGCCACGGCATAGCGCCTGGCCGAGGAAACCGCCTCCCCCGGTGACGAGGATCTTCATGCGTTGGCCTCCAGCGATTGCGTGGCCGCCCACGCCGCCAGCCGCTCGCGGCCGATCTTGGCGTTGTGGCGGATGTCCACCGGGAACGGCTTCGGATGGCGCAGGAACGCCTGCACCTTGGCGGTATGCACCAGGCCGTCGGCCAGGTGGCGCAGCTCGCCGACGATGCGCGGCCACGCGCGCGCATCGACGCCCGCCGCCAGCTCGACGCACAGCACCGGCACCTGCGCGCCACGCGGCCCGACCCCGACCAGCGCGGTGCGCGCGACCTCGGGATGGGTGTTGAACACCGGTTCCACCTGTTCGGTGCACAGGGTCGTGCGCGCATCGACGACCACGCGCTGCGACTTGCGCCCGCAGAACCACAGCCGGCCCTCGCCATCGCACCAGCCGAGGTCGCCCATGCGATGGACGATGCGTTCGCTGCCGTCCGGCAAGGCTTCGCGCATCTTCGCCAGCGCGGTCTGCGCCGGGCGGTTGAAGTAGCTGTCGGTCGCGCTCGGGCCGGCCACGGTGATCTCGCCGACATCGCCCGGGCGCACCTGCAAGGCGTCGTCCCAGTAAGCGATCGGCGCATCGTCGATGCGGATCAGGCGCACCTGGTTCGGCGCGACCGGGCGCCCGACGCAGGTCCCGGCGCCGGCCTCGGTGCGTTCGCGCAGGGTCAGCAGTTCGCGGCCCTCGATCACCGCCACCGGCAGGCATTCGGTGGCGCCGTACGGCGTCCACAGCTGCGCATCCGGCGGCAGCAGCGCGAGCATCTTCGCGACCACGTCCGGCGGCACCGGCGCGCCGGCGCTGGTCACGCGCTTCACCGTTGGCAACGCGTCGCCATGGTCGGCCAGCACCCGCATCAACGCGGGCGAACCGAACAACTGGGTCGCGCCGAAGCGCGCGATCGCCGCGTGCAGCTTGCGTGGATCAGCCTTGGCCGGGCGCGTGGGATCCATGTCGGGAATGATCGAGGTCAGCCCCAGCGCGGGATCGAACAGCGCGAACGGCGGGAAGGTGGGCAGGTCGATGCCGCCGGGCGCGATGCCGAATGCCGCGCGCAGCATCTCGACCTGCGCGACGAAATGCCGATGCCGGTACACCACGCCCTTCGGCACGCCGGTGCTGCCGCTGGTGAACAGCAGGCCGGCGACCTCGTCCGGCCCGGTGTCCGCCAGTTGCGGCCCGGCATCCGCGCCATCGCGCTCGACCTCGGCCAGCGTCGCATCGGCCAGCCACGCGCGGCGGCCGGTGGTGATGCGCACGCGCGCCGCCTTCGCCCACCCGAGCAGGGCCTTCGCCAGCATCGCCAGCGGGATGCCGATGAAGGCCCCGGGTTGTGCCTCGTCCAGGCACTGCTTCAGCGCGCGCTTGTCGATGCCGGGGTCCACCAGCACCGGCACCGCGCCGGCCTTGAACAGCGCGAACATCAGCAGGAAGAACTCCGGCGTGGGCCGCACCATCACCACCGTGCGCGTGCCGCGCACGATGCCGCGCCGCGCCAGGCCCGCCGCGATCGCGTCGCTGCGCGCATCCAGTTGGGCATAGGTGATCGCCACCTCGTAGCGGCCGCCGGCGCCCGGGCAGCGCATCGCGACCTGCCCGGGGCGTTCGCGCGCCAGCCGCGGCAGCGCGGTGGCGATGTTGCACGGTTCCGTCATGGCGCCATTGTCGCCGACAATGGCCGCATGCCTGTCGAACACCCCTGCCTGACGTGCGGCGCCTGCTGCGCCTTCTTCCGGGTCAGCTTCCACTGGTCGGAGGCGGACCCGGCGCTCGGCGGTCGCGTGCCGTTCGAACTGACCGAGCCGCTGCGCACCCACGAACGCGTGATGCGCGGCACCTCGCAGGCGCAGCCGCGCTGCATCGCGCTGGATGCCGACATCGGCCGGTTTTCGCGCTGCACCATCCACGACCGCCGGCCGTCGGTGTGCGCGCTGGTGCCCGCAAGCTGGGAGTTCGGCGCGGCCAGCGCGCAATGCGACAAGGCGCGCATCGCGCACGGCTTGCCGGCGTTGACCCCCGGCGACTGGAGCGGGGTGGACGAGGCCGAGAAGAACCCGCTGCCCGAGGCCTGAGGCCTGAGCCTCAGCGTACGGGCAAGCCCGCGAACGGCGCAGCGGCCTCGCGAGGCGTCGCCGGCGCCACGTCGTCGGTCAGGCCGGCCATCACCAGCCGCCGGAACGGCGAGGCGTGCCGGCCGAGGCCCAGCGCGAACTTGCGCAGGGCGCGCGCGGCGGGGCGGTCGTCGCCGTACAGCCCGGCGATCGCGCGGGTGGCCTCGTACAGCGGGCGGGTGGTGCGCTGGTGGCTGCGTTCGTAGCTGCGCAGGACCGCAGCGGTCGCGCAGTCCTGCCCCGCCCGGCGCGCGCGCAGCAGGCGAGTGGAGAGCGCCTCCACCGAATGCAGGCCGAAGTTGAAGCCGTGCGCAGTGACCGGGTGCATGCCCACCGCGGCATCGCCGATCGCCGCGAAGCGCGGGGCGATGAAGCGCTCCGCGTACACCCCGACCAGCGGATAGGCGACCGGCGGCGCGAGCCGCGCCATCGTGCCCAGGCGGCCGTCGAAGCGCGCCTGCATGTCGGCGTTGAACGCGGCCTCGTCGAGCGCCTGCAGGCGCTGGATCTCCTGCTGCGGCAGGGTCAGCACCGCGGACGAGACATGGGGATCGTGGAGCGGCAGCAGGGCCAGGGTCTGGCCATAGCGGAACCATTCCCACGCCGTCTGCCGGTGCGGTGTGTCGTGGCGCATGCGGCAGACCAGCATGGTCCGGCCGAAATCGTGCATGCGTGCACGGATGCCGACCGCGCGCCGGGTTTCGGAGAAGCGGCTGTCGGCGGCGACCAGCAGGGCGGCGCGCACACTGCGGCCATCGGCCAGCGACAACACGGCGCCCGCGGCATCGGTGGACACCCCGGCGACGCGCACGCCGTCGAGCAGGGTCAGGTCCGCCTGCCCCGCCACCGCTTCCCACGCCGTGCGGCGGATCGCGTGGTTGGGCACCAGCCAGCCCAGGTTGTCGCGCCCGGCTTCGCGGTGCGAGAACAACAGGCCCTCGCGGTCGTCGCCATCCAGCACCAGCGCATCGCGCAGCAGGCCGATCTCGCTGGCGCGCAAGCGATCCCACAGGCCAAGCTGGCGCATCAGCTGCTGCGAGCGATGGGTCAGTGCGATCTCGCGGCCGTCGTCGGCCGGGCTGGACAGGCTGGCGGCCGGCGCCTGCTCCACCAGCACCACGCGCAGCCCGCTGCCAGCAAGCGCGCGCGCGAAACTCAAGCCGGCCGGCCCCGCGCCGACGATCGCGATCTCGCATTGCATGGCGTGGGCTCCGTGGGGGACGGCGCCACGCTACCGGAACCTGCCGGCGCGGCCTTGATGCGGGTCAAGCCACCGGCGGCAGCGGGCGCTTGTCGAGCGGGTGCTTATCGAGGAACCAGCGGATCGCCGGTACCAGCACCTCGTGGCGGTCTTCCAGCACGTAATGACCGGCATCGTCGAACGCGTGCACCTCGGCGTTCGGCAGCGCCGCGCGGAAGCCGGCGAGGAAGTGCCGGTCGAACACGAAGTCCTTCAGGCCCCAGGCGATGAAGGCGGGACGGTCGGCGTAGCCGGGCAACGCGGCCTCGGCCGCCTTGACCACGGGCATCGCGCGGTCGCCCGCGTGCAGCGGGATGTCCTGCATGAAGCGCAGCGTGCTGATCGCGTTGGTCCAGCCGTCGTACACCCCGGCGTAGGCGGCGCGCACGTCCTTCGGCAGCGAGCGGGTGGTGCCGAACCACGCCGCGCCGCGCGCGAACAGGTTGAAGCGACGGATCAGCCAGCCGCCAAGCCGCGAATCGCGGCCCATCGCCAGCCGCGCCGGGAAACGCTTGGCCTGCGGCAGCGGGAACGACGCGGTGTTGGTGATCACCAGCCGCCACACCCGCGCCGGATCGCGCAGCGCCCAGCCGAAGCCGATCATCCCGCCCCAGTCGTGCACCGCCAGCGTGACTGGGCTGTCGATGCCGAGATGCCGCAGCAGGGCATCGAGGTCGTCGATGCGCGACTGCAGGGTGTAGTCGTACCGCGGTGATGCCGAAGCCGCATCGTCCGGCCGGTCCGACAGGCCCATGCCCACGTGGTCGGGCACGATGCAGCGGTACCGGTCCGACAATCCGGACACCAGGTGCCGCCAGTAGAAGCTCCACGACGGATTGCCGTGCAGCATCACGACGACCTCGCCATCGCGCGGGCCTTCGTCGAGGAAGGACATCGCGATGCCGGGGCGCACCTCGAAGCGGCGCGGGGTGAACGGGTAGTCGGGGAAGTCGCGCATCGGGCTGGGCAATGAAAAGGGCCGGACGGGCCGGCCCTTCGGGATCAACGTGGCGGGCTCACCACACCACTTCGGCCATCGAGCAGTTCAGCCCGGAGCCGATGCCGAGCAACGCGACGCGGTCGCCCTTCTTCAGGCGCCCCATCTCGCGCAGCTTGCTCAGCACGATCGGCACGCTGGCCGGGCCGATGTTGCCGTGCTCGTTGAAGATGGTCATGACCTTCTTCGGGTCGATGCCCATGGCCTTGGTGAAGGCGGCGGTGTGCACCTTGCTGACCTGGTGGATGACGAACTCGTCCAGCTCGTTCGCCACCCAGCCCAGCTTCTGCTTGGCCACGTCGAAGGTCTTGGTCGCCAGCTTGATGCCCTCGATCAGCAGCAGGCGGGTGTCGGTGATCATCCCGTCCAGGTTGCCACGGCACAGCTTGTTCCACTCGGTGGCGGCGCGGGTCACCCCGCCCTTGTAGCGCGGTGCGCCCGGGGCCAGCTCGGCGCGGGCCAGGACCATCGCCGCGGCGCCGGAGCCCAGGGTCAGGGTGGCCAGCTCGTTGCGGAAGTCCTCTTCGGTCACGTCCGCGCGGGTCATGCGGTCGAGGGTCTTCTCGTAGGCCAGGTTGGCGGTCTCGCCGTCCACGATCAGCGCATAGTCGATCTCGCCGCGCTCGATCATCCGGCTGGCGATGTCCATGCCGTTGATGAAGGCGAGGCAGGCGTTGGCGACGTCGAAGTTCTGGCAGGTGTCCGGCAGGCCGAGGTTGCCGGAGACGATCGAGGCGGTCGACGGCTCCAGGTAGTCGCGGCTGACCGAGGTGTTCACCAGCAGGCCGACCTTGTCCGGGTCGATGCCGGCATCGCCCAGCGCCTTCACGCCGGCCAGGGTGGCGGCGTCGGAGGCCTGCACGTCGCCGTCCCACAGGCGGCGCGCGTGGATGCCGGCGATGTCGCCGAGCACGTCGGTCTTGATCCCGAGGCGGTCCAGGGTCGGCTTCAGGCGCGCGTTGATCTCGTCGGACGACAGCCGGCGCGGCGCATCGATATGGGCCAGGCCGGCGATGGCGACGTGTTGGAACAGCATGGTGGGGCACTCGATACGGGCGCGGGCATGCGCAGGACCGCGCAGGATAGCGGGTTTCCGCCCCGTACGCTGGCGTACTGCCAGCCGCCGGCGACCGCGTTCACGTTTCCGCCGGCTACCTCAGCCGCGGCACCGCCACAGCGCCCAGCGCTGGCCGCCATCGCGGGGCGGCGCCAGCGGGCTGATCGTGTCGGCGCCGAGGCCCGGGGCTTCATTGCGCGCCAGGGTCTCCAGTTCGTCGCGGACCTGCGCCTCGCTGCGTGCATACGGGCCCACCCGGTCCTTCACCGACACCTCCACTTCGCCGCGCTTGGCGCAGCCGGAAGGCGCGGCGGCCAGCACCGAGACCTTGCCGGCACCCGGCGCCAGGTGCACGAAGGTGCAGCCGGACGTCGCCAGCATCGCGGCCATCAACAGGATCGAACGCATGCCGCATCTCCCGAAAACACGATGGCCGCCAGTGTGGCGGCCATCGTGCGCGCGAGGCTGAACGGAACGCTTACTTGCCGACCGGCTTGCCGTCGGCGTCGAGGATGGTCACCTCGCCCAGCTTCAGCGCGCGCACCGCCTGCTCGGTCTTGGACAGGTCGCCCACGATCACCCAGGTCAGCGCGTTCGGGTCCAGCGCCTTGGCGGCCGCATCGACCTGCGCCGGGGTCATCGCCTCGATCTCGGCCTTGCGCTTGAACACGTAGTCGTCCGGGCGCCCGTACAGCACGTTGCTGCCGATCGTGCCCATCACCGAGGCCGCGGTCTCGTACGCACCGGGCAGGCTGAGGGTGAGGATCTTCTGCATCCCCGAGACCTCGTCCGCGCTGGCGCCGCGCTTGCCGCTGGAGAACTCGGCGATCTCGCGCTGGATCTCCGCCACCGCCTCCGCGGTCTTGTCGATCTGCACCGGCGCCGAGGCCGTCCACAGGCGCTGGCCCACCGCGCCGGCGGCGCCGCTGCGGGCGCCGTAGGACCAGTGCTTCTCCTCGCGCAGGTTCATGTTGAGGCGCGCGGTGAAGTCGCCGCCCAGCACCATGTTGGCCATGTCGAAGGCGGTCGATGCCGGGTCCTTGCTCGACGGCGCCAGCTCGGCGGCGACGATGTTGGCCTGCACCGCGCCCGGCTGGTCGACCAGGAACACGCGCGCGGCCTTCTGCCCGGCCGCGGCCGGGATGGTCGCCGCGGCGGCGGCACTGCCGGTCGCCTGCCAGTCGCCGAAGTGGCGCTCCAGCACCGGCACGATCTCCTTCAGCGTGGTGTCGCCCACCACCACCAGGGTGGCGTCCTGCGGGCGCAGGGCGCGGGCGTGGTAGCCCACCAGGTCGTCGCGGGTGAGCGCGGCGATCGAGGCCTCGGTGCCGCTGCCGGTGCGCGGCGCGGCGTACGGGTGCCCCGCCCCGAACACCAGGCCGGGGACCACGCGCTGGATGATGCCGTTCGGGTTCGCCTTCTCCTGCTTGATGCCGGCGATCCACTGGCCCTTCACGCGGTCGATCTCGGCCTGGTCGAAGCGCGGCTTGCGCAGCATGTCGGCATACAGCGCCACCGATGGCTCGAGGTTCTGCTTCAACGCCGACAGGTAGGCGCTCTGGCTGTCGAGGCCGGCGCTGGCGCCCATGTTGGCGCCCAACGATTCCATGCGGTCGGCGAAGGCCAGCGCATCGAGGTTGCCGGCGCCTTCGTCGAGCAGGCCCATCGCGAAGCTCGCGGATCCGGCCTTGCCGGCCGGATCCGCCGCGCTGCCGCCGCGGAACTCGTAGCTCATCTGCACCACCGGGATGTCGTGGCGCTCGGCCAGGATGACCTGGGTGCCGTTCTTCAGGGTGGCGCGCTGCAGGGTCGGGAACTTGAGGTCCGGGAAGGAGGTGGTGACCGGCACCCCGGCCTTGCGATCCACCGTGGAGGCCAGCGTCTTGTACTTCGGGTCCACCGCCGGGACCTTGAACGGCGCCGGGGTCACCGCCGGTTCCTCGGCCAGCACCTCGCGCTTGCCCGGCGAGACCACCAGGGTGTGGCTGCCCTTGCCGGCGCCGAGCCAGGTGTTGCCGGCGGCGCGCACGTTGTCCACGCTGGCCGCGGCCAGGGTCTTCAGGCTGTCGCGGAAGCAGCCCGGGTCGCCGGTGTAGACCGCGCACTCGGCCAGCGCATCGGCCTTGCCGCCGAACCCGCCGATGCGCTCCACCCCGCGGATCCAGCCGGCCTGCACGCTGGTGCGCGCGCGGTCGAGCTCCTCGCGGGTCGGGCCGTCCTTGAGCAGGGCCTTGAGCTCGGCATCGATCGCCGCCTCGACCTTGGCCGGGTCGACGCCCTGCTTGACGCTGGCCGTGACCATGAACGTGCTGCCCAGCTGCGAGCCGTAGGCGCCGGCGCTGATGTTGTCGACCAGCTTGTCCTGGTGGACCAGGCGGCGGTCGAGGCGCGAGGATTTGCCGCCGCCCAGCACCTGCGCGAAAAGCTGCAGGCGGTCGAGGTCGGGCTGGCCGTACTCGGCGACGTTCCACACGCGGTAGACGCGCGCCTGCGGCACGTTGTCGGTCATCGCGGCGCGGCTGTCCGCGGCGAGCGCGGCGACGTCCACCTTCGGCTGCGCCATGCTCGGGCCGGCCGGGATGTCGCCGAAGAACTTCGCGGCCTTCTCCTTGGCGGTGGCCAGGTCGATGTCGCCGGCCAGCACCAGCACCGCGTTGTTCGGGCCGTACCAGGTGCGGAACCAGGTCTTCACGTCCTCCAGCGAGGCCGCGTTGAGGTCGTTCATCGAGCCGATGGTGCTGTGGTGGTACGGGTGGCCCTTGGGGTACATCGCCTTGCCGATGGCGTCCCACACCTGGCCATAGGGCTGGTTCTCGCCCTGGCGCTTCTCGTTCTGGACCACGCCGCGCTGCTCGTCCAGGGTGGCCTGGTCGATCGCGCCCAACAGGTGGCCCATGCGGTCGGATTCCATCCACAGCGCCATGTCGAGGGCGGTGGTCGGCACGTTCTCGAAGTAGTTGGTGCGGTCGGAATTGGTGGTGCCGTTCTGGCCGGTGGCGCCGACCGCCTTGAACGGGGTGAAGAACTCGCCCGGCGCGTTCTCGCTGCCGTTGAACATCAGGTGCTCGAACAGGTGGGCAAAGCCGCTGCGGCCGGCGGGCTCGTCCTTGCTGCCGACGTGGTACCAGACGTTGACCGCGACGATCGGCGCCTTGCGGTCCGTGTGCACGATGACGCGCAGGCCGTTGGGCAGGGTGAACTGCTCGAACGGGATGTCGACCGCAGGGGCGGTGGCGGCCTGCGCCGGCGGGGCGTAGGCGCCGGTCGACAGCGCGCCGGCGAGGGCAAGGGCGAGCGCGGCGGGACGGAACACGGACATGCACGACTCCAGTCAGATGCGGCGAAACCGTCGATGTTAGCCCCCGCCGGCGGCCGATACACTAGGCCGGAAGCCACCTCGGAGCCCCGCGATGCCGCGCAACGTCCTGGTCACCGGTGCCAACCGCGGGATCGGCCTCGAACTCGCCCGCCAGCTGCTGGCGCGCGGCGACCACGTGGTCGCCGCCTGCCGCCAGCCCGGCAAGGCCACCGCCCTGAACGCGCTGGCCGCCGAGCATCCCGGCCGCCTGCACGTGCTCCCGCTGGACGTCGCCAGCGCGCGCTCGCGCGCCGAACTGCTCCGTGAACTGCCGCTGGTGCTGGGCGACGATGCCCGCCTCGACTGGCTGGTCAACAACGCCGGCGTGCTGCATTCCGGCGAGCGCTTCGGCCATGTCGAGGAGGCCATCCTCGAGGACAGCCTGCGGGTCAACGCGATCGGGCCGTTCCTGCTGGCGCAGGCGCTGGCGCCGATGCTGGCCGACGGCGGGCGCATCGCCAACCTCTCCACGATCATGGCCTCGATCGCCAACCGCACCGAGTTCCGCTCGCCCAGCTACAGCGCCAGCAAGGCGGCGCAGAACATGCTCACCGTCCAGCTGGCGCGGGCGCTGGAGCCGCGCGGGATCGTGGTGCTGGCCCTGCATCCCGGCTGGGTGATGACCGAGATGGGCGGCGGGCAGGCCACGGTGCCGATCCCCGACGCGGTGCAGGGCCTGCTGCGGGTGATCGACGGCAGCGGCCCCGGACAGTCCGGGCGCTTCCTCGATTGGCGCGGCGAACCGTTGCCGTGGTGACCCGGATCCGCTCCTCCCCTTGCGCGCTGCGCAGGGGGAGGCTGGGAGGGGGTGGTGTTTCCTGCGTCGCCACACGCACCCCACCCCAAGCCTCCCCTGCCCTGCAAGGGAGGGGGTGAACAGGTGTTCCACGTCGTCCTCCATCGCCCGGAGATCCCGCCGAACACCGGCAACGTGATCCGCCTGTGCGCCAATACCGGCGCCCGGCTGCACCTGGTGCGGCCACTCGGCTTCGACCTCGACGACCGGCAACTGCGCCGCGCGGGACTCGACTACCACGAGTACGCCGCGACGCAGGTCCACGACGACCTATCAGCCGCGCTCGCCGCCATCGCCGAAGTCGAAGGCGGAGCGCCGCGGGTGTTCGCGTTCTCCACCCGCGGCAGCGTGCGCTTCGACACTCCGGTCTACCGCCCCGGCGACGCGTTCCTGTTCGGCAGCGAGACCGCCGGGCTGCCGGCCGATGTGCTCGATGCGATCCCGCCCGCGCAGCGCCTGCGCCTGCCGATGCGCCCCGGCAACCGCAGCCTCAACCTGTCCAACGCGGTTGCGGTCACCGTGTTCGAAGCCTGGCGGCAGGCGGGCTATCCCGGCGGGACGTGAGCCGGGCGACCTCGCCCGAACCCGAATAGTTCCTGTACCGCTTGGTTTTGTATTCAGGCCGGGTTGTGATGCGCCGCCCAGAATGCGCCCCACGCCGGCAGCCCCGGCGTGACCAATAACAACATCGAGGTATCCCCCATGAAGCGTTCCCCTGCCTTCAGCAAGCTCGCCGCGCTGACCCTGC
This sequence comes from Lysobacterales bacterium, assembly GCA_017302075.1. Taxonomy (GTDB): domain Bacteria; phylum Pseudomonadota; class Gammaproteobacteria; order Xanthomonadales; family Xanthomonadaceae; genus Thermomonas; species Thermomonas mangrovi. The sequence goes on from JAFLEB010000036.1 coordinate 18,407, forward strand.
TGGCCGCCCTCCCCTTCGCCGCGTCCGCGGCCGACGGCCTGTCCTACAACTTCGTGCAGGGCAACTACGTCCGCACCAACACCGATGCCGGCGATGCCGACGGCTGGGGCCTGAACGGCTCGGTCGCGGTGCATCCGAACGTGCACCTGTTCGGCAGCTACGCCAACCAGAAGGTCGACGGCACCAGCGCGGACTTCGACCAGTGGCGCGTCGGCGTGGGCTACAACAAGGCGTTCTCGCCGAAGGCCGACTTCGTCGCCAACGTGGCCTATGACAAGTACGACGCCGGCGGCGGCGTGGACTTCGACGGCTACAGCATCGAAGGCGGCGTGCGCGCGGCCCTGGCCCCGAAGTTCGAGGGCTACGCGATGCTCGGCTACGAGGACGGCAACCAGTTCGACGGCGACGTCTACGGCCGCCTCGGCGCGCAGGTGAAGTTCAACCAGAACTGGGGCGTCGCGGCCGACGTCAAGGTCGCCAATGGCGGCGACACCCAGTGGATGGTCGGCCCGCGCCTGACCTGGTAAGGCCTGCACCGAAGGGACGCGGCCGCCGCTGCCTGTCGCGGCGGTCGCCACCGGTCGCGCCGGACCTCCCCCACCTGCGCGACCCCGACGCCCGGCACCTGCCGGGCGTTGTCTTTTTCGCAACGGGTGCGCGTCGCCCGGTGGGGGGGCCGCGCGATCAGGGCGCGAACAGCGCCTGCGGGTATTCGGCCTTCTGCTCGCGGGCCATCAGCCGGCGCAGCCCTTCGGCCGGGGTGATGCCGCCATGCAGGACATCGCGCACGTTGCTGGCGATCGGCAGTTCCACGCCATGGCGCTCGGCCTGGCGCATGACCTCGTCGGCGGTCTGGATCGATTCCACCACCTGGCCGATCTCGCGCACCGCATCCTCGATCGAGGAGCCGCGTCCCAGGGCCAGGCCCAGGCGGCGGTTGCGCGACAGGTCGCCGGTGCAGGTCAGCACCAGGTCGCCCAGCCCGGCCAGGCCCATCAGGGTCTCCGGGCGGCCGCCGATGGCGATGTTGAGCCGCAGCATCTCGTTGAGGCCGCGGGTGATCAGGCCCGCGCGGGCATTCAGGCCCAGGCCCATGCCGTCGGCGACGCCGGTGGCCACCGCCAGCACGTTCTTCATCGCGCCGCCCAGCTCGGCCCCGAGCATGTCGTCGCCGGTGTAGGCGCGGAACGCCGGGCCGTGCAGCACGTCGGCCACCTGCTGGCAGAACGCCGGATCGTCGGAATGCACGGTGAGCGCGGTCGGCAGCCCCTGCGCCACTTCCTTGGCGAACGACGGCCCGGTCACCACCGCCAGCGGGACGTCGTCGTCCTGCCCGCGGTTGCCGAGGATGTCGCCGGCCACCTCGTGCAGGAAGCGCCCGCTGCCCGGCTCGAAGCCCTTGGTCGCCCAGGCCACGCCCGCATGCGGCGGACGCAGTGGCGCCAGCGCGCGCAGGGTTTCGGCGAACGCATGCGAGGGCACCACGACCAGCACCAGGTCGGCACCGGCCATCGCCTCGGGCAGCGCGGTGGTGGCGCGCAGGTTGCCCGGCAGGGGAATGCCGGGCAGGTAGCGCGGGTTTTCGCCCTGGCCCTCGATCGCGGCGGCGACGGCCGGGTCGCGCCCCCACAAGGTGGTGGCGTGCCCGTGGCGGGCGATCAAGGCCGCCAGCGCGGTGCCCCAGGAGCCCGCGCCGAGGACGGCGACCGACGGGTGCGTGGACTGCGTCATGCAGTCGTGGCGTCAGGCGTTGCCGGCGGTTTCCGCATCGGCCAGGCCATCGGCGCCTTGGCCCTGCAGCTGCGCCTGGCGCTGGCGCAGGGTCTCGCCGTACAGGCCCTCGAAGTTGATCGGCTGCAGCGGGAACGGCGGGAAGCCGCCCGAGGTGATCAGCTGGCTGACCGCGGCGGTCGCGTACGGGTACAGGATGTTCGGGCACTGGATGCCGAGCATCGCGTCGAGGATGTGCTCCTCGAATCCCGCGAGCATGAACACGCCGGCCTGCTCGACTTCCGCCAGGTAGGCGGTCTTGCCGTTGATGGTGCAGGTCATGGTGATGCCCAGGCTGACTTCGAAGGCATTCTCGGCCAGGCGCTGCACCTTCTGCGCAAGCTTCATCTGCAGGTCGGGCTGGCCCGGTTCGTTGAACACCTGCGGCGCGTTCGGGGCTTCGAAGGACAGGTCCTTCATGTACAGCTTCTCGACCGCGAAGGCCGGTCCCGTCTGCTGCGGTTGGGCATCGGCGGCCGGGGCCGCGCCATTCAGGGTTTCATCGGACATCGGTGACTCCAGGAGATGCGCCCGTTCGGCGCATGGAAGGCGGGAAACCAAGGATTATCGCACGGCGGGCCGTGCAAGACCGGATGTGGGGCTGCGTACCGCGCTTGCCAAGCCCCGTCCGCTCAGCGCTTGCCCTTGACCAGCGGCAGGTCCGCGGCCTGCCAGGCCTGGATGCCGCCCTCGAGCACGGCCACGTCGGTGAAGCCGGCCTTGCGCAGGCGCCTGGCCGCGAAACTGGCGGTCTGGCCGACCTTGCAGACCATCACCACCGGCAACGATTTCGCCGGCGCCAGCTGCTTGTTCTCGGGGTCGAACTGGGTCATCTGCACGTTCTTGGAGCCGGCGATATGGCCCTTCTCGAAGTCCGAGGCGCCGCGCACGTCGACCAGCAAGGCATTGCCGTGGTTGATCAGTGCAGTGACCTCGGCGGGGCCGAGGCGGCGGATGCCGGACAGGCGCCCGGCGATCTCGTTGTAGACGATGGCCACGGTCAGGCCGCCCAGGGCCAGCGACAGGTAAGGGTGCCGGCCGGCGAAGGCCATGAGTTCAGCAAGGGTCACGCGGGTCGCTCGGGGCGGGATCGGGGCGCGGATTGTAGCGCGGCGGACGCGAAGCCCCGCTCAGCGCTCATCCCAGAGGTCGGGCAGTCCGCCGACCAGCCACCAGGTCTTCGCGGCCGCGTCGTAGCGCCAACGCTCGCGGTAGCGGACGGTTCGCTCGGCGAGGGTGTGCCGGTTCACCACCCCGATCTCGATGTCGCGGACGACCTCGCCGTTGCCGAGCGTGGTACCGCCCAGGTCGCGGTAACCCGAGATCTGCACCTGCTTGTAGCGCGAGAAGTCGATGTCGGTGAGCGGATGCGCCTCGCGCACCTTGGGGTCGACCAGGTTCCAGGCACCCTCGAAGTCGCCCCAGCGCACCGCGGCGGAATAGGCGTACTGCAGTTCCTCAAGCGCCGTTCCCTTGCTGGCGGACTTGGGACAGCCGGCCACCAGGGCCAGGCAGCACAGCAACAGGCAGCGCAACAGCAGGCGGGACATCGCGACGCTCCTCGGGGGATGCCGCATCCTACCGCGTGCGCGGCCCGCGGCCGCGTCAGCCCTTGGCGATGGCCACGTAACGCGCGACCAGGGTGGCCGCGACGCCGCCGTCGGCGAGCAGCGTCCGCGCCTGGATGCGCACGCTGGCGCGGCCTTGCTGGCGCAGGACGTCGGCCAGGCCGGCGGCCTCGAGCGGATCGTCGAAGCCGGCATCCACCACCAGGTCCTCGAACACCGGCTTCAGGTAGCGCACGCGGCTGTCGGCCACGTAGATGTCCGCGTCCAGCCCGGCCTCGGCCAGGGTCAGTGACACGATGCCCCAGCCGGCGATGGTCATCAGCGAGGTCAGGCTGCCGCCGAACGCGCAGCCCTTGTCGTTGATGTTAGCCGCCAGCGGGGCGCGCAGGCGCAGCACGCCGGCGTCCCAGGCGTCGAGGCTGGGCTGCATGGCCGCGACCGGCGGCATCCCGGCGAAGTGTGCCGCGAGCGCGGCGAGCGATGGAGTCGTCGTCATCCGCACAGCGTGCCGGAGCCGATGGCCCTGTGCCAAGCTGGCGGGGATGCCGACGCTTGCGCCGCCCGAGCCGCCCACCGCCTGGACCGTGCTGTCGCTGCGGCCGGCGGGCCAGCATGCGGGCCTGCGCGATGCGCTCGCTCTCGCTGTCCGGCATCCGCATCAGCAATTCACGCAGAACCGAGAGCGTGGGGTCGATCTCGCGCTTCTTGCGCTCCTCCACCAGCGTGCGGACAATCGCGTAGATATCCTCCGGCGTCTGGAAGAATTCGCGCCGGTCGCCGGGCATTGAGCGCTGCCGCAGCAGGTTCCAGCTCTGCAATTCCTTGATGCCCATGGACACATTGGAGCGCGAGACGCCGAGCCTTTCGACAATGTCATCGGCGCAAAGCGGCCGCTCGGCGATGAACAGCACCGCATAGATCTGCCCGACTGTGCG
>JAFLEB010000037.1 GCA_017302075.1 Lysobacterales bacterium
GCCAGCTCGGCGCGGGCCGCGGCGGCCCAGCCGGCATCCCCGGCAGGGCCGGGAGGCAGGGCGTCAGCCGCAGGGGTCCCGGCCGGCGCCTGCATCGTCACAGGTCGTTGTCGTCGCCGGGCAGGCGGGTCAGGATCTCCGCGCCGTCGGCTGTCACCGCGACGGTGTGCTCCCACTGCGCGGACAACTTGCGGTCCTTGGTCACCACCGTCCAGCCGTCCGGCAGCACGCGGGTGTGGCGCGCGCCCTCGTTGATCATCGGCTCGATGGTGAAGGTCATGCCCTCGCGCAGGACCATGCCCTCGCCCGGGCGGCCGTAGTGCAGGACCTGGGGGTCGTCGTGGTAGACCTTGCCGATGCCATGGCCGCAGTACTCGCGGACCACGCTGAAGCGCTCGGCCTCGGCATAGCTCTGGATCGCGTGGCCGATGTCGCCGAGGGTCGCGCCCGGGCGGACCGCGCGGATTCCGCGGAACATCGCCTCGCGGGTGACCTCGACCAGCCGCCGCGCCATCACCGACGGGGTGCCCACGAAGTACATCCGGCTGGTGTCGCCGTGCCAGCCGTCCTTGATCACGGTGACGTCGATGTTGACGATGTCGCCGTCCCTGAGGACCTTGGCGGCGCTCGGGATGCCGTGGCAGATGACGTTGTTGACCGAGGTGCACACGGTCTTCGGGAAGCCGCGGTAGCCGACGTTGGCCGGGATCGCGCCCTGCACGTTCACGATGTGGTCGTGGCAGATGCGGTCCAGCTCCTCGGTGGTCACGCCCGGCTTCACGAACGGGGCCACGACCTGCAGGACGTCGGCGGCGAGGCGACCGGCCTCGCGCATCTTCTCGAGGTCGGCGGGGGTTTTCAGGTTGATCATGGGCGGATTATCGCCGATATCGCACGCGACACCGGCCACGGGGCGTGGCCCCGCCGCCCGGTCCAGCCATCCACGACTGACCTCGCGGGCGCGGGCCATCCATGGCCCGCCCGGGACCATGCCCCGTGGCCGGCGTCCCCGCACCCGACGATTTGCCCCGTCCCGCCATTTGCGTCATACTTTCAAGGCTTTATCGCCGCCACGACGGGCGTACCGTCGAATCCACACCTGTCGACTACCCCTGCGCCGGGGTGCTCCGCGAGGAGTTCGGACGCAGCGACGACGGGGAGGCCCAACCCCGGAACCCCGCGCCAGCCCCAGGGCCAGGCGCAGCGCCTCCATCGACCCGGCGCGGGTTCCATGCCAATGGAGTTCCTGCAATGCCCCAGATCACCATGCGCCAGATGCTGGAAGCCGGCGTCCACTTCGGCCACCAGACCCGCTACTGGAACCCGAAGATGGCCCCGTACATCTTCGGTGCCCGCGGCAAGATCCACATCATCAACCTCGAGAAGACCGTCCCGCTGTTCAACGACGCGATGAACTTCATCAGCGGCGTCGCCCAGAAGCGCGGCATCATCCTGTTCGTCGGCACCAAGCGCAGCGCGCGCGAGGCGATCAAGGAAGAGGCGGAGCGTTGCGGCATGCCGTACATGACCCAGCGCTGGCTGGGCGGCTCGCTGACCAACTTCGCCACCGTGAAGAAGTCGGTCGCCCGCTTGAAGGAACTCGAGGCCGCCGAGACCGACGGCACCTTCCAGAAGCTGGTCAAGCACGAAGTGATGGGCCTGCGCCGCGAGCGCGAGAAGCTCGACGCCAGCCTCGGCGGCATCAAGGACATGAACCGCCTGCCCGACGCGCTGTTCGTGGTCGACATCGGCCATGAGGACATCGCGATCAAGGAAGCCAAGAAGCTCGGCATCCCGGTGATCGCGGTGGTCGACACCAACTACGACCCGGCGCTGGTGGACTACGCCATCCCGGGCAACGACGACGCCATCCGCGCCGTGCAGCTGTACGCCCGCGCCGCCGCCGACGCGGTGCTGGAAGGCAAGGCCGCGTCCCCGAATTCGGCGTCCGTGCGCGAGGAAGACTTCGCCGCCGCCGAAGGCGAGGACAAGAAGCCGGCGCGCCGCGCCCCGAAGAAGGCCGAGTAACCGATCGGTCGCGCCGCCGCGCCATGCCGCGCGGCCGCCTGTCGCCACGCCACCCGCACCCCGGGTGGCGTGCCGCGGCTCCCAGACACCCTGGCGCCCGCCCGGCCCGTGCCGATGCGGCCGCCTCCACTTCCAGAGGTAACCCCCATGGCTGAAATCACCGCTTCCCTGGTCAAGGAACTGCGCGAGCGCACCGGCGCCGGCATGATGGAGTGCAAGAAGGCGCTCACCGAGAACAACGGCGACATCGACGCCGCCGCTGAATGGCTGCGCAAGTCGGGCCTCGCCAAGGCCGACAAGAAGGCCAGCCGCGTGGCCGCCGAAGGCCGCATCGCCGCGGCGCAGGACGGCGGCAAGGCCGTGCTGGTCGAGATCAACTCCGAGACCGACTTCGTCGCCAAGGACGCCAACTTCATCGCCTTCGCCGACACCATCGCGCAGGCCGCACTGGCCTCCGGCGTGGCCGACGCCGAGGCCCTGAAGTCGGTCGCGCTGCCCAGCGGCGAGACCGTCGAGGAAGCCCGCGCCGCCGCCATCGCCAAGCTCGGCGAGAACATCCAGATCCGCCGCATGTCGCGCATCGACACCGCCAACAACGTGGCGGCCTACGTCCACGGCGGCAAGATCGGCGTGCTGGTCGAGGTCGCCGGCGGCGACGCCGACTTCGCCCGCGGCGTGGCCATGCACGTGGCCGCGATGAACCCGCCGTACAACAAGGCCGCCGACGTGCCGGCCGAGTTCGTGGCAAAGGAAAAGGAGATCGAGCTGGCCAAGATGTCCGAGAAGGACAAGGCCAAGCCGGCCGAGATCCTGGAGAAGATCATCGGCGGCAAGATCGCCAAGATCGTCAACGAGGTCAGCCTGTACGGCCAGCCCTACGTGCTGAACACCGACCAGACCGTCGAGCAGGCCGCCAAGGCCGCCGGCGCCGACGTGGTGGGCTTCTCCCGCCTGCTGGTGGGCGAAGGCATCGAGAAGGTGGTCGAGGACTACGCGGCGGAAGTCGCCAAGGCCATGCAGGTCTGAACCTGCGCGCCACCGGATCCGCGAACGACCCGCCGCAAGGCGGGTTTTTCGTTTCTGGGGCACCCGCCCCCGCCGCGTGGGCAGGCAACGCGCGATGGGCGGCCCGGCATCGGCTAGAATTTCGCTGTTTGCCCGCCCGGAGCCCGCCATGCCGCAACTCGCCTATCGCCGCGTCCTGCTGAAACTCTCCGGCGAGGCCCTGATGGGCGACGAGGACTATGGCATCGACCCCAAGGTCATCGGCCGCCTCGCCCGCGAAGTGATCGAGGCCCGCGACGCCGGTGCCGAGGTCGCACTGGTCATCGGCGGCGGCAACATCTTCCGCGGCGCAGGCCTGGCCGCCGGCGGCATGGACCGGGTCACCGGCGACCAGATGGGCATGCTGGCCACGGTCATCAACGCGCTGGCGATGCAGGACGCGCTGGAGAAGCTGGGCGCGAAGTGCCGGGTGATGTCGGCGATCAAGATCAACGACGTGTGCGAGGACTACATCCGCCGCCGCGCCGTGCGCCACCTCGAGAAGGGCCGCATCACCATCTTCGCCGCGGGCACCGGCAACCCGTTCTTCACCACCGATTCCGGCGCCGCGCTGCGCGCGATCGAGATCGGCGCCGACCTGCTGCTGAAGGCCACCAAGGTCGACGGCGTGTACGACCGCGACCCGAAGAAGCACGCCGACGCGGTCAAGCTGGACACCCTGACCTACGACGACGTGATCGCCCGCAACCTGCAGGTGATGGACACCGCCGCGTTCGCGCTGTGCCGCGACGCCGGCCTGCCGCTGCGCATCTTCGACATGGCCCAGCCGGGCGTGCTGCTGCGGATCCTGCACGGCGAGCCGATCGGCACCCTGGTCCACGCCTCGCGCTGAGCCCGCCCGCCCCGCGCCTGCAATAGTGTCCGCGCCGGCGGGCATGGCAGGCTCACCGCCATGCACGGCCATGCCCACGCCCACGACGGGACCCGCGCGTTCGCCTGGGTCACCCTGATCAACCTCGCCTACACCGCGCTGGAAGCGGGGTACGGCTTCGCCACCAATTCGCTCGCCCTGCTGTCCGACGCCCTGCACAACCTGGGCGACGTGCTCGGCCTGGGGCTGGCCTGGGCCGCCGCGACGCTGGCCCGGCGCATGCCCACCGAGCGCCATACCTACGGCTGGCGGCGGGCCACCCTGCTCTCGCCGCTGGCGAATGCGCTGCTGCTGGTCGGGTTCTCCGGGGCGCTTGCCTGGGAGGCCGTCCGCCGCTTCGCCGAGCCGCCACAGGTCCCGGGCCCGACCGTAATGACGGTCGCGGCGATCGGCATCGTGGTCAACCTCGGCGCGGCCTGGCTGGTCCGCGACGGCCACGACCACGACCTCAACCGGCGCGGCGCTTTCCTGCACCTGGTGGCGGACGCGGCGGTCTCGCTGGCCGCGGTGCTCGCCGGCGCCGGCATCTGGTGGCTGGGCTGGGACTGGCTGGACCCGACCACCGCCCTGCTGGTCGCGGTGGTGGTCGCGGCCGGCGCCTTCGGCCTGCTGCGCGATGCCTTCGATGCCGCGATGGACGCCGTCCCGCGCGGCATCGACCAGGCCGCGGTGCGCGACTGGCTGCTCGCCCAACCCGGCGTGGCCGCGGTGCACCACCTGCACATCTGGTCGCTGGGCGCCGGCGAGGTCGCGCTGACCGCGCACGTGGTGCGCACGACCGACGACGACCACGACGCCTTCATTGATGCCGTGGGCGATGGCCTGGACGCGCGCTTCGGGATCAACCACCCCACCCTGCAGATCGAACGCGGCACCGCCTGCGCGCACGACTGCAGCGGACGCGCCGCCCACGGGCACGCGCATGCCGATGCGCACGGACACCCGCACCCGCACTGACCGCGTGCCCGCCTCGCTTATAATCCGGCGGTTATCCATGGAACCCGGAGCACCGCGATGCTGAACGAGATCAAGAAGGACGCGCAGGCCCGCATGGCCAAGAGCGTCGAGGCGCTCCGCCACAACCTGGTCAAGGTCCGCACCGGCCGCGCCAACGCCGGCCTGGTGGACAGCATCAAGGTCAACTACTACGGCTCCGACATGCCGCTGTCGCAGGTCGCCAGCGTGGCGGTCGGCGATGCGCGCTCGATCACCATCACGCCGTGGGAGAAGCAGATGGTCGGCGCGGTCGAGAAGGCGATCCTGGCCTCCGACCTCGGCCTGACCCCGAACACCGCGGGCACCGTGATCCGCCTCAACATCCCGCCGCTGACCGAGGAACGCCGCAAGGACCTGACCAAGGTCGTGCACCACGAGGGCGAGGACGCCAAGGTCGCGATCCGCAACATCCGCCGCGACGCCAACCACCAGGTCAAGGAGCTGCTGAAGGACAAGCAGATCACCGAGGACGACGCCAGCCGCAGCGAGCAGGAGATCCAGAAGATCACCGATGCCGCGATCAAGGACGTGGACGAGGTGGTGAAGGCGAAGGAACAGGAACTGATGGCGGTCTGAGGGCGGACTGCGCTTGCCCATGCCGCGTCATCGCCAACCTCGCCGGCAGTCGCGGACTGCCGGGATGCCGCTGCCTGCACGCCCCACGTTTGCTTGCCTGGCCTGCATGCGCGGCGGCCGCCCGCAGTGAGCATCCCACGGCACATCGCCATCATCATGGATGGCAACGGGCGTTGGGCGCAGCAGCGCCGCCGGCCGCGCCTGATCGGCCATCGCGCCGGCGCGCGCGCGGTGCGCACCTGCGTGGAGTTCTGCCTCGACCACGGGGTCGGCGCGCTCACCCTGTTCGCGTTCTCCAGCGAGAACTGGAACCGGCCGGCGGAGGAAGTCGGCGGGCTGATGAAGCTGTTCCTCGGCGCGCTGGAACGCGAGGTCGATGAACTGCACCGGCTCGGCGCGCGCCTGCGTTTCATCGGCGACCGCAGCCGCTTCGACGCCGCGCTGCTGCAGCGCATGCAGGCTGCGGAAGCGCTGACCGCCGGCAACACCCGCCTGCAGCTGTGCATCGCCGCCAGCTACGGCGGGCGGCAGGACATCGCCGCGGCAGCGCGTTCGCTTGCCGAGGACGTGGCCGCCGGGCGCCTGCGTGCCGACGAGATCGATGAAGCGGCGCTCGGCGCGCGCGTCGCGCTGGCCGACCTGCCGCCACCCGACCTGTTCATCCGCACAGGCGGGGAGCTGCGCATCAGCAATTTCCTGCTCTGGCAGCTGGCCTACACCGAACTATGGTTCACCGACACGTTGTGGCCGGACGTGGATGCGGCGACACTGCAGCGCGCGCTCGACGACTACGCCGGGCGCGAACGCCGCTTCGGATTGACCGGGGCGCAGGTGGCCGCCGAGGGGACCGGGGGAATGCAGTGACGAAGACGCGTCTGCTGGCGGCCCTGATCATGGCGCCGGTCGCCATCCTCACGGTCCTGTTCGCGCCCACGCCGATCCTCGCCGCGCTGAGCGCGGTGGTGTTCCTGGTCGCGCTGTGGGAATGGCTGAAGCTCGCCGACATCGAGGACACCCTCGCGCGCACCGTGCTGCTGGCCTCCAACGTCGCGGTGATGGCGGCGCTGGTCTGGGGATCGCGCTCCGCGCAGGGCGGCTCGCTGGCGTTGTTCCAGCTCACCGTGCTGATCGGCGTCGCCTGGTGGTGCCTGGCCCTGCTGTGGCTGCGCCACTACGACTTCGCCTCCGACCATGACGGCCATGCACGGGTGTTCAAGCTCGCCGCCGGCACCCTCGCGGTGGTGCCGGCATGGTGCGCGCTCGGCCTGATCCACGCGACCCAGCCGAATGGCCATCGTTGGCTGTTGCTGGCGCTGTGCCTGGTGTGGGCGGCGGATACCGGCGCCTACTTCACCGGCCGCCGTTTCGGCGGGCGCTGGTTCGGCGGGCGCAAATTGGCACCGCGGATCAGCCCGAACAAGACCCTGGAAGGCCTGGCCGGCGGCCTCGCGCTGGCGATGGTGGTCGCGGTGGTCGGCGCGCCGCTGGCCGGCGCGCAGGCCGCGCAATTGCCGGCGGTCGCGCTGGTCGCGCTGGCCACCGCGGGCTTCTCAGTCGCCGGCGACCTGTTCGAGAGCCTGCTCAAGCGCCATGTCGGGGTGAAGGACTCCGGCGACCTGATCCCGGGCCATGGCGGCGTGCTCGACCGCATCGACAGCGTGCTGGCCGCGCTGCCGGTGTTCGCGCTGGGCAAGGCCTGGCTTGGTTTCTGAGGCAGGCGTCGCGATGGAATCGGCCGTGATGCAGCGCGTGGCGGTGCTGGGCGCCACCGGCTCGATAGGGACGTCCGCGCTGGACGTCATCGCACGCCATCCCGAACGCCTGTCGGCCAGCGTCCTCGCCGCCGGCAGCAACGTCGACGGCCTGCTCACGCTGTGCCGGCGCCATCGCCCGGCGCACGCGGTCATCGCCGACCCGGCCGCCCACCCGGCGCTGCGCGATGGCCTGCGCGATGCCGGCCTGCCGACTGAAGCGCATGCCGGCGATGCCGCGCTGGACGCGCTGGTGGCCGGCGATGCCTGCGACAGCGTGGTGGCGGCGATCGTCGGCGCGGCAGGTTTGTCCTCGACCCTCGCCGCGGCGCGCGCCGGCAAGCGCCTGCTGCTCGCCAACAAGGAATCGCTGGTGCTGGCCGGGGAGCTGCTGATGCAGGCCGCCCGCGACGGCGGCGCCCGCATCGTGCCGATCGACAGCGAGCACAACGCGGTGTTCCAGTGCCTGGCGGCGAGCCGCGCACCGGCCGACGTGGCGCGGATCACGCTGACAGCGTCGGGCGGTCCGTTCCGCGGCCGCAGTCGGCACGACCTGGCCGGCGTGACCCCGGCCCAGGCCGTGGCCCACCCGAAGTGGTCGATGGGCCCCAAGATCTCGGTGGATTCCGCGACCCTGATGAACAAGGGCCTGGAGGTGATCGAGGCCCACCATCTGTTCGCGATGCCGCCCGCACGCATCCGCGTGCTGGTGCACCCGCAGTCGCTGGTGCATGCGCTCGTCGATTTCGTCGACGGCAGCGCGCTGGCCCAGCTCGGCCTGCCCGACATGCGCACCGCACTGGCGGTCGGCTTCGGCTGGCCGGAACGCCTAGCCTCCGGCGTCGACCTGCTGGACCTGCTGGCGCAAGGCGGACGCCTCGACTTCGAGGCCCCCGACCTCGACGCCTTCCACTGCCTCGGCCTCGCGTTCGACGCGCTGGCGGCGGGCGGCACCGCCCCGGCCGTGCTCAACGCGGCCAATGAAGTCGCGGTTTCAGCCTTTCTTCAGGGCCGGATCGGTTTCCTGTCCATCCCCGACCTCGTCGCCGCCACCCTGGACGCCATGCCGCCGCAGCCTGCCGATTGCCTGGACGTGCTGCTGGAGGCCGACGCCCGCGCACGCGACGCCTGCGCGGCCCGGATCGCCACCCTGCCGACGAGCGGCCAGCCCGCATGAGCACCTTCCTGGGCTCGGTGTGGTGGATGCTGGTGGCCCTCGGGGTGCTGGTCACCTTCCACGAATTCGGCCACTTCTGGGTCGCGCGCCGGTTCGGGGTGAAGGTACTGCGGTTCTCGATCGGGTTCGGCCGCCCGCTGTGGACGCGGGTCGGCAAGGACGGAACCGAATACGTCATTGCCGCGATCCCGCTGGGTGGCTACGTGAAGATGCTGGACGAGCGCGAAGTCGAGGTTGCGCCCGCCGAGCGGGCGCAGGCGTTCAACCACAAACCCGTGCTGCAGCGGATGGCGATCGTCGCCGCCGGGCCCGCCGCCAACCTGCTGCTGGCCGTCGGCCTCCTGTGGGCGATGCTGGTGGTCGGGCGTCCCGACTACGCACCGGTCGTGGGCAAGGCGGACGGCCTCGCCACCGCGGCCGGGCTGCACGCCGGGGACCGCATCCTGTCGGTCGACGGCCGCGCCACCCCGACCTGGAGCGAGGCCGAACTGGCACTGGCGGTGGCCGCGCTGGACCGGCAGCCGGTCGCGCTGGAGGTCAAGCCGGAGGGCGGCAGTGACGTGCAGCGCACGCTGCCGCTGCAACGCTTGCCAGCCGCCTTCGACGAAACCCGCGCGGTCGCCGCGATCGGCCTGACCCCCCGTCACCTGCTGATGCCGGCGATCGTGGGCAGCGTGACCGAGGGTAGCCCGGCTTGGGGCGTGCTGGCGGAAGGCGACCGGATCACCGCGATCGACGCCAGCCCGGTCTCCAGCTTCGAGGACATCGCGCCGCTGGTGGCGGCCCTGGGCGCCCGCGGCGGCCCCGGCATGGTCGAGGTACAACGCGATGGCGAGCGCCTGGCGCTCGAACTCACCCCGGCCAGGCACACCCTGCCCGACGGCGGCAGCCAGTGGCTGCTGGGCATCGCCAATGCGGCCCCCGCCCGTCCCGCCCCCGATGCCGTCCTGCGCCTGGGCCCGCTGGCGGCCATCCCGGCCTCCATCAAGGAAACCGGCTACCAGGTCCGGCAGCTGTTCGGGATGATCGGGCGCGCGTTCAGTGGGCAGGTCTCGGTGCAGAACACCGTGTCGGGGCCGCTGACCATCGCCCAGGTCGCCAACAGCTACGCCAGCATGGGCCTGGCGTGGTTCCTGAACTTCCTGGCCCTCCTGTCGGTCAGCATCGCCATCCTCAACCTGCTGCCCATCCCCGTCTTGGACGGGGGTCACCTGCTGTATTACCTTATCGAGCTGGCCATCGGGCGCCCCTTGGGCGACCGAGCAGTGGCCGCGGGCCAGTACCTGGGCCTCGCCTTGCTGGCGGGGTTGATGGGGCTGGCGTTCTACAACGACATCCTGCGGATGGTGTCGTGAATTGCCGTCCGGCATCGCTGCGCCGATGCCGGGACACTGCGTGAAACCCGGGGCCACTACCCCGGGCCACCCCCAACCAGGATGTACCGAATGCCCCGTCCCCTGTCCCGCCGACTGCTGACCCTCGCCCTCGCCTCGGCACTCGCCGTGCCGGTCTGGGCGCAGTCCGCGTTCGCGCCCTTCACCGTCAGCGACATCCGCATCGACGGCCTGCAGCGCATCGGCGCGGGCACCGTGTTCACCTACCTACCGGTCGAGCGCGGCGACACCGTAGACGCCGCGAAGGCCGCGGAAGCCCTCCGCGCCCTCTACAAGACGGGGTTCTTCGAGGACGTGCGCCTGGACCACCAGGGCGGCATCCTGGTGGTGACCGTGGTCGAACGGCCGGCGATCAACAAGCTCACCCTGGTCGGCAACAAGGACCTCAAGACCGAGGACCTGCTCAAGGGCCTCAAGGAAATCGGCCTGTCCGAGGGCGAGACCTTCAACCGGCTCAACCTGGACCGCGTCACCCAGGAGTTGAACCGCCAGTACAACAACCGCGGCAAGTACAGCGTGCAGATCACGCCGAACATCGAGCGCCTCGACCGCAACCGCGTCGACCTCACGATCAACATCAAGGAAGGCAAGGCGGCGAAGATCCGCCACATCAACCTGGTGGGCAACACCTCCTACACCGACGAGGACATCACCAAGGGGTGGGAGTCGCACACCAGCAACTGGCTCAGCTGGTACAAGCGCGACGACCAATACTCGCGCGAGAAGCTTTCCGGCGACATCGAGAAGCTGAACTCCTGGTACCTCGACCGCGGCCACATCGACTTCAGCATCGACTCGACCCAGGTCGAGATGAGCGGCGACAAGAAGGACATGTTCATCACCGCCGGCATCACCGAAGGCGACGTGTACAGCGTGTCCGGGGTGACCATTTCTGGCGACACCGTGCTGCCCAAGGAAGAAATCGAGAAGATCGTGGCGTTCATCACGCCGGGCAGCACGTTTTCCCGCGGGCTGGTCGAGCTGGCCACCGAGTCGATCACCGCACGCCTCGCCAACATCGGCTATGCCTTCGCCAAGGTGAACCCGGTCCCGGCCATCGATCGCGACAAGCGCACGGTGGCGATCGACATGCAGGTGCAGCCGGGGCCCCGCGTCAACGTGCGCCGCATCGTGTTCAAGGGCAATACCCGCACCGCCGACCAAGTCCTGCGTCGCGAGATGCGCCAGTTCGAGGGTAGCTGGTACTCGCAGGCCGCAGTCGACCGCAGCAAGGTGCGCCTCAGCCGCTTGGGCTACTTCGAATCCGTCGAGGTCGAGAACGAAGCGGTGGCCGGCAGCGACGACCTCGTCGACGTGGTCTACACGGTGAAGGAAACCACCTCGGGCAGCATCTCCGCCGGCGTCGGCTATTCGCAGCTTTCGGGCCTGAACCTCTCCCTTCAATTGGCCGAGAACAACTTCCTCGGCACCGGCAACCGGGTCTCGATGGCGGTCAGCCGCAGCACTTACCAGAAACGCTACGACTTCTCCTTCGTCAATCCTTATTTCACCGATGAAGGCCTATCTCTGGGCTACAACCTGTGGTGGCGCGAGTTCGACTACTCCAGCTACAACGTCGCCCAGTACTCCACCAACAGCGGCGCCGCGCAGGCGTTCGCGACGATCCCGATCAGCGAGAGCGACTCGATCTCGGCGATGTTCGGCATCGATACCAACGAGATCCTGACCGTCGATGGCTCCACCCCGCCGCCGCTGATCGATTACGTGAACGCGGTCGGCAATCGCACCTTCCATGCCTGGCGCCTGCAGGGTGGTTGGGGCCGGGATACCCGCAACGACTTCTTCATGCCGGTGGTCGGCATGACCCAGAACCTGTCGATGGAAGTGGCGCTGCCGGGCTCCACGGTCGAGTACTACAAGCTCCAGTACGACATCGCCAAGTACTGGCCGCTGAGCCAGAGCCTCGTGGTGAAGACCGCCGTCAACCTCGGCTACGGCGACTCCTACGGTCCCGACATCGTGCGCAACCTCTGCTACACCGCGCCGACCTACACCGATTCCAACGGCGACGGCATCCTTGACACCGTGGTGCCCGGCCCGCCGCCCAGCGACCCCTGCCTGACCACGTCGACGGACTACGACAAGACCGTCACCGCGACCGGCCTGCCGTTCTTCGAGAACTTCTACGCCGGCGGCATCGCCGCGCAGGGCAAGGTGCGCGGCTTCGTCGACAACACCCTCGGCCCGGTCTATGTGTCGCCTTCGGGCTACCGGCAGCCGCTCGGCGGCTCGATGCTGGTCGCCGGCACGATCGAAGCGGTGTTTCCGAAGCTGTTCGACAGCCCGGCCGCGCGCGTCTCCGCGTTCATCGATTTCGGCAACGTGTACGACGGCTGGGACAACTTCAGCGCCGGCGACTTGCGCGTCTCCACCGGCGTCGCGCTGCTGTGGCGCTCGCCGATGGGCCCGCTGTCGATCAGCTACGCCTTCCCGATCCGCAAGAAGGACGGCGACCAAGTCGAACGCCTGCAGTTCACGTTCGGCGGCCAGCTCTGACGGCCGCATGACCGCAGGGTCCTTCGCCGCGTCCGAGCTGGCCCAGCGCTTCGGGCTGGAACTCCGCGGCGAAGATCGCCCCGTGCACGGCGTGGGCACGCTCGCCACGGCAGGCCCCGGGCAGTTGGGCTTCCTCGCCAACCCGCGCTATCGCGGCCAACTCGCTGAGACCGCTGCCGGCGTGGTGGTATTGCGGGAGGCCGACCTGGATGCCCGCGCCGGCACCGCGCTGCTCGCCCGCGACCCGTATGCCGCATTCGCGCGGATCGCGGCGTTGTTCGAACCCAGGCCAGTACGCCCGCCAGGCGTCCACCCCTCGGCGGTGGTCGACGCCACCGCGGTGGTGGATCCCGGCGCGCATGTCGGCCCGCTGGTGGTGGTCGGCGCGCGCTCCCGCATCGCCGCCGGCGCCATGCTCGGACCAGGCTGCGTGGTCGGCGAGGACTGCGAGGTCGGCGAAGGCAGCGAGCTGGTCGCGCGGGTCACCCTGGTGGTGCGCGTGCGCCTCGGCAAGCGGGTGCTGGTACATCCCGGCGCGGTGCTGGGCGCCGACGGCTTCGGCATCGCCATGGACCATGGCCAGTGGCTGAAGGTGCCGCAGCTCGGCGGGGTGGTGGTCGGCGACGACTGCGAGATCGGGGCGAACACCACGATCGACCGCGGCGCGCTTGAGGACACCGTGCTCGAACAGGACGTGCGCCTCGACAACCAGATCCAGGTCGGCCACAACGTCCGCATCGGCGCGCATACGGCGATGGCGGGATGCTCCGCGGTGGCGGGCAGCGCGACCATCGGCCGTCACTGCCTGGTCGGCGGCGGCGCCGGCATCCTCGGCCACCTGGAGCTCTGCGACCGCGTGGTGGTGACCGCGATGTCGCTGGTCACCCATTCGATCCGCGAGCCCGGCGAGTACTCCTCGGGCACGCCATTGATGGACAATCGCGCCTGGCGCCGCAGCGCCGCGCGTTTCAAGCAACTCGACGAGATCGCCCGGCGCACGCGGGGCGGCGACAAGGACCCTGCATGACCGATGCATCCCCTGGCGTGACCCTGCCTGTGACCACGGCGGAGATCGAGCGCCTGCTCCCGCACCGCTATCCCTTCCTGCTCGTCGACCGGGTGGTCGAGTTCGAGAAGGACAAGCGCGTGCTCGCCTACAAGAACGTCTCCTGCAACGAACCCTTCTTCACCGGCCACTTCCCGGGCCACCCGGTGATGCCCGGCGTGCTCGTGGTGGAGGCGCTGGCGCAGGCGGGTGGCGTCCTCACGCAGCTCTCGCGCGACCCGTCGGAGCTTGGCAAGGACACGTTCTACCTGGTGAAGGTGGACAACGCGAAGTTCAGCCGCATGGTCGTCCCCGGCGATCGCCTTGAGCTCGAAGTCGAGCTCAAGCGGCGCATCCGCAACATGGCGCAATACGTGGGCATCGCCCGCGTCGACGGCGAGCAGGCCGCCTGCGCCGAGATCCTCTGCGCCGCCGCCCGCTGATGGACCGCGCCCCGACCTTGGTCCACCCGACCGCCGTGGTCGATCCCTCGGCCCGTCTGGGCGCGGGCGTGGTGATCGGGGCCTATGCGGTGATCGGTGCCGAGGTCGAGGTCGGGGACGGCACGCGGATCGGCCCGCATTGCACGATCGAGGGCCCGACCCGGATCGGCCGCGACAACGTGTTCCACGGCCATGCCGCGATCGGCGGCGCGCCGCAGGACAAGAAGTACCGCGGCGAGCGGGTGGAACTGGTGATCGGCGACGGCAACGCGATCCGCGAATTCGTCACCATCAACCGTGGCACCGGCGACGGCGGCGGCACCACCCGCATCGGCGACCGCAACTGGATCCTGGCGTATTGCCACGTCGCCCACGACTGCATCGTCGGCAGCGACTGCGTGTTCTCCAACAACGCGACGCTGGCCGGCCACGTCAGTGTCGGCAACCACGTCATCCTCAGCGGCTTCGCCGGCGTGCACCAGTTCTGCCGCATCGGCGACCACGCGTTCATCGGCATGGGCGCCTTCGTCAACGGCGACGTGCCGCCGTTCCTGATGGTGGCGCAGGAGAAGTACGCGCGCCCGCGCGGCATCAATGCCGAAGGCCTCAAGCGCCGCGGCTTCGATGCCACCCGCATCGCCAGCATCAAGCGTGCCTATCGCGCGCTGTACATGGGCGAGGCGAAGCTCGAGGAAGCGCGCGCGGAGCTCGGCGAGATCGCCGCCGCGGGCAGCGAGGACGTGCGCGCGATGCTGGACTTCATCGAAGGCGGCGAGCGGCCGTTGCTTCGGTGAACGAAGCAGGCAGCGCCGTGGTGCCGCCCGGGGAGCGCCCCAACCAAGCGAGTACCGGGCAGCGACTTGGAATTCTCCCCGCACCGTGCCATTGCGCGCCCATGCGAGAAGGCATCGCATGAGCCCACGCATCGCCCTCTGCGCCGGCGAAACCTCGGGCGACCAGCTCGGCGCCGGGCTGGTCGCGGCGCTGCGCGAACGCTTCCCGGATGCCGCCTTCGCCGGCATCGGCGGGGACGCGATGCGCGCGGTCGGCGTGGAGACCTGGCACGACGCCAGCGAACTGTCGGTGATGGGCCTCGCCGAGGTGCTGGCGCACCTGCCGCGCCTGCTGGCGCTGCGCAAGGCCTTCCGCCAGCGCGTGCTGGATTGGCGACCGGACGTCTTCATCGGCATCGACGCCCCCGATTTCAACCTCGGGGTCGAGCGCTGGCTCAAGCACCGCGGCGTGCGCACCGTGCACGACGTCAGCCCCTCGGTCTGGGCCTGGCGGGAATCGCGCGCGGCGAAGATCGGCGACAGCGCCGACCGCGTGCTCTGCCTGTTCCCGATGGAACCGCCGATCTACGCGCGGCACGGCGTGGACGCGGTGTTCATCGGGCATCCACTGGCCGACGCCATCCCGCTGCAGCCCGACCGCACGGCGGCCCGCATCGCGCTCGGCGTCGCCACCGATGCGCGCGTGCTCGCCGTGCTGCCCGGCAGCCGCCTCGGCGAAATCCAGCGGATGTTGCCCGGCTTCGCTGATGCCGCACGCCGGCTGGCTGGCGACGTGGCAGGCCTGCAGGTGCTAGTGCCGGCCGCGAACGCGGGCTGCCGCGCCGCGATCGACGCGATGCTCAGCGACGCGCCAGGCGTGCGCGTGCTCGACGGCCAGGCGCAGGCGGCGATGATCGCCAGCGATGTCGTCCTGCTCGCCTCCGGCACGGCCGCCCTGGAGGCCATGCTGTGCAAGCGGCCGATGGTCGTGGGGCATCGCATTTCCGGGCTGACCTACGCCATCGTCAAGGCCTTCGGCCTGCTGAAATCCGCGCACGTCAGCCTGCCCAACATCCTGGCCGGGGAGACGCTGGTGCCCGAACTGCTGCAGGACGCCTGCACGCCCGAGGCCCTGCATGCGGCCCTGCTGCACTGGTTCCGCGACGCCGACGCCGTGGCCGCCCTGCAGCCGCGCTTCCTCGCCCTCCACGAGTCCCTGCGCCGCGACGCATCGGCGCGCGCGGCGGAGGCGGTGGCCGGATTGCTGGCGACGCCACGATGACCGTGCTGGTCGCCGGCGTCGATGAAGCCGGACGCGGCCCGTTGGCCGGCCCGGTCTGCGTGGCTGCGGTGATCCTGGACCCGGCCCGCGCGATCGACGGGCTCGGCGATTCCAAGCAGCTCAGCGAGCGTCGCCGCGAGGCGCTCTATCCGCTGATCCTGGAACGCGCAGTGGCCTGGCGCATCGAATTCGTCGAAGCGGCGGAAATCGACCAACGCAACATCCTGCAGGCCACGATGGCCGGCATGCGCCGCGCCGTCGCCCTGCTGTCGCCCGCCGCCGCCCATGCGCTGGTCGACGGCAACCGGGTGCCCGACGGCCTGCCCTGCCCGGCCACCGCGATCATCGACGGCGATGCGCTGGAGCCGGCGATCATGGCCGCCTCCATCCTCGCCAAGGTCGCGCGCGATGCGCGCATGCGCGCCCTGCACCAGCAGTATCCGGCCTACGGCTTCGACCGCCACAAGGGCTATCCCAGCCCGCTGCACCGCGAGGCCCTGCGCCTGCACGGGCCCTGCCCCGAGCATCGCCGCAGCTTCGCGCCGGTACGCGAGGCGCTGGCGGCCGCCGGCCTGCTGGCCTGAACCCGGGCGACCGCCTGTCAAGCCTTGCCCGGGGTCGGTGGGCGGCCTACCCTGCTGACTGTCCCCGCGGTGATCCCATGCCCGCCCGCTACGCCCACCTACACCTGCACAGCGAGTATTCGCTGGTCGACTCCACGATCCGCATCCCGGAACTCGTGACGGCCTGCGCGGCGCGCGGGCTGCCGGCGGTGGCGATCACCGACCAGAACAACCTGTTCGCGCTGGTGAAGTTCTACAAGGAGGCGGAGAAGGCCGGCATCAAACCGATCGCGGGCGCCGACGTGTTGCTCGCGGAGGGCACGGGCACGCCCAGCCGGCTCACCCTGCTCTGCCGCGACCAGGCCGGCTACCTCAGCCTGTCTGAACTGCTCACCCGCGCGTGGATGGAAGGCCACCGGGTGGATGGCGTGGTCGCGCGGCCGGCGTGGCTGGAGGCGAACGCCGGCCTGTTCGCGCTGGCCGGGCCGCAATCGGACGCCGGGCAGTTGCTCGCCGGGGGCCGCCACGACCTCGCGGAAGCGGCCGTGGCCGACCTCCAGCGCCGCTTCGGCGAGCGCCTGCACCTGGAGCTGGTGCGCACCGGACGGCAGGGCGAGGACGCCTTCAACGCCTTCGCGCTGGACGTCGCCGCGCGCCGCGGGATCCCGGTGGTCGCCAGCAACGACGTGCGCTTCCTCGATGCCGAGGGCTTCGACGCCCACGAGGCCCGCGTGTGCATCGCCAGCGGCCGGGTGCTCGACGATGCGCGCCGCCCGCGCGACTACAGCGCCGAGCAGTTCCTGAAGCCTGCGGACGCGATGGCGGCGCTGTTCGCCGACGTACCGGACGCGCTCGACAACAGCCTCGCGCTGGCCACCCGCTGCAACCTCGAACTGCGGCTGGGCACCTACTACCTGCCGGCCTTCCCGGTGCCGGACGACCAGACCCTCGACAGCTGGATCCGCAGCCAGTCGCGCGACGGCCTGGCCAGGCGCCTCGCACGGGCACCGCTGGCGCCCGGCAAGGCGCGCGAAGACTACGAAGCCCGCCTGGAGACCGAGCTCGACGTCATCGTCAAGATGGGCTTCCCGGGCTACTTCCTGATCGTCGCCGACTTCATCAACTGGGCGAAGCAGCACGGCATCCCGGTCGGCCCCGGCCGCGGCTCCGGCGCCGGCTCGCTGGTGGCCTGGGCGCTGGGCATCACCGACCTCGACCCGCTGCCCTACGACCTGCTGTTCGAGCGCTTCCTCAACCCGGAACGCGTGTCGATGCCCGACTTCGACATCGACTTCTGCATGGACCGGCGCGACGAGGTGATCGACTACGTCGCGCGCAAGTACGGCCGCGACCGGGTCAGCCAGATCATCACCTACGGCACCATGGCCGCGAAGGCGGTGCTGCGCGACACCGGGCGCGTGCTCGGCCTGTCCTACGGCTTCGTCAACGACCTGGCCAAGCTGATCCCGCTGCAGCCCGCGGACCCGCTGTCGCTGGACGACGTGATCGGCCGCAGCAAGCGCTCGCAGCAGAAGGACGGCTACCTGATCGCCGAGATCAAGGAGCGCTACGAGGCCGAGGACGAGGTCCGCGACCTCATCGACCTCGCCCTCCAACTCGAGGACCTGACCCGCAACGCCGGCAAGCACGCCGGCGGCGTGGTGATCGCGCCCAGCCCGCTGCAGGACTTCTGCCCGCTGTTCGCCGAACACGACGGCCATGGCCGGGGGCGCAACCCGGTCACCCAGTTCGACAAGGACGACGTCGAGTCGATCGGCCTGGTGAAGTTCGACTTCCTCGGCCTGCGCACGCTGACGATCATCGACTGGGCGGTGAAGGCGATCAACGCCCGCCGCGCCGCCGCCGGCGAGGCGCCGCTCGACATCGCCACCCTGCCGCTCACCGACAAGGCGAGCTACGAACTGTTCGCGCGCGGCGACACCGTCGCCGTGTTCCAGTTCGAATCGCGCGGCATGCGCGAGCTGCTCAAGCGCGCCCGGCCCGACACCTTCGAGGACATCATCGCGCTGGCCGCGCTGTTCCGCCCCGGCCCGCTGGGCAGCGGGATGGACCGCGAATGGGTGGACCGCAAGCACGGCGTGGCCGAGGTGAGCTTCCCGCACCCGGCGCTGGAGCCGGTGCTGTCGCCCACCTACGGCGTCATCGTGTACCAGGAACAGGTGATGCAGATCGCCCAGGTCCTGGCCGGGTATTCGCTGGGCGGCGCCGACCTGCTGCGCCGCGCAATGGGCAAGAAGAAGCCCGAGGAAATGGCGAAGGAGCGCGCCAAGTTCGAGGCCGGCGCGGCCGAGCGCGGCGTCGACCCGCGCACCGCGACGCAGATCTTCGACCTGATGGAGAAGTTCGCCGAGTACGGCTTCAACAAGTCGCACTCGGCGGCGTACGCGCTGGTCGCCTACCAGACCGCCTGGCTCAAGGTGCACTACCCGGCGGAGTTCATGGCCGCGGTGCTGTCCTCGGACATGGACAACACCGACAAGGTCGTGGGCTTCCTCGACGAGGCGCGCGCGATGGGCCTCGCGGTGCTGCCGCCGGACGTGAATGCCTCGGCCTACATGTTCGAGGCCACCGACCCGCGCACGATCCGCTACGGGCTGGGCGCGGTGAAGGGCGTCGGTCGCGGCGTGTGCGAGGCGATCGTCGCCGCACGGGGCGACGGCGGCGCGTTCGCCGACCTGCTGGACTTCTGCAAGCGGGTGGAGGCGGCCGGCCTCAACCGGCGCACGCTGGAAGCGCTGGTGCATGCCGGTGCGATGGACGCCCTGGCGCCGAACCGGGCCTCGCTGATGCTGCAGTTGCCGGAGGCGCTGAAGGCGACCGAGCAGATCGCGCGCAACCGCGATGCCGGCATGGTCGACATGTTCGGTGCCGCGCCCGCGCACGGCGGCAGCGGCGCGGCGGACATCCACGTGGTGCTGCCGACCTGCGAGGAATGGCCGCTGGCGCAGAAGCTGCAGGGCGAGCGCGAGACCCTGGGCCATTACCTCAGCGGCCACCCGATGGACCCGTACCGCGCCGAGCTGAAGGGACTGGTGGGCCACGACCTGTCCTCGCTCGACGTGTTGTGGGAGGCGCGGCCGGCGGAGGCGCGCAAGGGCTGGCGCCCGCAGATGGCGGCGGTGGTCGCCGGCCAGGTGGTCGGCATGCGCAAGCGCGGCGACAGCCAGGCCTTCGTGCAACTGGAAGACGGGCGCGGGCGCCTCGAATGCGCGTTCTTCGGCGAGGAGTGGCAGGCGTACGCGCCGTTGCTGACCCGCGACCGCATCCTGGTGGTCGAGGGCGACCTGCGTGAGGACGAATTCAGCGGCGGCTTCGCGCTGCGCGCACGGCGCGCCTGGGACTACCTGCAACTCAGCAGCGGGCAGGCGCAACGCCTCTCGCTGCGCCTGGACCTGCGCGTGCCCGGGGCAGTGGAGCAATTCGAGCGCGTGCTGCGTGCCCATCCGGGCAGCACCCCTGTGCTGATCGAGGCGACCACCGCGACCGGCATCGGCCGGCTGGCGATCAACGGCGGCCGCGGCCTGCGCATGGAGGCCGGCCTGCCCGACCTGTTGCGCAGCCTGCCCGGCATGACCGCGGTCAGTGTGCAGATGGGCAAGCCCTGGGCCCAATGAGCCCGCACCTACGGCTCGGTACGGCGCCCCCGGCGGGGTAAACTGCGGCCGATGAACCCGAACTACCTCGATTTCGAGCAGCCCATCGCCGACCTGGAAGCCAGGATCCAGGACCTGCGGCAGGCCAGCAACGGGCCGGCGGTCAACATCGACGCCGAAGTGCACGCGTTGCAGGAAAAGCTGCGCAAGCGCACCGCGACCATCTTCCGCGACCTCACCCCGTGGCAGGTCTCGCAACTGGCGCGGCATCCCGCGCGCCCGTACACGCTGGACTACCTGCGGGTGATCTGCGACGAATTCCAGGAACTCGCCGGCGACCGCGCGTTCGCGGACGACAACGCCATCGTCGGCGGCCTCGCCCGCATCGACGGCCGCAGCGTGATGGTGATCGGCCACGAGAAGGGCCGCGACACCAAGTCCAAGGTGCGCCGCAACTTCGGCATGCCCAAGCCCGAGGGCTACCGCAAGGCGCTGCGCCTGATGAAGCTGGCGGAACGCTTCGGCCTGCCGATCCTGACCTTCATCGACACCGCCGGCGCCTGGCCGGGCATCGATGCCGAGGAACGCGGCCAGTCCGAGGCGATCGCCCGCAACCTGCTGGAGATGGCCGAGCTGAAGGTGCCGATCGTGTGCACCGTGATCGGCGAAGGCGGCTCGGGCGGCGCGCTGGCGATCGGCGTCGGCGACCGCACCCTGATGCTGGAATACAGCACCTACTCGGTGATCACGCCCGAAGGCTGCGCCTCGATCCTGTGGCGCGACGCCGGCAAGGCCAAGGACGCCGCCGAGCAGATGGGGATCACCGCCAAGCGCCTGCTCGGCCTGGGCCTGATCGACAAGATCGTGCGCGAGCCCACCGGCGGCGCGCACCGCAACCCGGTGCAGATGGCCCGGCGCCTCAAGGCCGTGCTGCTGAACGAACTGGACGCGCTGGACGGCGTCCCGGTCGCGACGCTGCTGGACAACCGCTACCGCCGCCTGCGCGGCTATGGCGCGTACGACGCGAGCGGCCACGCTTGAGCCCCATCCTGTTGCTCGGCGCCGTGCTGCAGATCGCGTGCGCGGTGCATGCGATCCGCACCGGGCGCCCGATGTACTGGCTGTTCCTGCTGCTGATCGGCTCGTACATCGCGGTGGTGATCTACGTCATCGCCGAGGTGGTCCCGGAGATGCGCAATAGCGCCGGCGCCCGCCGCATCGTGCGCAACGCCCGCGACACCATCGATCCGGAACGCCGCTCGCGCGACGCCAGCGCCCGGCTGGAGCTGGCCGATACCGCCGACAACCGCCGCCGGCTGGCCGAGGAACGCTTGGAGCGCGGCGATTTCGCCGCGGCGGAAGCGCAGTACAAGGGGGCGCTGCAAGGCCTGTACCGGACCGACCCGCACCTGATGCTCGGCCTTGCCCGTGCGCAGTTCGGGCAAGGACACGCACGCGAGGCACGCGACACGCTCGACGCGCTGATCGCGGCCAATCCGGACTTTCGTTCGAGCGAGGGGCACCTGCTGTACGCGCGCGCGCTCGAGGCGATGGGCGATCTCCCGGCGGCGCTCCACGAATACGAGGCGCTCGCCCCGGAATACCCCGGGGAAGAAGGGCGCGCCCGCCATGCCCAGTTGTTGCAGCGCGACGGCCAGCACGACAAGGCGCGGGAGGTGTACACCGACATCCTGCGTCGCAGCCGCCTCGCGCCGGCCTACTACCAGCGCGACCAACGCGAATGGATCGACCTGGCCAAGCGCGAATCGCGCAGCTGAGGCTGCCCCCGAGTCCGCAGGCTGGCGCGCCCTGCGTGGTCGGCTACAGCGGCGGCCTGGATTCCACGGTACTGCTGCACCTGCTCGCCGGCGACTCGGCGACGCAGCGCACCGGACTGCGGGCGCTCCATGTCCACCACGGCCTGCACGCGCAGGCGGATGCATGGGCGGCGCATTGCGAGGCGACCTGCGCCGGCCTCGGCATCCCGCTGGAGGTTGTCCGCGTCGCCGTGGACAGGCGCGCCGGGCTCGGCCTCGAAGGCGCGGCCCGCGAGGCACGCCACGCGGCGTTCGCGGCCCACCTGCGCGCCGGCGAAGTCCTGGCCCTCGCCCACCATCGCGACGACCAGGCCGAAACCTTCCTGCTGCGTGCGCTGCGCGGGTCCGGCGTCGATGGGCTCGCCGCGATGCGCCCGTGGCGGGCCTACGCCCGCGGCTGGCTGTGGCGTCCGCTGCTCGGGATGCCGCGCGCCGACCTGCTGGCCCATGCCCGACTACAGCGCCTCGACTGGATCGACGACCCGGGCAACGACGACCCCGGCCTCGACCGCAACTTCCTGCGCCACCACGTGATGCCGCATTTGCAGGCGCGTTGGCCAG
>JAFLEB010000038.1 GCA_017302075.1 Lysobacterales bacterium
GGCACCGGGCGCATTGCCGTACGGCTTGCGCGGGCCGCGCGCACCATCGGGGTTGCGATGCCCGCTGGGGCCGGTGTCCACCCCGTCCGGCACGTACCAGGTGCGCATCGCGGCGGGATTGTCGCCGCGCTGTTCGCCGGGCTTCATCCGCTGCCCTTGCGCGCGCGGGCCTTTCGGCTTGAACGTCTTGTGCGCCTGCTTGGCCGCGGCCTCGCCGCTGACCGTCAGGCCGCCATGCGGCTTGCGCGGCCCGCCGCGGCGGTTGCGGTCCTCGCGGACGTGGTCGAAGCGGCGCAGTTCGCGGCCTTCGTCGGCGGTGCTGTGCCCGCCCACGTAGCCATGCCCGCGGGCATTGCCGGCGACCACGGTCTTGCCGGCCTTGCGCTGGCCCAGCACCGGCATCAGCGTCAGCGCGGACGGCGCGCCATCCTCCAGCCCGACCGCCTTGCGCAGGGCGTCGACCTCGGCCTGCGGCAGCTCCTGCGCCTGGCCGCGCAGTAGCGGCTGCGGCAGGCGGACTTCGCCGTAGCGGATGCGCTTGAGGCGGCTGACCTGGCAGCCCTGCGACTCCCAGAGGCGGCGCACCTCGCGGTTGCGGCCCTCCTTGAGCAGTACGCGGAACCAGTCGTGGGAGTCGGTGCCGCCGATGCGCTCGATCTCGTCGAACTTGGCCGGGCCGTCGTCGAGGGCCACGCCGCGCGCCAGCCGGTCGACGATCTTGTCGCTGACCACGTCCTCGCCCTCCGGGGCGCGCACGCGGCAGACGTACTCGCGCGCGACCTCGAAGCTCGGGTGCATCATCGCGTTGGCCAGCTCGCCGTCGGTGGTGAGCAGCAGCAGGCCGGTGGTGTTGATGTCGAGGCGGCCGATCGCGATCCAGCGCGCGCCCTTCAGCACGGGCAGGGCTTCGAAGATCGTCGGGCGCCCCTCGGGATCCTCGCGGGTGGTGACCTCGCCCTCGGGCTTGTTGTACATCAGCACGCGCGACGGGTCGGTCAGCGCGCTGGCGACGAAGGTCTTGCCATCCAGTTCGATCTTGTCGCCGCCGGTCACGCTCATGCCGGTGCGCGCGGTCTCGCCATTGACCTTGACCAGGCCTTCGGCGATGCGCTGCTCGAGCGCGCGGCGCGAGCCCAGCCCGGCCTGCGCGAGCACCTTGTGCAGGCGTTCCTCGATGCGCGGGGCCTCGGCTTCTGGCGTGCCCTTGGCCTTCAGGCTCAACGGGCGGCGGGTCGATTCGTTATTGCTCATTTTTGTGCTCCGACGATGCGGCGTCCGCGTCGTCTCCGGTGGTGTCTTGGTTGACAGAAGTGGGGTCATAGTCGACTTCTGCAGTGGATTCGTCTTGTTCGGCGTGATCAAGGCCAGACGTCGACTCCGGCTCAACTTCCGGCTCGGCGGCCGCGCTTGCCGCGCCCACCGGGATCGCCGGCGCGAACGGCAGTTGCGGTTCCAGCTCGCCGATGTCCTTGAGTTCCGACAGCGGCGGCAGTTCGTCGAGGCGCTTCAGCCCGAAGTAGTCGAGGAAGGCCCGGGTGGTCGCCAGCAGCTCCGGCTTGCCGGGGACGTCGCGATGCCCGACGACGCGGATCCAGTCGCGTTCCTCGAGCGCCTTGATGATGCTGCTGTTCACCGCGACGCCGCGGATCTGCTCGATCTCGCCGCGGGTGATCGGCTGCCGGTAGGCGATCAGCGCCAGGGTCTCCAGGGTGGCGCGGGTGTACTTGGTCTGGCGTTCGGTCCACAGGCGCGCCACCCACGGGTGGACGTCGGCCTTGACCTGGAAACGCCAGCCGCTGGCCACTTCGACGAGCTCGACGCCGCGCTCGGCGCAGGCCGCCTGCAGGTCCGCCAGCGCGGTTTCGATGCTGTCGTCCGGCGCCGGTTCGTCCAGCGGGAACAGGCCCTTGAGCTGGACCAGCGTCAGCGGCTGGTGTGCCGCGAGCAGGGCGGCTTCGACGATGCGGGTGACGAGTGGTTGATCCATGCGGCTCAGTCGTTGGAGTCGTTGGCGGCGTCGTCGTCGAATTCGCTCGGGAGCGCGACGACGGCCGGGGTGCCCTCGGCCGAGGCCAGGGATTTGACGTAGATCGGCGCCAGCGGCGCTTCCTGCACGATGTCGACCAGCTGTTCCTTGGCCAGGGTCAGCAGGCCGAGGAAGGTGACCACCACGCCGAGCCGGCCTTCCTCGACCGTGAACAGCGATTCGAAGCGGTGGAACGCGCCATCGGCCATGCGCTCCAGCAACTCGCCCATGCGCTGGCGGACGCTGAGCGCATCGCGCTTGATCGCATGCTGGGTGAACAGCTCGGCGCGCTTGAGCACGTCGTGCAGGGCCAGCAGCATCTCCTTCATGTCGACCGGCGGCGGCAAGCGCACCGCGGCGCGGTCGGGCACGTAGGCGGCGACCACCGTGGTGTCGCGCTCCTGCCGCGGCAGGGTGTCCAGGTCCTCGGCGGCCTTCTTGTAGCGCTCGTACTCCTGCAGGCGGCGCACCAGGTCGGCGCGCGGATCCTCCTCCAGGCCTTCCTCGCTGGGCGGGCGCGGCAGCAGCATGCGCGACTTGATCTCGGCCAGGATCGCGGCCATGACCAGGTACTCCGCGGCCAGCTCGAAGCGCATCTCGTGCATGGCCTGGATGTAGTCCACGTACTGCCGGGTGATCTCGGCGACGGGGATGTCGAGGATGTCCAGGTTCTGCCGGCGGATCAGGTACAGCAGCAGGTCCAGCGGTCCCTCGAACGCGTCGAGGATGACCTCGAGTGCATCCGGCGGGATGTAGAGGTCCTTCGGGATCTCCAGCACCGGCTGGCCGAGCACCGTCGCCAGCGGCATTTCCTGCTGCTGCGGACGGGCATTCGCGTTTTGGGCGGGTGCATCGGCCGCGGGGGCGATGCCGGTTTCGGATGTCATCGGTTGCGGCCCCCTCCGGGCCACAGCATGTCGCAGGGGCCGCATGCGGCCGGGGGCACATCGGTGAGGCGGATTGCCCACGCCATGCCAGCCGGGTGCGCCCCGAGGGGTGCGTGGAGGCGCGTGGCGAGGAAGGCCGGGTCGGCGGGCGCGGCGGGGCGTGGGGTGCCGGCGTTGCGCGGAGCCGCGGGACCGGGCCCGAAGCGATGCGCGAAGGGTACGGCCTCGCGGCGGGGCTGTCCACTGCGCGTCCTACAATGCGCGGCGATGGTTCAGACGGGAGTGCGCCATGTGGTACGCGATCGAAGGCTACGACGGCAGCGACGTGCTGCCCAGGCGGATGGCGGCGCGGCCTGCCCACCTGGCCCGGCTACAGGCCCTGCGCGACGCGGGCCGCCTGTTGGTGGCGGGGCCATGCCCGGCGATCGACGCCGAGGATCCGGGACCGGCCGGCTTCAGCGGCAGCCTGGTCATCGCCGAGTTCGCCTCGCTCGAGGAGGCGCGGGCGTGGGCGGATGCCGACCCCTACGTGGAAGCCGGGGTGTATGCGCGGGTCGAGGTCAGGCCCTTCCGCAAGGTCTTGCCGTGAGCGGCGCGACCGAGGCCGACATCCCGCGGCTGAACCCGCAGCGGGTCGCGCGCATTCGTGCCCTGCTCGGCGAGGCGCTGCAACCGCAGCGGCTGGAAGTCGCCGACGACAGCCACAAGCACGCCGGGCATGCGGGCGCGCGGGGCGGGCAAGGGCACTTCAGCGTGGACATCGTCAGCGCGGCTTTCGCCGGCAAGTTGCCGCTGGCCCGGCACCGGATGGTGTACGCCGCGCTGGGCAGCATGATGGAGGACGACATCCATGCGCTGGCGATCCGGGCGCGGACGCCGGAGGAAGCCGCGCTGGCGCAGTGAGTGCCAGCACGCATGCTGCAATGCCGCAGGAAATCGTTTCCAGTCGTAACCTGATTCGTTTGTAAACAATCAGTTACGTGATCTAGGCCACGGTGCCCCGGCACCCGGCGAGGGTCGGGCTTGCAAGGGGACTGGAAACGTTTACATTCCAGCCCGTCGCAACCGGCGGGGCGTTGCATGTCAGTGACCATCAAGGATGTCGCACGCGAAGCGCGGGTCTCCGTGGCGACCGTGTCGCGCGCCTTGAACGGCCAGCACAACGTCGCCCAGGCGGTCCGCGAGCGCGTCCAGTCGGTGGCCCAGCGCCTGCGCTACACCCCGCACCACGCCGCCCGCAGCCTGAGCAGCCGCCGGACCCGCACCATCGGCGTGGTGCTGCCCGAGGTCTATGGCGAGTTCTTCTCGGAACTGATGCAGG
This sequence comes from Lysobacterales bacterium, assembly GCA_017302075.1. Lineage (GTDB taxonomy): Bacteria > Pseudomonadota > Gammaproteobacteria > Xanthomonadales > Xanthomonadaceae > Thermomonas > Thermomonas mangrovi. Next base: position 4,235 of record JAFLEB010000038.1, read on the forward strand.
GCATCGACCAGGTCGCCCGCGAGCACGCGCTGCACTTGCTGGTCTCGTCCTACCACGGCGACCCCCGCGAGCAGGGCGATGCCCTGCGCGCGATGCGGGGCCGGGTGGACGGGCTGCTGGTGATGTCGCCGTACGACGACGTCGACGGGCACCTCGCGGATGCGCTGGCGATCCTGCCCGATGCGGTGATGATCGGGTCGCGGGCGGTCGCGGCCGGGCGCCGGGTCGGCATCGACAACCATGCCGGTGCGATGGCGATGACCAGGCACCTCGCCGCCTGCGGGCATCGTCGGATCGCCTTCATCGCCGGCCCCGATGACAACTTCGACGCGCGCGAACGCCTCCGCGGCTTCCGCGATGCGATGGCCATGCACCTGCCGGGCATCGAGCCGGCGGTGTTGCCCGGCGATTTCCGCGAGGCCTCGGGCGCCCGCGCCGCGCAGCGATTGCTGGCCGAGCCGGACCTTCCGGATGCGGTGTTCGCGGCCAACGACATGATGGCGCTGGGCTGCCTGTCGGCCTTCAGCGCGGCGGGCAAGACCGTCCCGGGCGACGTGGCGGTGGCCGGTTTCGACGACATCCCGCTGGCCCGTTACGTGCCACCGGGCCTGACCACGATCCGTGTCGACATCGCCGCGCTGGGCGCCGACGCGATGCGCCGCCTGCTGGACGCCGACGCGGGCGAAAGCGACCGCCTGCGGGTGCCGCAGCTCGTGGTCCGCGCCTCCTGCGGCGGGCGGGCGTCCCCCGACAGTTCCTGAGCGCGCCGGGCACCCCGGTCCCGGCGCCGCCGCGCATGCAATGAACAAGAACCGCGTCACACCATCATCGATTCCTGGAGGGGATGTCATGAAGAGGAAGGGCTCTCACCTGCACCGCAATCTGCTCGCCGGCGCGCTGGCTAGCTGCCTGGCGGTCGCCGCCGCGCCTGCGTTCGCGCAGTCGGCCAACGCCACCTTGCGCGGCAAGGCACCGGGCGGGGCGCAGGTCACCGCGGTGAATACCGCGACCGGGCAGACCCGCAAGGTCGCGGTGTCCGCCGACGGCAGTTATGCGCTGACCGGACTGCCGCCCGGCACCTACAAGGTGGATGCCGGCCCGGGCACGGAGAAGACGGTCACCCTCGCCGTGGCGACCTCGGTGAGCCTCGACCTGGGCGGCGCCCCGGCGGATGGCGTGACCACGCTGGAGACGGTCACCGCGGTCGGCGTGGCCCTGCAGGAGGTCAAGACCTCCGAGGTGGGCACCAACGTCTCGCTGAAGACCATCAACACGGTCCCGCAGGTCACCCGCAACTTCCTCGAGTTCGCCGACACCGTCCCGGGCATGCAGTTCGAAAGCCGCCCGGACGGCACGACCCAGCTCCGCGGCGGTGCGCAGCAGACCAGTGCGATCAACGTGTTCATCGATGGCGTGGGGCAGAAGAACTACGTGCTCACCGGCGGCGTGACCGGGCAGGACCAGAGCCGCGGCAATCCGTTCCCGCAGCTGGCGATCGGCGAGTACAAGGTGATCACCTCGAACTACAAGGCCGAGTACGACCAGGTCGGTTCCGCGGCGGTGATCGCGGTCACCAAGTCGGGTGCCAACGAATTCGAGGGCGAGATCTTCGGTCGCTACACCGATACCGGCATGCGCGCCCCGACCGTCTCCGAGGACGCCACCGACACGCCGAAGAAGGATACCGAGCAGAAGGAGTACGGCTTCGCCCTGGGTGGCCCGATCATCAAGGACCGCATGCACTTCTTCGTCAGCTACGAGGCGAAGGACTTCGTGACCCCGTCCCCGCCGGTGTCGGCGCCGACGCAATGGGCCTCGTTCGAAAACTACCTGCCGCAGTCGGTGCAGGACCAGCTGGGGCCGGAGACCGCGCCGTTCAACGAGGACCTGTACTTCGCCAAGCTGAGCTGGGACGTCGGCATGGACGATCGCCTCGAGCTCTCGTTCAAGCGCCGCGAGGAAGAAGGTCGCACTGACGTCGGCAACCGCACCACGGCGTCGGCGTCCAAGATCAACTTCAACACCGAGGACCGCTACGACCTGCGCTGGACCCACTACGGCGCGTCGTTCCTCAACGAGGCCCGCCTCACCTACGAGGACGCCCTGTTCAACCCCGCGCCCTACAACATCGGCAACCAGTCGATCTACACGCGCGGCATCAACCAGAACGACGTGCTGATCTTCAGCGACTCCACCAGCAGCCTGGCGATCCAGCGCAAGGGGCAGAAGGGCCCGGCGTTCCAGAACGACATCACCTTCAACGCCTTCCAGTGGAATGGCGACCACGTGGTGAAGGCCGGCTTCAAGTTCAAGTCGGTCGAGTTGACCCAGAGCGAGAACTCGGCGATCAACCCGTCGTTCCGCTATTCGGTGAACGATGGCTCGCTGCCGTCCAGCCCGTACACCCCCGTCGGCACCAACGCGATCCCCTACCAGGTCAACTTCAATACCGCGTTCGCGGGCGCGTCGCCGATCGTCACCACCACGAGCAAGCAGTTCGGCCTGTACATCCAGGACGACTGGGACGTCAACGACAAGCTCCAGCTGAACATCGGCATCCGTTGGGACTACGAGAAGATCCCGTCCTACCTCGACAACGTGACACCGGCCGAAGTGGTCGCCGCGCTGACCGGGCCGGGCACGCGGCCGAACGTCTCCGCCACCTATGCCGAGCAGCTGGCCAAGGGCGGCATCGACATCAACGACTACATCAGCAACGGCAACAGCCGCAAGGCCGACAAGAACAACTTCGCGCCGCGGCTGGGCTTCTCCTACGACTTCAACGGCGACGAGTCGCTGGTCGTGTTCGGCGGTATCGGCCGCAGCTACGACCGCAACCTGTACGACTACATGGGCCTGGAGCAGGTGAAGTCGGCGCTCTCCAGCTACCAGATCCAGTTCGTCGAGGGGTCTGGCTGCACGCCATCCCCGGGCAGCTGCGTGCATTGGGATCCCAAGTACCTCAACGGCATCGAGGAGCTGCAGGGCCTGGTCACCTCGCGGGTGCGCAACGGCGAGATCGACCTGCTCAACAACGACCTGAAGACGCCGTACTCCGACCAGATCTCGCTGGGCATCCGCGCGCAGCTCGGTGAGTGGAACGCCTCCGCGACCTTGGCCAACGTCCACAGCAAGGACGGCTTCGTGTTCACCCTGGGCAACCGCTACCCGGACGGCAAGTTCTGGAGCGCACCGTCCTGGAACGCCAACGACGTGGCGCAGCCGTGGGAACACTCCCCGCCGGGCTTCGGTTCGCTGATCCTGGGCGACAACGGTATCGAGACCAAGACCACCCAGCTGCTGCTGAGCGCGGAAAAGCCGTACACGCAGGAGTCGGGCTGGGGCGTCACCGCCGCCTACACCTACACCAAGGCGCGCGGCAACCGCGGCAGCGACGAGCACTATGCGTTCGATGGCGAGACGATCGACGACTATCCCTTCATCTACCTGCACGCGGTGCCCAGGCATCGCCTGGTCCTGACCGGCATCTACGACTTGCCGTGGGGGATCACCGCGTCGGCCAAGGCGACCATCGCCTCGCCGCTGCCGCTCAATTCGATCGTCGGCTGGTGGGAATACGGCGCAAGCGCGCGCCCGCCGCTGATCGTCTCGGCGTGGCCGTCGCAATCGATTGGGATGAAGCAGCTCGACGTCGCCCTCTCGAAGGACTTCAAGCTGTTCGCGGGGATGAACTTCCAGCTGCGCGCGGACGCGATCAACGTGTTCAACACCAAGAACTACAGCTCGTATTCGACGAACTGGGGGTCCGGTGGCGTGTTCGACCCCGACGTGTCCCTGGTCACCACCGGTGGTGGCGTGACCAGCTACAGCCAGGAGCGCACCCTGTTCGTGAGCGGGCGCCTGTCCTGGTGATGCTGTGCCCAGGTCGGCCTTGGCACGGGGCCCGCGCACGCGGGCCTCGTCCTTCCGGGGGTCGCGCATGAGCGGCGCGGAGGCCATCCGCAAGCTGGTCGTGGTGGGTGGCGGGTCGGCGGGCTGGATGGCCGCCGCCGCCTGCGTCCGCCACCTCGGCCCCGCGTGCGAGGTACACCTGGTCGAGTCCGAGGAGATTGGCACCGTCGGCGTGGGCGAGGCCACCGTCCCGCATATCCGCACCTTCAACACTCAGGCGCTCGGCCTCGACGAGGCCGAATTCATCCGCGCCACCCAGGGCACCTTCAAGCTCGGCATCCAGTTCCGCGACTGGGGGCGGTTGGGGACTTCGTACTTCCACGGCTTCGGCAGCGTGGGGCAGGACCTCGGGCCGGTGGCCTTCCATCACTACTGGATGCGCGCGCACAGGCTCGGCAAGGCCGAGGCCCTGGTCGCGTACGGCCTGCAATCGGCGGCGGCGGCGCGCGGGCGCTTCCTGCCCGGGGCCAGCGATGCGCCGGCCGGCTCGCCGCTGGCGGCGGTGGCCTATGCGTATCATTTCGATGCGACGCTCTACGCGCGCCACCTGCGCGCCTACGCCGAGCGACGCGGGGTCAGGCGCCACGAGGGGCGGATCGTGCAAGTCCCGCAACGCGCCGGCGACGGTTTCGTGGAGGCGGTGGAACTGGCGGATGGCACCCGGATCGAGGGCGACCTGTTCCTCGATTGCTCGGGTTTCCGCGGACTGCTGATCGAACAGGCGTTGCACACCGGCTACGAGGACTGGTCGCACTGGCTGCCCTGCGATCGTGCGCTGGCGGTGCCTTGCGCGCGCACGGGCGATCCGACGCCCTACACCCGCTCGACCGCGCGCAGCGCTGGCTGGCAGTGGCGGATCCCGCTGCAGCACCGCACCGGCAACGGCCACGTGTACTGCAGCCGCTACACCAGCGACGACGAGGCGGCGGCCGACCTGCTGGCGCGCCTGGACGGGTCTCCGTTGGGCGAGCCGCGCCCGCTGCGCTTCACCACCGGCAAGCGACGCAGGACCTGGAACCGCAACGTGGTCGCGCTGGGCCTGGCCAGCGGCTTCATGGAGCCGCTGGAGTCCACCAGCCTGCTGCTGGTGCAGACCGGTATCCTGCGCCTGCTCGACATGTTCCCGGACCGCGGCTGCGACCCGGTGCTGGTGGCGCGCTACAACGCCGCGACAGACTTCGAGTACGAGCGCATACGCGATTTCATCATCCTGCACTACAAGGCCAACCAGCGCGACGACGCGCCGTTCTGGCGCGACTGCCGGGCGATGCAGGTGCCCACGTCGTTGCAGGACAACATCGACCTGTTCCGCCAGTCGGGACGGTTCTACCGCAGCGGCGAGGAGTTCTTCGCCCTGCAAAGCTGGGTGCAGGTGATGATCGGGCAGGGACTCGAGCCCGCGTCCTGGCACCCCTTCGTCGACCAGATGCCGGAGGAGGAACTGGTGAAGTTCATGGGACACGTGCGCGGGGTCATCGCCAATTGCGTGGAGGCGATGCCGCCGCACCAGGCATTCATCGACCGCCACTGCAAGGCCGGGGTGCCGGCATGAGGCCGTGGCTGCCGCTGGCGATGGCGGCGTTGTTGCTCGGTGCCTGCGATGGCCGTGCCCCGGTGGACGTGCCCGCCGTGCCCGCCGCCGCCCCTGCGGTCCGCGCATTGCCTCCGTTGGTCGACGACCTGGAACGACGCACTTTCGACTGGTTCTGGGAGCTCGGCAACCCGGTCAACGGCCTGGTGCCGGATCGCTGGCCTACGCCGTCTGCCTCCAGCATCGCCGCGGTCGGGTTCGGGCTCACCGCGTACGGGGTCGGCGTGGAACGCGGCTGGATCAGCCGCGAGCAGGCGGTCGACCGCACGCTCGCCACCCTGCGCTTCTTCGCCCGCGCGCCGCAGGGCACCAACGCATCGGGCGCCTCGGGCTACAAGGGCTTCTTCTACCACTTCCTCGACATGGACACCGGCCTGCGCGCCGGCACCAACGAGCTGTCCACGGTCGATACCGCGCTGCTGCTGGGCGGCGTGCTGTTCGCGCAGAGCTACTACGACCGCGACGACCGCAAGGAAGCCGAGATCCGCCGGCTCGCCGACAAGATCTACGGGCGCGTGGACTGGACCTGGGCGCAGGCGCGCAAGCCGTTGATCTCGATGGGCTGGAAGCCGGAAGAGGGCATGCTCAAGTACGACTGGCAGGGCTACAACGAGGCGATCCTCGTCTACGTGCTCGCGCTGGGTTCGCCGACCCACGCGGTCGGCGAGGACGCCTACCAGGCATGGAGCGCCACCTACGACCGCACCTGGGGCAAGTTCCACGGACAGGAGCACCTGAGCTTCCCGCCCCTGTTCGGCCACCAGTACTCGCATGTCTGGATCGACTTCCGCGGCATCCGCGATGCCTACATGCGCAAGCGCGGCCTGGACTACTTCGAGAACAGCCGGCGCGCGGCCTACGCCCAGCAGGCCTATGCGATCGACAATCCGGGCGGATGGGCCGGCTACGACCGCAAGGTCTGGGGCCTGACCGCGAGCGACGGCCCGATCGATGCGAGCTTCGAGTTCGACGGCACCACGCGGCTGTTCCGCACCTACGCGCCGCGGGGCGCCGGCATCGAGTACGTGCTCGACGACGGCACGCTGGCGCCCACCGCCGCGGCCGGCTCGATCGCGTTCGCGCCGGAAATCGCGATCCCCGCGATCGAGGCGATGCATGAACGCTACGGCAAGGACATCTACGGGGAGTATGGTTTCCTCGATGCCTTCAACCCCAGCTTCACCTTCGCCGATGCCGACCTCCACCACGGCCGGGTCACGCCCAGCGGCTGGGTCGATGGCGATTACCTCGGGATCGACCAGGGGCCGATCGTGCTGATGATCGAGAACCACCGCAGTGGCTTCGTGTGGGAGGTGATGCGCCGCAATCCGCACATCCGCCGGGGCCTGCAGCGGGCCGGGTTCAACGGTGGCTGGCTGGATGCCGCCAGCCCGGCCGACGGCCGCGGCGGCAAGGCCGCGGGCAAGGTCGACTGAACGATGCGGGGGCGGATCGCCGCTTGCGTGTTCGCGCTGGCCGCGCTGGCCGGGTGCGCGCGCGGCGACGACCGCCAGGTGGTGCACTTCTGGGCGATGGGCCAGGAAGGCGAAGCGGTGGCGCGGATGCTGCCGGAGTTCGAGCGCCGCCATCCGGGCATCGAGGTACGCCTGCAACAACTGCCGTGGACCGCCGCGCACGAGAAATTGCTCACCGCGTTCGCCGGCGACGCGTTGCCGGACGTGGTGCCGCTCGGCAATACCTGGATCGCCGAGTTCGCCGCGCTGGACGCGCTGGAGCCGCTGGATGCGCGGATCGCCGCGCAGCCGGGCTTCGACGCGGCGGATTTCTACGCCGGCGCCTGGGACAGCGGGGTGATCGACGGCCGGACCTATGCGGTGCCGTGGTACGGCGAGACGCGGCTGCCGTACTACCGGCGCGACCTGCTGGCGAAGGCCGGGGTGGCTGCGCCCCCGCGCGATTGGGCCGCATGGCGCGCCGCGATGCGCGCGGTCCGCGATGGCGGCGGCAGCGAATTCGGCATCCTGTTGCCGACCAACGAGTTCGAACCGCTGTTGAACCTCGCGGTGCAGCAGGGCGAGCCGCTGCTGCGCGAGGGCGGCCGCTACGGCAACTTCCGCAGCGCGGGCTTCCGGCGCACGCTCGCGTTCTACAAGTCGCTGTTCGACGAGGGCCTCGCGCCGCGCGTGGACAACACCCGAATTTCCAACGTCTGGAACGAATTCGGGCGTGGGATGTACAGCTATTACATCAGCGGACCCTGGAACATCGCCGAATTCCGCAAGCGGCTGCCGCCGGCGCTCGCCGACGCCTGGGCGACGATGGCGCTGCCCGGCCCGGATGGCCCGGGCGCGTCGGTGATTGGCGGCACCAGCTTCGTGGTGTTCCGCAGCTCCCGCAGCAAGGACGCGGCATGGACGCTGGTGGCGTGGCTCTCGGAGCCGCGCCAGCAACGCGCCCTGCATCGGCTGGTGGGCGACCTGCCGCCGCGCCGCTCGGCCTGGCGCGATCCCGCGCTGTCGGGGGATGCGAACGCGATGGCATTCCGTGCCCAGCTCGAGCGCGCGGTGCCCGCGCCGAAGGTGCCGGAGTGGGAGCGCATCGCGCAGGAGATGCGGATCGTCGCCGAACAGATGGTGGCCGGCCGGCTGACCGTGGATGCCGCCGCGGCCGAGCTCGACCGGCGTGCCGACGCGATCCTCGCCAAGCGGCGCTGGATGCTCGACCAGCATCAAGGCGCGCGGCGATGAAGGAGCGCACTGCGGGCTGGGTGTTCGCCGGGCCGGCGCTGCTGGCGATCGCGCTGTTCTTCGCGGTGCCGGCGCTGGCCTCGCTGGTGCTCAGCTTCACCGACTTCGACATCTACGCGCTGGCCGACCGCGCGAACCTGCGCTTCGTGGGCCTCGGCAACTACGCGGCCTTGCTGCAGAAGCCGCTGTTCTGGAAGGCGATGGGCAATACCCTGTGGTTCGTGGTGTTCGGCGTGCCGCTGATCGTCGCCGCTTCGCTGGCCGCGGCCTTGCTGGTGAATTCGCGGCTGCTGCTGTGGCGGCCGGTATGGCGGGTCGCGCTGTTCGCGCCCTTCGTGACCACGCTGGTGGCGACCGCGGTGGTCTGGAACTACCTGCTGCACACGCGCTACGGACTGATCAACTACGGGTTGGGCAAGCTGGGTATCGCACCGGTCGACTGGCTGGGCGATCCCGCGACGTCGCTGCCGGCGATCCTGCTGTTCGTCGCGTGGAAGACCTTCGGCTACAACATGGTGATCTTCCTGGCCGCCTTGCAGGCGGTCTCCGTCGACCTGCTCGACGCCGCGCGGGTGGACGGTGCCGGCTGGTGGACGCGCCTGCGCCACGTGACCCTGCCGGCGATCGCGCCGACCGTGCTGCTGGTGTCCATCCTCACCGTGGCCGGCATGTTCCAGCTGTTCGCCGAGCCCTACGTGATGACCCAGGGCGGCCCCGAGCAGTCCACGGTGACCGTGCTGTACTTCATGTACGAGGAAGGCTTCAAGTGGTGGAACCTCGGTTCCGGCGCGGCGGTGGCCTTCATCCTGTTCCTGTGCATCCTCGTGGTGACCCTGTTGCAGTTGCGCGTTGCGCGCCGGGCCGGTGCCCTGTGATCCGTCGCCATCGCATCGCGCGCATTGCCTTCACCGGCTTCGCGGCCGTGGTCGCGTTGCTGGTGCTGGCGCCGCTGCTGTGGATGCTCGCGGTGAGCCTGATGCAGCCGGGGCAGGCGGCGCAGTTCCCGCCGCCGCTGTGGCCGGCGCATCCGACCTTGGACAACTACCGAACCCTGTTCCAGGACTACGGGATCGGGCGCTACGCGTTGAACAGCCTGCTGGTGTCGACGCTCGCCACGGGCCTGGCCCTGCTGTTCGTGGTGCCGGCCGGCTACGCCTTCGCCAAGCTTCGCTTCCGCGGCCGCGACGCGATCTTCCAGGCGCTGGTCGCCGCGCTGGTGGTGCCGGGCCAGATCGGGATGTTGCCGCTGTTCCTGGAGCTCAAGGCGATGGGGCTGGTCAACAGCTATGCCGGCGCGCTGGTGCCGTGGCTCGCCGGCATCTTCGGCATCTTCATGGTCCGCCAGTTCTGCCTCGGCATCCCCAACGAGATGATCGAGGCCGCGCGGATCGACGGCGCGGGCGAGGGCGCGATCCTGGGGCGGATCGTGATGCCCGCGCTGAAGCCGATCCTGATCACCCTGGCGCTGTTCGTGTTCCTCGGCAGCTGGAACGACTTCATGTGGCCGCTGATCGTGCTGGCCGACCAGGACCTGTACACCTTGCCGGTCGCGCTGGCCGCGCTCAGCCGGGAGCACGTGCAGGACAACGAACTGATGATGGCCGGTTCGGTGGTCACCACGCTGCCGGTGCTGGTCCTGTTCCTGGCCCTGCAACGCCATTACCTGGATGGCCTGCTGGCCGGCAGCGTGAAGGGGTGAGTGCCGATGTCGCCCTGCCGCTGCGCATTGCGCCTGTCATGAAACGCGGGATGAAGTCCTGCTGGGCGCTGGTGGGGATGCTGTGCGCGCAGGCCGCGTTCGCGCAGGCGCCGCGGGTGCTGGACGATTTCGATGCCGCCACGGGATGGGAGGTCGTCGCGTCCGACCAGGTCGCAGGCAGCTTGCGCGTGGTCGATGCCGGGGCCGGCAAGGCGTTGTGCCTGGCCTACGATTTCCATGGCGTGTCGGGTTATGTCGGAATCCGCAAGCGCCTCCCGCTGGCCTACCCGGAGAATTACGCCTTCGACCTGCGGTTGCGCGGGCAGGGACCGCGCAACGACTTCCAGTTCAAGCTGGTGGACGCCAGCGGCGACAATGTCTGGTGGGTGCGCAGGCCGATGTTCGCGATGCCCGCGGCGTGGACGCCGACCCAGTTCCGCAAGCGGCATGTCGCCAAGGCCTGGGGGCCGTCCGCGGAGACCGGGCTCACTCGCAGCGCGATGCTGGAGTTCACCCTGGCCAGCGGCGAAGGCGGCAAGGGCGAGGCCTGCTTCGACGCACTGGCGTTCCGCGCGCTGCCGCCCGAGGACGCGTCCGCCCTGGTCGGTACGCTGGCGGCGGGCGCGAATGGCGGCACCTACGACCTCGGCAAGCCGCGCGAGTTCGGCGGCGCGATCCTGCAGTGGGCGGCGGGCCGACCGGCGGGCGACTACCGCATCGAGCTGTCCGATGAGGGGCGCGCGTGGCGGCGTGTCCGCGACGTGGTGGGCAGCGATGGCGGCACGGACTTCATCGCGCTGCCGGAACAGGAGGCGCGTTTCCTGCGGGTGGTGCCCGCGCGTACCGGCGGCCCCCGGCTGGAACGCATCGACTTGCAGCCGCTGGCGTTCGCGGCCACGCCGAACGACCTCCTCAAGGCGGTCGCAGCGCGTACGCCGCGTGGCACGTTCCCGCGCGGCTTCTCCGGCGAGCAACCGTACTGGACCATCGTCGGCATCGACGGCGGCAGCGAGCAGGGCCTGATCGGCGAGGATGGGGCGATCGAGCTGTCCAAGGGCGGCTTCAGCATCGAGCCGTTCGTCGTCGCCGATGGCAAGCTCGTGACCTGGGCGGACGTGGCGACCACGCAATCGCTGCAGGACGGCTACCTGCCGATTCCCTCGGTGCGCTGGGCGCATGCCGGTTTCGGGTTGGAGGTGACGGCGCTGGCCAGTGGCACGCCGCAGGCTGCGGAATTGCATGGCCGCTACCGGCTGACCAACACGACGGCCGTCGCGCGCGACTACGTCCTGGTGCTGGCCGCCCGCCCGCTGCAGGTCAACCCACCGACCCAGTTCCTGAGCGTGCAGGGCGGCCATAGCCGGCTCGAACACGCCGTGGCCCGCGAAGGGTCGATCGTGGCCGACGGCCGCGTCGTGCAGGCCTCGCAGAAGGCCGGCGCGGGGGTCGCGGCGACCTTCGACCAGGGCGAATTGGTCTCGCGGCTGCGCGCGCTGGACTGGCGCCGCGTGCGCATGCACGACGGCATCTCGAACCTGCATGCGCTGCTGCCCGGGTTGGCGGACCGTGCACGCGATCCCGAGGGCATGGCATCGGCGGCCTTGCTGTTCCCGGTCAGGTTGCAGCCCGGGGAGAGCCGCGAGTTCGACTGGCGATCGCGCCTGCAGGGCAGCGAGGCGTCCCCGGCGCCGTCCGACATCGACGCGGTCCAGCGACAGGTCGCGGCTGCCTGGCACGACAAGCTCGACCGCGTCCGCATCCGCGTGCCGGTCCAGGGGCAGCGCATCGTCGACACCCTCCGCACCGCGCTGGCGCACATGCTGGTCAGCCGCAGCGGGCCGCGCCTGCAGCCCGGCACGCGCTCCTACGCCCGCGCCTGGATCCGCGATGGCGCGATGATCAACGAGGGCCTGCTGCGCCTCGGGCGCGCCGACGTCGCCGAGGCCTTCCTGCGCTGGTACGCGCCGTACCAGTTCGACAACGGCAAGGTGCCGTGCTGCGTGGACGACCGCGGCAGCGATCCGGTCCCGGAGAACGACAGCCATGGCGAACTGATCTTCGCCATCGCCGAGCAATACCGCTATACCGGCGACCGCGCATTGCTGGAGGCCATGTGGCCGCACGTGGTGGGCGCGGTGGACTACATGGACGCATTGCGCCTGAGCGAGCGCACCGCAAAAAACCAGGCGAAGAACCCGGCGTTCTTCGGCCTGATGCCGGCCTCGATCAGCCACGAGGGCTATTCGGCGAAGCCCAAGCATTCGTACTGGGACGATTTCTGGGCGCTGCGCGGCTACAAGGACGCGGTCGAGATCGCGCGATGGCTGGGCAAGGACGACGAGGCGCGGCGGTTCGCGGCGTCGCGCGACCAGTTCCGCGCGGACCTGTATGCCTCGCTCGACCACGCCATGCGCCAGCACGGCATCGACTACCTCCCGGGCGCGGCGGAGCTGGGCGACTTCGACGCCACGTCGACCACCATCGCGCTGGCGCCGGGGGGCGAGCAGGCCCACCTGCCGCAAGGGCCGCTGCGCAACACGTTCGAGCGCTACTGGCGCGAGTTCGAGCAGCGTCGAGACGGCACCCGCGCGTGGAAGGACTACACGCCCTACGAGCTCCGCACCATCGGCAGTTTCGTGCGGCTGGGCTGGCGCGAGCGCGCGCACGAGGCGCTGGACTTCTTCTTCAAGGATCGCCAGCCGCCGGCCTGGAACCAGTGGGCCGAGGTGGTCTCGCGGACCCCGCGCACGCCGTTCTTCCTCGGCGACCTGCCGCATGCCTGGGTCGAGTCGGACTACGTGCGTTCCGCGCTGGACCTGTTCGCCTACGGGCGCGAGCAGGACCAGGCCCTGGTCGTCGGCGCGGGGATCCCGGCGGCGTGGCTGGCCGGCGCGGGCGTCTCGGTCGACGGCTTGCGCACGCCGCACGGATTGTTGGGCTACAGCCTCCGCGCCGAGGGCGGCATGCTGCGTTTCGAGGCGCGCGCCGGGCTGGAATTGCCGCCCGGTGGGTTGGTGCTCTCGTTGCCCTCGCCGTGGGCGCAGGGCAGTGTCGACGGCCAGCCGATCCGGGGCGGCGAAGTGCGGGTCACCCGCTTGCCGGCGCGGATCGAGGTGCGCGCGCCGCGTTGAGGTAACCGAGCGGTGTCGGGATGGCGCGGCCTTCGCCGTTCGCGCCGCCCGGTCAGTAGGGCAATGGATCCGCCAGCGACCGGCCGTTGCTGGCGATCACCTTCGAATACCAATGCGCGCTGTCCTTGGGCGTGCGTTCCTGGGTCACGTAGTTCACGTGCACCATGCCGAACCGCTTGGAATAGCCCAGCGACCATTCCAGGTTGTCCAGCAGCGACCACAGCATGTAGCCGCGCACGTCCACGCCGGCCTCGATCGCGTCGTGGATCGCGCGCAGGTGCTTGCGCAGGTAGTCGGTGCGCAGCGGATCCTTGATCCGGCGGTTGCCCTCGTCGTCGACCATCGCCGCCGGCGGGTCGAAGAACGCCGCGCCGTTCTCGGTGATGTAGACCGGCAGGTCGCCGTAGGTGCGCTTGAACCACAGCAACAGGTCGGTGAGCCCCTGCGGGAACACTTCCCAGCCGGTCTCGGTGTAGGTGCCCAGCGGCTGGCGCTCCACGGCGGTGTCCAGCGGGTAGCTGGTCGCCGCCTTGGTCACGCTGCGGGTGTAGTAGTTGATGCCGACGAAGTCGAGCGGCTGGCGGATGAGGTCATAGTCCGCGGCGGGCCATTCCGGCCAGGCGTCGCCGAAGATCTGCTTGAGTTCCGGCGGATAGTGGCCGAGCAGGGCGGGGTGCAGGTACTGCTCGTTCATGTAGGCGTGCGCGCGACGCACCGCCGCGGCGTCCTCGGCGCTGTCCGTGGCGGGGTACTTCGGCTCGATGTTCACCACCAGGCCGATCTCGTGCTTGCCGATCTCGCGATAGGCCTTGACCGCCGCGCCATGCGCGCGCATCAGGTTGTGCGAGGCGATCGGCGCCTCGTATTTGCTGCGGTGGCCGGGTGCCAGCGCGCCGTGCAGGTAGCCGCCATCGGTGACCACCCACGGTTCGTTGAGGGTGACCCATTTCTTCACCCGCCCATCCAGCGCGCGGTACAGCACGCGGGCGTACTCCGCGAACCAGTCGGCGATGTCGGGATTGAGCCAGCCGCCGCGGTCGTCCAGCGCCGCCGGCAGGTCCCAGTGGTACAGGGTCAGCAGCGGCTCGATGCCGTTCGCCAGCAGTTCGTCGACCAGGTTCGAATAGAAATCGAGCCCGGCCTGGTTCACCGCGCCCGTGCCCTGCGGCAGGATCCGCGACCATGACACGCTGAAGCGGTAGGCCTTCAGGCCCAGCGACTTCATCAGCGCCACGTCGTCCTTCCAGCGGCGGTAGTGGTCGCAGGCGACGTCGCCGGTGTCGCCGTTGAGCATCATCCCCGGGGTGTGCGCGAAGCGGGTCCAGATACTGGGGCCGGCGCCATCGGCCAGCGGCGACCCCTCGATCTGGTGGGCCGCGGTGGCGGCGCCCCACAGGAAGCCTTCGGGGAAGGTCGGGCCTTCGGTGGACGCGTGCGGGGTGGTGTGGGTCGGGTTCACGGGCGGCTGGGCTGTAAACGGTTACATGGCAGAATACCGGGGCTTCGGGCGGTTTGCATCCGCCGCGCCGCACACCGTCGAACAGGGAGGGAACCGCATGGCCCAGGTCGCGCTGGAAGAGGTGCGCAAGGTCTATCCGTCTGGCCATGTGGCGATCCCCGGCGCCAGCTTCACGGTGGCCGATGGCGAACGGCTGGTGCTGGTCGGGCCGTCCGGCTGCGGCAAGTCCACCCTGCTGCGGATGATCGCGGGGCTGGAGGAGATCAGCGGCGGCACCCTGCGCATCGGCGAGCGCGTGGTCAACGACGTCGCCCCGGCCGACCGCGACATCGCGATGGTGTTCCAGAGCTATGCGCTGTACCCGCACATGACGGTCGCCGAGAACATGGCCTTCGCCCTCAACCTGCGCAAGCGGCCGAAGGCGGAGGTCGAGGCGCGCGTGCGCGAGGCGGCCCGCATCCTCGAACTCGATGCGCTGCTGGACCGCAAGCCGGCCCAGCTGTCGGGCGGGCAGCGCCAGCGCGTGGCGCTCGGGCGGGCACTGGTCAGGCAGCCGGCGGTGTTCCTGCTGGATGAGCCGCTGTCCAACCTCGACGCCAAGCTGCGCGCGGGCATGCGGGCGGAAATCGCGCGCATCCACGCGCGCACGGGCACCACCATGGTCTACGTCACCCACGACCAGGTCGAGGCGATGACCCTGGGCCAGCGGATCGTCGTCCTCAAGGACGGCGTGGTGCAGCAGGTGGACAAGCCGATGGCGATGTACCGCGACCCGGCGAACCTGTTCGTGGCGACCTTCCTCGGCAGCCCGGCGATGAACACGTTGCAAGGCCGGGTCGAAGCCGGCGCCGGCGTGCGTCTGGCCGATGGCGCGCTGCTCCCGTTGCCCGGGGTCGCGCTGCCGGCCGACGCGGGCGAGGTGGTGGTCGGGCTGCGGCCGGAACACCTCGCCGTGGCCGAGGGCGAGGGGGTCGTGCTGCACGCCGGCATCGAGACCGTGGAGCCGGTCGGCAACGAGGTCTTCCTCAACCTGCGCGTCGCTGGCGAACCCCTCGTGGCGCGGATCCCGCCGGGGCAGGTGCCGGAGCCGGGCACCACCGTCGGCCTGTCGCTGCGGCCGGGCGAGGTCCTGTTCTTCGATCCCTCGAGTGGCGCGCGGCTGCGCGCCTAGCCCGGATATACTCCGGGATCGACATCCAATGTCGAGGCGTTCCCCTCTATAAAAATCAGATAGTTAGGGGATGTAATCCATCTTGTTCGTGAAGTGGCGCCGTGGCGCCGCCGGGATCCGTCGACGCGCATGCGCCTGTCCACCATCAAGCTGTCCGGCTTCAAGTCCTTCGTCGATCCGACCACGCTGCACCTGCCGACCAACATGACCGGCATCGTCGGTCCCAACGGCTGCGGCAAGTCCAACATCATCGACGCGATCCGCTGGGTGATGGGCGAGAGCGCGGCCAGCCGCCTGCGCGGCGATTCGCTGACCGACGTGATCTTCTCCGGCAGCTCCGCGCGCAAACCGGTGTCGCAGGCGTCGGTGGAGCTGGTGTTCGACAACAGCGACCACGCGATCACCGGTGAGTACGCCGCGTTCAACGAAATTTCGGTCAAGCGCACCGTCGGCCGCGACGGCCAGAGCAGCTACTACCTCAACGGCGGCAAATGCCGGCGTCGCGACATCACCGACCTGTTCCTCGGCACCGGCCTGGGTCCGCGCAGCTACTCGATCATTGAGCAGGGCATGATCAGCCAGGTCATCGAGGCGCGCCCGGAGGAACTGCGGGTGTACCTGGAGGAGGCCGCCGGCATCTCCAAGTACAAGGAGCGGCGCAAGGAGACGGAGACCCGGATCCGCCATACCCGCGAGAACCTGGATCGCCTCAACGACCTCCGCGAGGAAGTCGGCAAGCAGTTGCAGCACCTCGCCCGCCAGGCCCGCCAGGCCGAGCAGTACACCGCGATCCAGGCCGAGCGCCGGGTCAAGGATGCCGAGTGGAAGGCGCTGGAGTTCCGCGCGCTGGACGCCCGCCTGCAGGCGCTGCGCGAGCGATTGGCGCGCGAGGAGACCCGCCTCGAACAGCTGGTCGCCGAGCAGCGCGAAGCCGAGCGCGAGCTGGAAACCGGCCGCGCGCGCCGCGAGACCGCCAGCGAGTCGTTGAATGCT
Source organism: Lysobacterales bacterium (assembly GCA_017302075.1). GTDB lineage: Bacteria > Pseudomonadota > Gammaproteobacteria > Xanthomonadales > Xanthomonadaceae > Thermomonas > Thermomonas mangrovi. The sequence continues at coordinate 20,899 of JAFLEB010000038.1, forward strand.
GCGCAGGCGGCGGTGTACCAGGTCGGCAGCACGCTGGCCCGGGTCGAGCAGCAGATCGCCCACCAGCGCGAGCTCGCGGTGCGCCTGCAGCGGGCCCGCGACGAAGCGCAGTCGGCGCTGGCCGAGCTGGGCTCGCACATCAGCGACGACCAGCAGAAGCTCGCGGTGTTGCGCGAGGCGCTGGACGAGGCCGAGCCGCGGCTGGAACTGCTGCAGGAGCAGGACCTGCTGCGCCAGGACGCATGGCGCGAGGCCGAGGCGGCGCTGGCCGACTGGCAGCAGCGCTGGGACGCGCACAGCCGCGAGCAGGCCGAGGCGGCGCGCGCGGGCGACGTGGAGCGCACCCGCATCGAACACCTGGATCGCCAGGTGCTTGATGCCGATCGCCGCCGCGAACAGTTGCAGGCCGAGCGCGCGGGGCTGGACCTCGACACGCTGGCGGATGCGTTCGAGCAGTTGCAGGTCCAGCACGACACCCAGAAGGAGACGCTGGACACGCTGGCGGAGCAGGTCGAGGCCCGCAAGCAGGCCAGCGCCGACGTGCAGGAGCGGCAGCGGGCAACCCAGTCCGAGCTGGCCGAACTGCGCAAGCAGGCGCAGGCCGCCCGCGGCCGCCTGGCGTCGCTGGAGGCCTTGCAGCACGCCGCGCTCGGGCAGGAGCAGGGGGCCGCGGCCGACTGGCTGCGGGCGCGTGGCCTGGACGAC
>JAFLEB010000039.1 GCA_017302075.1 Lysobacterales bacterium
CACCACCGACTCGTGGCGGGCCGGTGCCTGCCGCAGGCGGCGACGCGCCTGCAGCGCGCGCAGCGGACTCGACGACAGCACCGACTGCACATGCGGCCCGCGCAGCGCCGCGGGCGGCGCGAACGGGCTGCGGCGCAGGCTCATGCCGCGGCCATCGCCTGCGCCACCCGCTCGCGCGCGGTGTGCGCGATCCCGCGGCGGCCGGCGTGCTCGGTATGCAGGATCGGCTCCAGGAAGCACACCCGTGCCGGGCGCGCAGGTTCGCCGAGCAGGCGCACGAAGTTGGCCATGAAGCTCTCGCGCGGGGCGAAGGCGACGATCGGCTGCGCCTCGCATCCGGCGCCGTAGCACAGCGCCACCGGCTGGACCGGCGCATCGGCTTCGACCGCGGCGGTGAAGATGCGCGCATGGAACACGCCGAGCGCGGTGCCGTCGCGGGTGCCGCCCTCGGGGAAGGCGGCGACCGCGCGACCGGCGCGCAGGCGCTCGCGCATCTCACCCATCACCTGGCCCAGCGAATCGGCGTTGCCCCGGCGCAGGAAGATCGTCTCCGCCTGCGCGGTCAGCCAGCCGACCAAGGGCCAGTCGCGGATCTCCGACTTCGCGATGAAGCCCATCATGTGCTGCGAATGCAGGGCGATGATGTCGATCCAGCTGATGTGGTTGGCCACGAACAGGGTGCCGCCCGCGAGCGGCGTGCCCTGCCGCTCGACGCGCATCCCGAACACCCGCAGCAGGCCGCGCGCCCACCAGCGGATCGCCGCATGCGCCGGCGCGCCGCCACGCACCATCAGCGCCATCACCACCGGCAGGTGCACCAGCACGTGCCAAGCCAGCATTGGTAGGCGGTAGAGGTAGCGCAGGGCGCGCAGCAGCGGCTCGGCGGGGGACGTCGCGCTCATGCGGCCACCTTAGCGGACGAGGGTTAGAGCGGTCAGCCTAGGCGGCCGGCGCGGCGCCGGACGCCGGCGGCCGCGGCAGCACCGCCAGGGTCAGGCGGCTGATGCAGACCGGGTTGCCGGCCGCGTCCTCGATCGCGATCTCCCACACCTGGGTGCTGCGCCCGAGGTGCAGCGGTCGCGCGGTGCCGGTCACCAGGCCGCTGCGCACCGCGCGCAGGTGGTTGGCATTGATCTCCAGGCCGACCACCGCATGGCCACCGGCCATCAACATGCCGGCGCTGCTGCCGAGGGTTTCGGCGAGCGCGACCGAAGCACCGCCGTGCAGCAGCCCGTAAGGCTGGTGGGTGCGCGCATCGACCGGCATGGTCGCGCGCAGGTAGCCGTCGCCGAGTTCGGTGAAGACGATCCCGAGGGACGCCATCAGGGTCCCGTCGGAACGCGCGTTCAGGGTGTCGAGGCTGGTGCCCTCCGGCCAACCCGGGGCCGGCTCAAGCGCCATCCGACCTCACCACTTGAACACGCCGGGGCGCCAGCCGCGTCCGGCGTAACCGCCACGCAGGCCACCCTCGCGGGCATAGCCGCTGCTGTCGCCGTAGCCATGGCCGAAGTCGCGGGCGCGACGGTGGTGCATGCGCTCCATCAGCTCCTCGCGGCGGCCGTCCAGCCAGTCCGCGCGGCCGACCTCGGCCGGGTCCACGCCGCGGCGCTTGGCTTCGTGCTCGCGGAAATCGCAGAAGTCGTCGTAGGCGTCCAGCTCGTGCTTCAGCTCGCGCACCGACAGTTCGATCATCACCGCGTCGTCGAGGAAGCCCAGCACCTCGACATGGTCCGGGATCACGTCCTGCGGGTCGGCGAAGTAGACCAGCGAAGACAGCACGCGCTGCTTGTCGGCCTCGGGCAGCGACCAGCCCTGGTCGCGGACCATCGCGATCATGTCGTCCAGGCGCAGCAGGCGGGCCTTGATGAAGTCCGGGATGTGCACCTTCTGCGCATCGTCGAGCAGGGCGGTCGCGGCATTGATGATGTCCGCCTCGCTCTTGCCCTCGGCGGACTTGCGCGAGCGCTCCATGGCCGCCTGGAAATGCGCGAGGTCGCGGTCGTTGAGCTCGAAGTTCAGGGTGATCGACATGGTCGGCGTCCTGGCGCGCGAAAAGTGAGACCGGCAGCCTAGGGCGCGGGCGGGTGGCCGTCAATCGGACCGGGGGCCCATCCGCGGCCCGCGCGGCACGGGCTAGAGGATCGGGGACAGGCCCGAGCCGAACGCGGTGAACACGCGCACCCCCAGCCACTTCAGGCCGAGGTCGACCTCGGGGAAGTCGCCGACCGGCTGGTGGCAGCGGCGGAAATCCTTGTCAAAGGGCGACGGCGGACTCTCGCACCCCGGGCCGGGCACGAACTGGTAACTGGTCGCGTACTTCACCGGCCACAGGTCGAAGATCGGCACGCGCTCGGAAATCCGCGCGAGGGTGAACTCGATGCCCGGCAGGATCGGCGACGAATCGCGGCGCCCGATCGTCCAGGCGTTGCCCGGGGCCATGTCGCGGCGGATGCTCCCGGCCAACGCGCGGGCGAACGCGGGATCGTCGACCACCACCGCGCTCTCGGTGTTGAGGGTGTCCCCGCGCGGATCGAAATTGTGGGTGCCGACCACCCCGACCCGCTCGTCCACCACCAGCGATTTCGCGTGCAGGCCCAGGCGCATCCCGGCGCGCTCCAGCCGCACCGGCATGCCGCCCGACGAGAACGGTGAGCGCCGCGCGCTTTCGCTGTCGGGGGCCTCGCGCAGGCCGCGCTTGGCCAGCCGCCGTTCGCGCAGGCTGGGCCGGCGGGTGGGCACGGCGGTCTCCGCCTCGGCGGCATCGAGGTCGAGGCCGGTGGCGTCGAGGGCGATCGGTGCATCCGCCGGGAACGGCTTGAATTCGTGGATCTCGAAGCCGAAGTCGCGCAGGTAGCGCCGCTTGTACTTGTACGAGATCGCGTAGGCGATGAAGGCGTCGGTCGAGGCCAGGCTGTTGGTCGAGATCCGCACCCGCGGCGGCGCCGGCTGTTTGTGCAGGCTGCGGAACAGGCGCTGCGCCGGTTTCGACAGCACCAGGTAGGGCGTCTGCAGCAGGACTTCGCCGCGGGCGTCGGCGATCAGCGTGCGCAGCGCATCGCTGGCCGGATCCACCTGCGCCGCGGGGGCATCGTCGCGGTGCTTGGCCGGGCCATCGGCGATGAAGGCCACGCCGGCGACCGCCTGCGCGGGGGCCACCAGCCGCTCGCGCACCTGCACGGGGTCATCGGCAAGGGCGGCCAGCGCCGCGACCCGCTCCGGCCGCCGGTAGGCCGGCGGCTGCAGGCGCGGGGCGCCCTGCGCGCGCAAGTAGCGGGCGACGTCGCCCAGGCGCTCGGCGGGCACGCTGCGCGGCGAGGCCCAGAACGCGGCGAAGTTGGCGCCCATCTCGCGCGCCACCGGGCCGGCGACCAGCAGGTCGCGGTCGCGGAAGTTGTAGCCTTCGCCCCAGTCGTAATAGTCGTCCTGGTAGTTGCGGCCGCCGGTGACCGCGATCGCGTCGTCGACCAGCAGCAGCTTGCTGTGCATGCGCCGGTTGAGCTGCCGCCAGCAGCAGGCCGAGGCCACCGCGTACATCGGCGTGGAGAGGCGCACGCGGTCCAGCACCGGGTTGTAGATCCGCAGTTCCAGGCGGGCATGCACAGACGCAAGCGCCGCCACCGTCTCGACCTTTTCCAGCGCGGACAGTTGGTCCAGCAACAGGCGCACCCGCACGCCCCGTGCAGCGGCCGCCTGCAGTTCGCGCAATACCAGCCAACCGGCGTCGTCCTCGTCGAAGATGTAGGTCTGCAGGTCGATGCTGCGGCGCGCGCTGCGGATCATCGCCAGGCGGGCGACCAGCGCATCCGGGCCTTCGTCGAGGATGCGCACGTAATGGCGCGGCGCGGACGGCGTGGATTCGGCGAAGGCGCGGGCATCGAGCTCGCGCAGCGGGCTGGCCTGGGCGCAGGCGTCGGCGGCGTTGCAGTCGATCGCGGTGGCGCGGGCATCGATCGCCACCTGGGCGCCGGCGGCGCGTTGCGCGGGCCCCAAGCTGGCGCAACCGCTGGCCAGCGACAGCACGGCCACCGCAAGCGCCGCGCGCAGACGAAACAGGCTCATCCGTGAGCCGCCGGGGTGGTCAGGGCCACCAGAATTGGGTGAGCGCCGCGATCCCGGGTTCGATCGCGGCGTCCACCGGCAGGCGCAGCACCGCGATGCCGCCCGGCGGCATCCCGCGGTAGTCGCCCGACTGCCCGCTGTGCATCAGCGCGGCGAGTTGCTCCAGGCCGGGGTTGTGGCCGACCAGCAACAGGCACTCGGCATCGCGCTGCGCATCGACCAGCGCCGCCAGGGTGCCGGGGCTGGCCTCGTAGATCGCCGGCTCCAGCGTAGCCGGTGCGCCCCCGATGTCGCCCAGCGCCGCCAGGGTCTGCCGGGTCCGCGCCGACGGCGAGCACAGCACGCGGTCCGGCAGCAGCCCGTGCTCGCGCAGCCAGTCGCCGGCCGCGCGCGCTTCCTCGCGCCCGGTGGCGGACAACGGGCGGTCGAGGTCTGGCTGGCCCGCGTCGGCGGCGTCGGCATGGGCGTGGCGGAGCAGGATCAGGTCGCGCATTCGGGGTCCTTGTGTGGGTCTTGCGGGTCGTGCGGATCAGCTCGGTCGCGTGCGGCCTGGCTCAGCCGCGCTTGTCCAGCCAGTGCAGCAGCGGCTCCCAGTCGGCCTGGTGCTCGCGCACCTGCGCCGAGTGGTAGTCGAACAGGCTTTTGCCGAGGCCGGTGAGGACCACGTAGGCCTGGCTGTCGCGCAACTGCGCGACCAGCGGGAACGGCCAACTGCGGAGGACCTCCATCGCCTGCTGGCTGGCGTTGGTATGCGGCTTCAGGCGATTGCCGACCAGGCCCAGCCGCAGCTTGCCCTTGCGCACGCGCGGATGCCTGCCCACCGATTCGATGAAACGCACCGCGGCCTCGATGTCGAGCGCCGAGGGCTGCACCGGCAGCACCAGCGCGTCGGCGACGTCGAGGAATGGCTCCAGCTCGCGCTCCATCGCGCCGGCCGGGGTGTCGACCACCACCCGCTGGGTGTCGTCAGGCAGGTGCTTGCGCCAGGACTTGCGGGTGCCGTCCACCGGCAGCACCGCCGAGGCCAAGTCGGCGCGGCGTTCGCACCAGCGGGTCGCGGAGCCTTGCGGGTCGGCGTCCACCAGCGCGGTGCGCAGCCCGTCGACCGCGGCTTGCGCCGCGAGATGGGTGGCGATCGTGGTCTTGCCGACACCGCCCTTGGAACAGGCCACCAGCCAGGTCTTCATGCGCGGACTCCGTCGTGGGCTGCCGCTAGCGTACACGCAGCCGGGAGCGAGGCGTGCCGGCCGCGTTCAGGGCGCGGGCCAGCGCCCGGCCACGTGCAAGCGGAGGGATTCGGCGGCGGTCGCGACATCGACGGCCGCCGGCAGGATGGCGGCCCATTCGCCATGGCGACCCGCAGCCTCCAGCGCCGCGGCGCGTTCGGCCAGCTCCACCGCGCCGACCAGTCGCGCGGCGCCCTTGACCTTGTGGGCCTGGCGGGTCAGCCCGGGCAGGTCGCCGGCGGCGCGCAGGTCCTCGAGCAGGGCCAGGTCTTCGCGCGTGCTGCCCAGGAAATCCTCGAGCAACAAGCGCGCCTCCGTCGCGTCGCCGCCGGTGAGGTCGTCGAGCACCGCCGGGTCGAGGATCGGCGCATGCGCCAGCTGCGGCAGCTCGGCGGCGGCCGCGCGCGCGTTGTTGCTGGCCTGGATCGCCGCACCGTCGGCATCGGTCGCGGGCGCGGCGCCGACGGTATGCGGCAGCCAACGCTGCAGGCAGGCGCCCATGGTCTGCAGGCCGACCGGCTTGGCCATGTAGTCGTCCATGCCCGCGGCGAGGCAGCGTTCGGCCTCGCCCTTCAAGGCGGATGCGGTGAGGGCAACGATCGGCGTGCGTGCCGATCCGCGCGCGCCCTCTTCCTCGCGGATCGCGCGGGCCAGCTGGTAGCCGTCCATGCGCGGCATGTGCACGTCGCTCAACACCAACGCATAGCGGCCGCTGCGCCAGCGCGCCAGTCCCTCGATCCCGTCCTCCGCCGCTTCCGATGCGTAGCCGGCCAGGGCCAGCTGGCGCTGGATCACCTGCCGGTTGGTCGGGTGGTCGTCGACCAGCAGCACCAGGCTGCGTTCCCGTTCGGCCTGCTCGACGCTCGGCAGCGGCCGCGGCGCGAAACCGGGGACCTTGCGGCCGGGGCCCGCGAGCTCGGGCAGCTCCGCTTCCGGCGCACGCGCCAACCTCACCACGAGGCGCATGGTGGTGCCCACCCCGGGCACCGACTCCATGTGCACGTCGCCCCCCATCAGCTCGGCCAGGCGGCGGCTGATCGCCAGGCCCAATCCGGTGCCGCCGAACCGCCGCGTGGTGTCCGCCTCGGCCTGGGAGAACGGCTGGAACAGGCGCGCCTGCGCCTGCTCGCTGATGCCGATCCCGGTATCGGCGACCGCGAACACCAACAGGTCGCTGCCCATCGCGCCATCGGCGGGATCGTGGGCGCGCAACTGCAGCGAGGCCACCACGCTGCCGCGCTCGGTGAACTTCAGGGCGTTGGACAGGAAGTTGCCGACGACCTGCCGGAGGCGGACCGGGTCCGCGTAATGGGCTGCGGCGATCGCGGGATCGACCTCGCAGCGCAGGGTCAGGCCCTTGCTCGACGCCGAACCGGCGTGGTTGGCGGTGACGCTGCGCAGCAGCTCCGGCAGCGAAGTCGGGACCGGCTCGATCTCCAGCCGCCCGGCCTCGATCTTCGAGAAGTCCAGGATGTCGCCGATGATCCGCAGCAGGGCCTCGGCCGAGGCCTGGACCACGTTGAGCGCGCGCCGCTGCTCCACGTCGAGCGGCGTGTGGGAGAGCACTTCGATCATCCCGGTCACCCCGATCATCGGGGTCCGGATCTCGTGGCTCATCGCGGCCAGGAACGCGCTCTTGGCCTGGTTGGCCTCGCGCGCCCTCGCCTCGCTGTCGCGCAGGGCGCGCTCGAACCGCTTGAGCGCGGTCAGGTCGGTGGCGACCGCCAGCAGGCCGACCATCGCGCCGGTGTCGTCGCGCATCGCCGACAACGCCAGCAACACCGGCAGGGTGCGCCCGCGCTGGTGGCGGAGCACGAACTCGCGCGGCGGCTCGCGGTGCTGGGCCAGCGCGCGCAACGCGGTCCAGTCGGCCGCGACCGGTTGGCCGTAGGCATCGGCGAGCGACCGCGCGAGCGCGCGCAGCGCCTCCGGATCGAGGATCGCATCCAGCTTCTCGCGCCCGAGCAGCGATCCCTCCGGCCAGCCCAGCAGCTGCTCGGCGAACGGGTTGACCTGGGAGAACACGCCATCCTCGTCCACCGCGAAGATCGCGGTCTGCGCGGCCTCCAGCAGCAGGCGCTGGAAGTGCTCGCGGCGCTCCAGCGCGACGCGCACGCGGTCGTTGCGCATCAGCTGGTCGGTCAGCTGCCGCTCCACCCGCTGTACGTGGCTGCGCATGCGCAGGAAGCCGTCCAGCACCTCGCCCAGCTCGCCGGTCGGGCGGAACCGCGGCTGCGCCGAATAGTCGTGGCCCTCCATCCGCCGCGCCAGGTCGGCCAGCGCCTCGACCCCGCGATACCCGTTGCGCAGGATGCGGCGCCCGAACATCACGACCAGCAGCAGGCAGGCCACGGTCAGCGCGATCCGCGCCCAGCTCAGCCAGCGGCCGTGCGCGAGGTCGGCCCGCACGACATCGTCGGCGCGCCGTTGCGCGTGGTCGGCGATCCGCTGCAGGCGTTCGGTCAGCGGGTCCATCGCCGGGTACAGTTCGCGGTCGGCGAACCGGCCCAATGCGCGCACGTCGCGCGCCGCCATCGCGCGGCGGAGGTTGTCGACCGCGGCATCGGCGCGCGGCCGCGCCTGCAGGGCCTGGTCGAGCAGGGCGCGGTCGTCGAAGCCGAAGCGGTCCGCCTGCAGCGCGCGCCATTCGACGTCGGCGGCGAGGCGGGCGCGGTCCAGCCGGGCCACGCCCTCGTCGAAGTCGATCAGGTAGTTGCGCACCCGGAAGGTGGTGTCGACGACATCGCGCCCGTACGCATCCGAGAGCCGGCGGATCCCGCGCATGCCCGCGAGCACGTCGTCGCGCATCCGCACCAGCGATTGCTGCGCGAAGTGCTGGCCGACCTCGTCCAGGACCAGCACGAGGGCACCGGTCGCCAGGAACAGGCCGAACAGGCCGAGCAACTGCTGGCGCAGGCCGAAGCGGGACAGGTCAAGCCGCATGCGCGCCGCCCCGGGCAGCCATGCCGACGCGCCCGGCCGGGCTCAATGCGCCGGCCGCCGCCACCGCGCGATCGCCGCTTGCAGTTCGCTCCCGGGGACCGGGCGCGCGATCAGGTAGCCCTGGGCGATGTCGCAACCGAGCTCGGCCAGCATCTGCCAGTCCTCGACCGCCTCGACGCCCTCGGCGACCGTGGTCAACCCCAGCTTGCGCGCGAGGTCGAGGCTGGCTTCCACCACCGCGCGCTGGCGCGGCTGCGCATGCGCGCCGGACACGAAGCCGCGGTCGATCTTGAGCTCGGTGAACGGGATCTGCGAGAGCTGGGCGAGCGAGGAGTAGCCGGTGCCGAAGTCGTCGATCGACAAGCCGAACCCCTTGAGGCGCAGGCGCGCCAGCAGGCCGAGGCCGCGCGCGGCATCGGACATCAGCGAACTCTCGGTGATCTCCAGCACCACTTCGTCGGGCGCGATCCCGTAGGCCTCGACGATCGACTGGTAACGATCGGCGGCAGAGGGGTCGGCGAGCGCCATCGGCGAGACGTTGACCGAGATCTTCAGGCGGGTGCCGCCGCCATCCCAGCGCTGCTTCCAGCGGCAGGCCTCGTCCAGCATGCGGTCGGTCAGCGCATTCGCCAGCCCGCCCTGTTCCAGCAAGGGCACGAACGCCTGCGGATGGACCAGGCCGCCATCGCGGCGTTCCCAACGCGCCAGCGCCTCGACGCCGATCACCTTGCCGTTGGCGAACTCCACCTGCGGCTGGAACCACGCAACCACTTCACCCGCGCGCAAGGCCGAGGCCGCGGATTCGAAATCCACGTCGCCCGCCGCATCGTCCGGCTCCTCGCCCGCGTGCTCCTCGAGGCGGAGCAACGCGCCTTCCAGCTTCTCGCGGGTCAAGGGCTTCTCCACGCTGCCCAGCACACGCAGGCCATAGGCGCGGGCCATGGTCTGCACCGTGTGCAGCAGGGCCGGATCCAGCGCACTGACCACCACCACCGCGCGCGCCAGGCGCTCCTGCGCGATGTGGCCGATGCATTCGATGCCGTCCATGCCGGGCATGTCGAGGTCCACCAGCACCACGTCCGGCGGCACCTGCTCGCGGCGCAGCAATTCCAGGGCGTGCAGCCCGTCCGCCCCTTCCATCACCTGCGCCACGCCGAGCTCGCCGAGCAGGCGCAGGGCGATCCGGCGCTGGAAGCCGTGGTCTTCGACCACCATTACCCGCAACTCCGACCAGCCCATGCCGATCTCCCCCCGGACGCAGGCGCAAGGACGCAAGCCTACTCCAACCGAAGGCGCACGGCGGCGCTCACGCGATGTGCAATATCCACCGCCAGGCCGGCAGCGTGGCCATCGCCAGCAGGATGCCGTAGCCGACCAGCGCGGCCGCCAGCCGCGGGGCGAGCCCGTGCACGCCGGCCAACGCCGCGGCGCTGATCATCGCCGGCATGCCGGATTCCAGCACGACCACCTCGCGGGCGGGCGAGGCCATGCCGATCGCGGCCACGCCGGCGAACGCCAGCAGCGGCATCGCGACCAGCTTCAAGCCCAGGCCCACCGCCAGCGGCGCCAGCTCGTCGCGCGGCAGCTTCAACTTCAGGGCGAGCCCGACCGCCAGCATCGCCAGCGGCAGCAGGGCGTCCGCAAGCCGCTGCAGCATCGCGTCCAGCCAGGCGGGCGGCTGCGCCGGCATCGCCACCAGCGCGATCGCCAGCGCCCATAGCGGCGGGAACCGCAGCATCCGCAGCGCCATCGTGCGCGCGTCGGGCGGGGCATCGCCGGCATGGCGCGCGACCACGTACAGGCCGAAGGTCGACAGCAGCAGGAAGGTGCCGAGCTGGTCGTAGACCACCGCATGCGGGAGGGCATCCTCGCCCAGCAGCGCCTGCACCAGCGGATAGCCGATGAAACTGGTGTTGCCCAGCGCCACGCACAGCAAGACCACCGCCGCCTCGTCGCGGCGGAAGCGCAGGGCGCGCGCCAGCGCCGACACCAGCACGATCGCCACCAGCGCCAGCAGCCACGGCGTGGCGACCACCGCGGCCAGCGCGGGGTCCCAGTGCAGCCGCGGCACGTAGCGCAGTACCGCCGCCGGCAGGCAGACATGCAGCACCACCATGTTGAGCGCGTCGGCGGCGTTCCCGGGCAACAGCCGCAGGCGCGCGAACAGCGCGCCCAGCGCCAGCATCGCGAGCACCAGGGCGAAGGCGTCGACGGCCATGCGGCGTGTCCGAGCGGGGCGAAGCGCGCAGGCTACCGGGCCGCGCGGCGGGCGAACAGCCTCATTTGGTTGGGCTTGGCGGCGGGCGACCGGTGAGGATCAGGCTGCGGGCACGTTCGTCGGCGGGCAGCCAGTCGGCGGGCGGTGGCCATAGGTCCTGGGCGCGTAGCGCCTCCTGCATGGCGGTCATCTCGTCCAGCATGTAATCCTCGCCCCGCAGTAGGGACTGAACGCCTGGATCCGCGCCCGCCTCCTGCATCCACAACACTTCCCGCATGCGTTCACGCCACTGGGCCGCGCCGGGCTCACCGGCGGTGGCAGCGACAAGGGACTCCAGCGCGATGGCGCGCTCCCGCCACGAACCTTGCGTCGCGAGCCGGCGCAGGATCTTCCTGCAACGGTCTTGAACGGTCGCACCGGCAGCGGGGAACACCTCGGGCTTGCAGCGCTCGCGAAGGTCGGACAAGCCCGGCTCCGACAGGACCTTCATCGAGTGCGCGCGCAACAAGGCCAGGTCCAGCATCGTCACATGCTCGTCCTCGCCGTGCTGGCTGATGTTACGCAACTCGCGTCGACCCTCGGGCGTGCCGCAGGCCGCGGGCAGCGGCAGGTCCTCGTAAGCAGCGAGGACCATCTCCTGCTCGATACCGCGATGCGTTTCGAAGCGTTGCGCTTCAGCAGCCGCGGCGAATGCACGCTCGACACCGCTTGGGTCGCCACGTCGACGCGCCCAAGTCAGCTCGCGCAGCCACACGGCCGTATTGTCGGCTTCGGCGGCCAGCAGCGCTCTGCGCGGCGCGGCGCAGGCTTCGTCTTGGCTGCAATAGACGGCTGCAAGCCAACGCACGTCCGCGTCTTCCGGCGCCAATGCAAAAGCCCGCAGTAGCGCTGCGTCGATTCGCGACTGCCGCTCCAGGGCGACCCGCTTGTACTCGCGTTGGTATGCGGCTTCGCCGACACGCTCAGGGTCGGGGAGATCTTGGATCGGCGCGGTGAACGCGTACGCCAGCTGGGCAGGCGCGTCCTGCCGTTGGAGCAACGCGTTGGCACGGAGATCGAATGCCTGCCGCAATGCGCTGCCACATGGGCCTCGCGATGATGCATCGGCAGGCGCTTGGGCCGGCGCCTCGCCCGACGCATGCCTGACTACCCGGGCTGCCGATTCCTTGGCCGGCAATGGTTCGATCGATCCAGGCTTGGCTCGCAGCACCCACCAGCCGATGCCAGCAGCAAGCCCCAGCAAGACCAAGGCAACCACGGCAACGCGATTCGGCGGCATCCTCATGGCCCCGATCCTAGCCGACCGCCGCGGCCGACCGGTCCCGCCGCACCCCGCTGCTAAAATGTCGAGTCTTTGCTCGACGGCCGCGCCCGCGGCCCGACCGCCCGTCCGGAACCCCCGCCATGACCAGCACCGCCGAACTTTCCTCCCCGGCCTCTGCCAACACGTCCCTCACCCACGGCGTGGTCGATCCCGACTACACCCTGGAGGACAAGTACCGCCGCACCCAGGGCCGGATCTACCTCAGCGGCGTGCAGGCGCTGGTGCGCCTGCCGATCATGCAGAAGCTGCGCGACGAACGCGCCGGGCTGGACACCGCCGGCTTCATCAGCGGCTACCGCGGCTCGCCGCTGGGCGGCTTCGACCTGGAGCTGTGGCGCGCGCGCAAGCACCTCGAGGCCTCGAAGGTGAAGTTCAGCCCCGGCCTCAACGAGGACCTGGGCGCGACCATGGTCTGGGGCACCCAGCAGACCGGCCTGTTCCCGGGCGCCAGGCACGATGGCGTGTTCGGCATGTGGTACGGCAAGGGGCCGGGCGTGGACCGCTGCGGCGACGTGTTCAAGCACGCCAACGCCGCCGGCACGTCGAAGCACGGCGGCGTGCTCGCATTGGCCGCCGACGACCACAACTGCCGCAGCTCCACCCTGCCGCACGGCAGCGAGCACGAATTCGTCAGCGCGATGATGCCGGTGCTCAACCCGGCCGGGGTGCAGGACATCCTCGACATGGGCCTGCTCGGCTTCGCGATGTCGCGCTTCACCGGCCGCTGGGTCGGCTTCAAGACCATCGCCGAGACCGTGGAGTCCTCGGCCTCGGTCGAGGTGGATCCGTTCGCGCTGCAGATCGTGCTGCCGGGCGACGCCGACTTCGGGATGCCGGCCGGCGGCCTCAACATCCGCTGGCCGGATCCGCCGCTGGACCAGGAGATGCGCCTGCATCGCTACGCGGTGAAGGCCGCGCAGGCGTTCGCGCGCGCCAACGGCATCGACCGCATCGTGGTGGATTCGCCGAACGCGCGGCTCGGCATCGCGACCACCGGCAAGAGCTACCTCGACGTGCTGCAGGCGCTGGAGTACCTGGGCCTCGACGACGCCGCCTGCCGCGAGCTCGGCATCCGCGTGTACAAGGTCGGCATGACCTGGCCGCTGGAGCCGCAGGGCATCCGCGCGTTTGCGCGCGGGCTGGAGGACATCCTCGTGGTCGAGGAGAAGCACGCCTTCATCGAGTCGCAGATGAAGGAGCTGTTCTACAACTTCGAGGGCCAGCGCCCGTCGATCGTCGGCAAGTACGACGAAGCCGGCGAATGGATCCTGCCCTCCACCGGCGAGCTGACGCCTGCGCGCATCGCCGGCGTGATCGCGCGGCGCATCCAGCGCTTCCACGACAGCGAGCACATCCGCGAGGTGCTGCGCTGGATGGAAAGCAAGGAAGGCGAGCTGGCGCTGCCGCGCGCCAACTTCCCGCGCGTGCCTCACTACTGCTCGGGCTGCCCGCACAACACCAGCACCAAGGTGCCCGAGGGCTCGCGCGCGCAGGGCGGCATCGGTTGCCACTACATGGTGACCTGGATGGACCGCAACACCGACACCTTCACCCACATGGGCGGCGAAGGCGTGACGTGGGCGGGCCAGGCGGCGTTCACCGACACCCCGCACATCTTCCAGAACCTCGGCGACGGCACCTATTTCCACAGCGGTTCGCTGGCGATCCGCCAGGCGATCGCCGCCGGCGTCAACATCACCTACAAGATCCTCTACAACGACGCGGTGGCGATGACCGGCGGGCAGCCGGTCGACGGCGTGCTGACCGTGCCGCAGATCGCGCACCAGATGCGCAGCGAGGGCGTGCAGACCATCGCGCTGGTGTCCGACGACATCGACAAGTGGACGGACCCGTCGATCTTCCCGGCTGGCGTCACCTTCCACGACCGTCGCGAGCTGGATGCCGTGCAGAAGATGTTGCGGGAGGTGAAGGGCACGTCGATCCTCATCTACGACCAGACCTGCGCGACCGAGAAGCGCCGCCGGCGCAAGCGCGGCAAGATCGCCGACCCGCAGAAGCGCGTGGTGGTCAATTCGCTGGTCTGCGAGGGCTGCGGCGACTGCGGGCAAAAGAGCTTCTGCGTCAGCGTGTTGCCGAAGGACACCGAGTTCGGCCGCAAGCGCGAAATCGACCAGAGCAACTGCAACAAGGACTTCAGCTGCGTCGAGGGCTTCTGCCCCAGCTTCGTCACCGTGCACGGCGGCAAGCCGCGCAAGGGCAAGAAAGTGAATGCCGCGGACAAGCTGGCGTCGCTGCCCGCCCCGCAGGTCCGCAGCGACCTGTCGCAGCCCTGGAACATCCTGATCACCGGCGTCGGCGGCACCGGCGTGGTGACCATCGGTGCGCTGCTCGGCATGGCCGGCCACCTGGAAGGCAAGGGCTCCAGCGTGCTCGACCAGACCGGCCTGGCGCAGAAGGGCGGCGCGGTGACAACGCATATCCGCATTGCCAGGTCGCCGGCCGACATCCACGCGGTGCGCATCGCCGCCGGCGAGGCCGACCTGGTGCTGGGCTGCGACATGGTGGTGGTCAACGACTACTGGGTGCTCTCGAAGATCCGCCCCGAGCGCAGCACGGTGGTGATGAATACCTACGAGGCGATGCCGGGCACCTTCACCACCCGCCCGGACATGCAGTTCCCCGCGGCCGACATCGTCAAGGCGGTGAGCACCGCGCTCAACGGCGAGGCACCGCTGCAGATCGATGCTACCCACATCGCCACCGCGCTGATGGGCGATGCGATCGCCGCCAACCTGTTCATGCTCGGCTATGCCTGGCAGCAAGGCTTGGTGCCGATCAGCTTCGATGCGCTGATGCGCGCGATCGAGCTCAACGGCGCGGCGGTCGAGATGAACAAGACCGCGTTCGCCTGGGGACGGCTGGCGGTGGTGGACCTCGATGCGGTGGTCGAAGCCGCGGGCATCGTGCGCAATGCGCCGACCGCCGCCGAACGCACCGCGTTGCCGCTGCCGATGCTCGGTGCGACCAACAACGACGCCGGCGAATCCGGCCTGACCCCGTTCGCCGCCGACCTGCGCAGCGAGGACGAGCTGCGCCACGTGCCGGCATCGAACGCAGGCGAAGTCGCGTACCTGCCGCTGGACGACGCGCGCCTGTCGCGTTCGCTGGACGAGGTGATCGCGCGGCGCGTCGCCTTCCTCACCGAGTACCAGAACGCCAGGTACGCCAGGCGCTACAGCGATTTCGTGGCCAAGGTCCGCGCGGCGGAAACCGCGAAGGCACCGGGCAGCACCGACCTGTCCGAGGCCGTGGCCCGCTACTTCTTCAAGCTGATGGCATACAAGGACGAATACGAAGTGGCGCGGCTGTACACCAGCGGCGAATTCAAGCGCCGGGTCGAGCAGCAGTTCGAGGGCGACTACACGCTCAAGTTCCACCTCGCCCCGCCGCTGTTGGCGAAAAAGAATGCGCAGGGCCAGCTGATGAAGCGGGAATACGGCGGCTGGGTGTTCACCGCGTTCAAGGTGATGGCCAGGCTGCGCGGCCTGCGCGGCACGCCGCTGGACGTGTTCGGCTACACCGCCGAGCGCCGCGGCGAGCGTGCCCTGATCGGCGCGTACGAGCAGACCATCGCCCGCCTGCTGGAGCGCCTCGATGCAGGCAACGTGGACCTGGCCGCCGACATCGCCAGCATCCCCGAACACATCCGCGGCTACGGCCACGTCAAGGAGGCGCACCTGCACAAGGCCAAGGCGCGCGAGGCCGAACTCTTGAAGGAATGGGACAACCCGCTGCGGGTGGTGCAGGCAGCTTGAGCCTGGCGTCACGCCACATGAAGAAGCCCGCGCAAGCGGGCTTCTTCATGTGCGACCAGGTGGCTGTGGGCTAGGGCGCGGCGACCGCGTCCTGCGGCAGGCCGCCGCGGCGCGCGGCCTCGCGCGCCTGGGCGAGGATCTGGCCGGCGCTGCGGCCATCGCAGGCGAAGCTGCGGCCACGGCGCAGGAAGTCGGCATCGTCCGCATACGCGAACAGCAACTGGCGTTGCTTGAGGTCGTCGATCAGCACCCGCGCGACCGACCGGCGCACGGCCGGGCAGCCGTGGCTGCGTCCAAGGCGGCCCAACGCGGGGATCCGCGACGGCTCGGCGTAGTCCGCGCCATGCACGACGATGGCGCGCCGGCGGGCGTTGTCGTTGAAGCCGGGATCCAGGCCGTCCATGCGCAGCGAATACCCGTTGCCGCCCATGTAGGTCTCGGCGGTGCGGAACAGGCCGAGGCTGGTGGCATGGCTGCCGTCGGCGTTGGAAAAGCGGCGGGCGAGGTTGTCGCCGGTGCCCTGCCCGTGCGCCACGTGCTCGTGGTGCAGCAGGCGCGGCTGCGCAAGGTCGAACACCCACAGTCGCTTGGCGGTGGAGGGCCGCGAGTAGTCGATCACCGCCAGCCGCGACGCCGGATCGACGGTGCCGTTGCGCACGGCGCAGGCGCGGGCCTCCAGCGCCAACGCCAGCACCCCCGGATCGGCATCCGGGGCGAGCCGCTCCAGCTGCGCGAGTTCGGCGCCCATCGGCGGCGACGTGGGTGGCGCGGGCATCGGCGCCGGCGGCTGTGCGACCGACGGCGCGACGATGGCCACGGCCGGGGCATCCGCGCGGGTGGCGGGGCCGGCGCAGCCCGCGAGCAACGCGGCGGCGAACACGGACGGAAGGAGGCGGGACTGCTGCATCCCGCGACCATACCCGTCACGGCCACGTCATGTCGCTGAACAGCACCCGAAAAAGCTGAACAATAACAATTGGTTAACGCGAGTTTGCGACACCGTGCGGATTTTCCCGCGGGCGAGGCGACCTCACTCGAGCTGCGCGATGCGGTCGGCGTCGCCCTGCAGCGGCAGGCCGGTGTAGGTGTCGACCGGCGCGGTCGCGCCCGGATGGACGACGTCGGCGGCATGCGAGGCATCGTCGGCGATGACCACGATGCCGCCCTTTTCGGTTTCCGCGTACAGCGCCTCGGCGAAGCCGCGCGGCAGCCGCACGCAGCCATGCGACGCCGGCCGGCCGGTGACCTTGCCGGCATGCAGGGCGATCCCGTCCCAGGTGAGCCGCTGCATGTAGGGCATCGGCGCGTCGTTGTAGAGGTTGGAGCGGTGGTCGACCTTCTTCTGCAGGATCTCGAACACGCCGGTCGGGGTCGGATGCGTGGCAGTGCCGGTGCTCACGCTGCTCACGCCGATGCGCACGCCGGCGCGATACACGTAGGCGCGCTGTTCCGGCAGGCTGACCACCACCAGCACCTGTCCGGCGGGGGCGGCCTCCGGCGCCCACAGGTAGCCCCCCGCTCCGAGCGCAGCGACGCTCGCGTCGTCGAGCGCGACGGGCGATGCCGGCAGCGACTGCGCCTGCAACGGCGCGGCCAACGCCAAGGCGAGCAACAGGGCGAGGGAACGACGAAAAAAGGCGCGCGGAAGGTCCATGTATTCACGCTAGCGCAGGGCGCGTGATGCCCGGTTTGAACTTCCCGTGCGCTGGCTGAATGCGCGCACGGCGCCGCGCGTCCGCGACGCCCGCGTGGCCCGTTACTTGCGTGGGGCGAAGATCGCGGAGAGGGTGTCGGGCTTGCCGGGAATGCGCTCCAGGTGCGGGTAGCGCAGGCCGCCACGGTAGTCGAGCTTGACCGTGCGGAAGCGGTCGAATTCCTTCACCAGCAATTCGATCGGCGCCTTGCCGTCCTTCGCCGCCTTCACCGCGTCGTCGAGCACGTCCTTGCCGTAGGCCTGGCCGTTGACCGCGACCACGGTGGTGCCGCTGCCCAGGCCCGCGTTGAAC
This sequence comes from Lysobacterales bacterium, assembly GCA_017302075.1. GTDB lineage: Bacteria > Pseudomonadota > Gammaproteobacteria > Xanthomonadales > Xanthomonadaceae > Thermomonas > Thermomonas mangrovi. The sequence continues at coordinate 17,553 of JAFLEB010000039.1, forward strand.
GCCGGGCCGTCCCAGCGCACGTCGCCGATCACCCCATCGCCACCGAGCGAGAGGCCCAGCGAGTAGGTGTAATCCGCGCCGCCGCGCATGTTGGCCTTGGCGTAGGCATTCGGCGTGTCCTTGTAGACCAGCTTCCAGCCGCTGGCCTCGATGCCGCCGACCAGGCCGGTCTTGCCGTCCATGCGGTCGCGCAGGAACGTCGCCCAGTCGTGGGCCACCACTCCGTTCAGCGTCGCCACAACGTCGTCGAAGGTATAGGTCGCCTGCTGCTTCCATTCGCCGTCGTTGATGCCGAAGAACGCGCGCGCGAAGTCGTCCAGCGATTTCTTGCCGCCGGTGCGGGCGCGGATCAGGGCATCGGCTTCCAGCCACATCATCTGGCCGCCGGAGTAGTAGTCCTCGCTCATCTGGTAGTTGCGGTAGGCACGCGGCGCGCGCGCGGCGATGATCGGGTCGTTGGTGGTGTCCTGCACGTTGCGCCAGGCCAGGCCGGGGCGGTTGTCCGCGTAGGTCGCCGCGACCAGCGCCAGCGCATCGATCGAGGTCGGTAGCGGGCGCATCCCGCTGCGTGCGGCCAGCACGTTGCCCCAGTACTGGGTCTGCCCCTCGTACACCCACAGCAGGCTGTCCTGCATCGGCACGTTGTAGTTCGGCGTCCACAGGTCGGCCGGGCGGCGGTACTTGCCGTTCCAGCTGTGCGTGAACTCGTGCGGCAGCAGGTCGTCGAAGCCGGTCTTCTCGTTCCAGCCGGTGAAGTAATCGGTGCCCATGCCGTTTTCGCTGGAGCGCTGGTGCTCCAGCCCGTTGCCCCCCATCTGCCCGGACAGCGAGAACAGGAACTGGTAGTGGTCGTAGTGCTGCGCCCCGAACAACTTGAGCGCCTGCACCACCATCGCCTGGTGCACCTTCACCTGCTCCGGCTTGGTCTCCAGGTACTTCGCCTCGTCGGCGACCATGCCCAGCTTCACCGGCACCTTGCTGCCGGCCGGGGTGAGGTCGATGTTCCTGGCATGGCGTCCGGCGTAGACCGGCGAATCGACCAGGATGTCCAGCGGGACGTCCTCGTAGTCGACCGTGTCGCCGTTGCGGCCGTCCTCGTGCAGGGCGGTGAACGCGGTCCAGCCGCTGGGGTAGGTCACCCGCATGTCGACCGGGATGCGGCGCGCGTAGTAGCCGGCCGGGTACAGCACGGTCGAGATGGTCTGCAGGTTGAGCATGCTGGGGGTCATCACGATCCGCCCCTGGTTGCCGGCGGTCGGGGTGAGGAAGTCGAATTTGGCGACGACTTCCGACGCGCCCTCGGGCACGGTGAGGTGGAACGCGGCGACGTCGAGCGGGTCGCGCTTCCAGTCCAGGCGCTTGCCGTTGGCCCAGAACTCGATGCCGGCGACCTTGTCGATCGCGCCGCGCGGCGTGTGCCCGCCCGGGATCCACATCGGGTACAGCAGGGTGAGCGCGCCCGGCTGCGCGGGGATGGTCTGCTTCACCCGGAAGATGCGCTGCGACAGGTTGGTGGCATCGATCTCCAGGCGCATGGTGCCGGCATAGGGCACGTCGCGCGGCGGCGGGATGGACGATTCCGCCTGTTGCGCATGCGCGCCACCGGCGAGCAGCAGGGACAGGGCGAGGGGCAGCAGGCGGCGACGCGACATCGAGGGCTCCGGCACACGGACAAGATCGCCATCGTATGCCGCCGTGGGTATGCGCCCCCCTGCCGGAAGCCATGGACGCGGCATTCAGGCAGGATCGCGGACGCTGGCACCCCTCCACCGACCAGAGGCCCCGCCCATGCCACGGATCCGCACCCTCGCCATCCTGCCCGCCGTCCTGTGGCTCGCCGCCTGCGCCGGCCACCCCACCGATCCCGCGGCGCCGCTCGTTCCCGGCGCGTGCAACGCCGAGGCCGCACAGGCCTGGATCGGCAAGCCGGCCACCGACGCCAACCTCGACGCCGTGCGCGCCGCCACCGGCGCACGCTCGCTGCGCGCATTGAAGCCGGGCGACGCGATGACCATGGATTACCGCGCCGACCGCGTGAACGTGGTGCAGGACGCCAACGGCGCGATCGAGAAGATCAGCTGCGGCTGAGCAACCGGCTCAGTCGTCCTTCGACTTGCGGGTGAAGTCCACCGGTGGCGGCTTCTTGTCGCCGATGGTCGTGGAGCCCTTCGGGTCGCACCAAGGCGCGGGCGCCTGCCCGGGCACGCTGGGTTGGTCGAGGCAGCGCGGGTCGTGCTTCGCCTGTTCGGCGTTGTCGCGGTACTCGGCGCTGGCGCAGGACGCCAGGCCCAGGCAGCAGATCACGGGAAGCAGGCGTCGCATGGCAGGCTCCGGCACCGGTGGGGACGAGCATCGCGCGCCGGCATGCGCGATGCCAGTGCCCCGGGTCAGGACTCCGCCCCCGGCGCCGCGCGCAGGTGCGCGGCGTCGGTGTAGCGCCACGCCACCAGCGCGGCGATCCCGAGCAGCAGGGCCGCGAGCAGGAACGAGACGCCGGGCAGGCGCACCGGCGCGCCCGGGCCGATGAAGAAACCGAAGGCGCCCGCGAACAGCGCCGGCGCGAAGATCCCCGCCAGCGACACCAGGCTGCTCAACGAGCCCTGGATGCGGCCCTGCACGTCGGCCGGCACCTGCTGGGTGACCAGCGCCATCGTTGCCGGCGCGGCAACCGCCCACAGCGCGCTGATCGGCAGGCCGAGCAGGAACAGCCAGCCCGACCCGGCCAGCCCATACACCACGAACCCCGCCGTGCCGCAGGCCAGGCCCAGCATCATCGCGCGGCGCTCGCCGAGCGCCTTGACCATCCGCCCGACCACCATCACGTTCACGATCACGCTGAGCACGCCGACCACCGCCAGCACGTAGCCGGCCTGCTTCTCCTTCCAGCCGTAGGCCGCGTCGGCGAACAGCACGAAGGTGCTCGGGTAGACGTAATGGGCGAAGTTGGCGAGGAACACCACCGCCACCAGGCCCCAGATGTGCGGGTACTCGCGCAGCATCTTGACTCCGCCCATCGGCTTGGCATGCTTCCAGTCGAACGCCTTCGAACGGCGCTCCACCGGGTGCGATTCCGGCAGCACGAACAGGCCGTACAGGAAGTTCAGCAGGGCCAGCGACGCCGCGCACCAGAACGGCAAGCGATGGTCGATGTCGCCCAGCACGCCGCCGATCAGCGGGCCGACGATGAAGCCCAGTCCGAACGCCGCGCCGATCATTCCGTAGCTCTTGGCGCGCCGCTCCGCCGGCACCACGTCGGCGATGTACGCGTTCGCGGTGGTGAAGCTGGCGGAGGTGACCGCGGAGATGATGCGGCCGACGAACAGCCAGGCCAGGCTCGGCGCCAGCGCCATCAGCACGAAGTCCAGGCCCAGCCCGAGGCAGGACAGCAGGATCACCGGGCGCCGCCCGTAGCGGTCGGACAGCGCGCCCTGGATCGGCGCGCTGAAGAACTGCACCAGCGAGAACGCGAACGCGAACACACCGGTCCAGTACGCCGCCACCGAGGTGTCGCCGCCGACGAACTGCTGCACCAGGTGCGGCAGCACCGGGATGATCACGCCGAACGCGATCACGTCGATCAGCACGGTGATGAAAATGAAGGCGAGCGCGGCCTTGCGGGCGGCGGGCGCGGTGCTTGCGTTCAATCGAACCTCGCGGGGTGCGGACGGGGCCTGGGCCGCGCCTCAGTGGGAATGGAAGGCATCGGCGGCGAGCAGCGCGGCATGGTCGCGCACATCGTCCGGCCAGTGCAGGGTGGTTTCCTCGAAGCGCCCGATGTCGCCGGCGAACAGCGCGCGGCAGGCCTCCTCGTACAGCGGCAGGTCGCCGGCCAGCGCCTGCAGGAAGCGATACGCGGCCTCCTGCGAGGCGCGCCGGCGGTCGCCGCCGGCCGCGGCCTTGCGCGCGTCGTCGACCAGATTGCGCAACGCGACCGAGGCTCCGCCCGGCTGC
>JAFLEB010000004.1 GCA_017302075.1 Lysobacterales bacterium
AGACGTCGACCACGTGCATCTGGCCGTTGTTCACCGTGCCGGGCTTGATGTGGCCCTTCCAGTTGGCCAGCGCGATCACCCGGGTGCCGCCTTCGTACAGGGTGCCCTTGCCGTCGCGGTACGGGCCATTGCTGGCCGGCAGCACGAGCTTGGAGACGTCGGCCTCGCCCGCGAACTTGGAGGAACGCACGCCGCCGTTGTCGCTCTGGTAGACGATCAACGTGTCCTCGAGCATGCCGCGCTTCTTGAGCTCGGCGACCACGCGCCCGACCTGGTCGTCCAGCGCGGTGATCATGCCGGCGTAGGCGCGGCGGGTCGGCTCGGTGATCCGCGGGTTGCGCGCCTGGTAATGCTCCGGCGCCTGGAAGGGCGAATGCGGGGCGGTGAAGGCGAGGTACAGGAACATCGGCTTCTTGCCGTCGTATTCGCGGATCAGGCGGACGGCGTCATCGCCGAGCAGGTCGGTGGCGTAGCCGTCCTCGCGCACGAGTTCGTTGTCGCGGTACCAGTCGGTCTTGCCGTGAGCGGAATGGGTGAAATAGTCGATCTCGCCCAGCACCGCGCCGAAGTGGTAGTCGAAGCCGCGCTGGCGGGGCCAGTACTTCTGGTCTGCATGGCCGATGTGCCACTTGCCCACCATGGCGGTGTAGTAGCCGGCATCCTTCAGCGCCTGCGGCAGCGTGCGCTCGTCGGTGTCGAGCCCGTAGGTGCCGTTCGAGGGGATGACCGCCGACTGCATGCCGGTGCGATACGGATAGCGCCCGGTCATCAGCGCGGAGCGCGTCTGGGTGCACAGCGGCTGGGCATGGAACTGCTCCAGGCGCATGCCGCCGCTGGCGAGCGCGTCGATGTTCGGGGTCTTGATGTCGGAGCCGTGGTAGCCCACGTCCGCCCAGCCCTGGTCGTCGGCGATGATGTAGACGATGTTCGGTTGCTTCGCCGGGGTCTTGGCGCCGGCTTCGCTGGCCAGTCCGACCCCCAGCAGCAGGCCGATGCTGGCAAGCAATGAAAAAGTGCGACGGAGTTTCATGGTGTCCCCTTGACGTTCCCGGCAATGGATCGCGCAGGGCAGTTCCCTGGCGGATGCAAGGCTAGGAGCCGGCAGGGGCGCGGCGAAATGGGACCTTGATCCCATCCGGTCGAGGCTGCGACAGGGCGTGCCAGTGTCGTGCGAAGCCACCCGCGAGGGCGCCATGGCCCCATCTTTCGGGGGAGTTCACCACGTATCTGGTTGTGTTAGCGTTCCGTTACGGGAGGCAGTCCATCCCGTTGCGCGTCCATTCCCCCACGTGGCCGCGCCGAACCCGACTCCCGCCGCACTTGCGGCGGTGGTCGCATGCGGCGTCCAAACCAGCATTCCTACCGGGGGATCTCATGTTCAATATGCAACCGAAGCGCCGTCGCCTGGCCTTGGCCGTGGTGGCCGCGCTGGCCGCCCTGCCGGCCCTGCCTGCCGTGGCGCAGGACGCCGGCCCGGCGCCCGCCCAACAAGAGGCCAAGACGCTCGACAAGCTGGTGGTCACCGCGCAGAAGCGCGAGGAGGCCCTGCAGGACGTGCCGGTCGTGGTGACCGCGCTGTCCGAGGAAATCCTCAAGGACACCGGCGTCCGCGACGTCAAGGACCTGCAGGTGCTGGTGCCCGGCCTGACCGTGACCAGCACCCAGAGCGAGGCGCTGACCACCGCGCGCATCCGTGGCATTGGCACGGTGGGCGACAACGCCGGCCTGGAGTCGTCGGTCGGCGTGGTCATCGACGGCGTCTACCGCCCGCGCAACGGGGTGGGCTTTGGCGACCTCGGCGAGCTCGAGCGCATCGAGGTGCTGAAGGGGCCGCAGGGCACCCTGTTCGGCAAGAACACATCGGCCGGCGTGATCAACGTGGTGACCAAGCGTCCGGACTTTGAACCGTCTGCCCATGCGGAACTGACGTCCGGCAACTATTCCGAATTCGGGTTCGCCGCGGGCTTCAACCTGCCCATCGGAGAACAGTCCGCATTGCGCATGTATGCGGCCGACCGCAGCCGTGACGGCTTCATCAAGGTCAATACCGGTGTTGGCCCGCGCCGCGAAACCGACGATTTCAATCGGAATTTCTACACGGTCCGCGCGCAGTACCGCTGGGATCCCAGCGATACCCTGACCCTGAACCTGGCCGCCGACGTCACCAACCGGAACGAGGATTGCTGCACCGGCGTGACCATCATCCGTGGCTCGACTGCCTCGATCATCGACGCTCTGGTGCCGGATTCCGGCCTGGCCCCGGTCGCCGACCCGTACGCGCGCGAGGCCTGGAGCAACCGCAGCACCGGCCAGCGGATCAAGGATCGCGGCGTGTCGTTGCAGGCCGACTGGACCACCCCGTGGTTCGGCGGGGCGACGCTGACCTCGGTCACCGCCAAGCGCAAGTGGAGTTCGGCGAACGGCCTCGACTTCGACTTCAGCACCGCCGACCTGCTCTACCGCAACCCCACCGAAGACGACAACTACAGCGCGTTCGACACCTTCAGCCAGGAGTTCCGCCTGACCGGCTCCACCGATACGGTGGACTGGCTGGTGGGCGCCTTCTACTCCAACGAAGACCTGGACCGCAACGAGGCCTACCGCGTCGGCGCCGCGTACGAGCCGTACCTGTCGGTCGCGCTGCTCGGCCGCATCAATCCCATCCTGGCGACCAGCCCGACTGCGCCGCTGTTCCTGTCGCAGGCCTCCGGCCGCCCGTTCGGCACCGTGTTCCTGGGCCATGCCGCCGCGGATACCTACGAGCAGAACGCCAAGAGCTTCGCCCTGTTCACCAACAACACCTGGCACGCCAGCGATGCGCTCGACCTGACCCTGGGCCTGCGCTACACCAGCGAGGACAAGTCGCTGTCGTCCCGTTACACCAACCCCAACGGCGGGTTGGGCTGCGCGTCGATGCTGGCCAACCCGGCCCAGGTGGTCGCCGCGCTGGTCGCGCGCGGGCTGACCGTGGCCCAGGCCTCGGCGGCGGCCCCGCAGGTGGTCGGCTTCTCCTGCCTGCCGTGGACCAACGTGCGCCACAATGGGCGCCATACCGAGCAGGACATGTCCGAAGGCGAGTGGTCCGGCACCCTGAAGGCGGCCTACCGTTGGAACGACCACGTGATGACCTACGCCTCGGCGGCGCGCGGCTACAAGGGCGGCGGCTTCAACCTCGACCGCGTGCAGTCCAACACCGGCCTGTCCAGTGGCGTGAGCGGCATCGTGCCGGTCGACGACACGTCCTTCCCCGCGGAATTCGTCGACAGCTACGAGCTGGGCGCCAAGACCACCTGGCTCGGCGGCAACCTGCTGCTCAACGCCACGTTGTTCCACCAGACCTACAGCGACTTCCAGCTCAACAGCTTCCTCGGCACCAGTTTCGTGGTGCGCTCGATCCCGACCGTGACCTCGCGCGGCTTCGACGCCGAGGTGCTGTACCAGAATGGCGGGTTGTTCGTGCAAGGCGGCCTGACCTACGCCAAGACCGAGTACGGCGACGACCTGCTGCCGGATCCTGACCTGGTGCTGCTGCCCGGGAGCACCGCGAGCTTCGCGCCGAAGTGGTCGGCGACCGGTGCGGTGGGCTACGAGTTCGACCTGGGCAAGAACCTGGTCGCGCGCATGCACGTCGGCGCCAAGTACATGAGCGAGTACAACACCGGCTCCGACCTGGATCCGCAGAAGCTGCAGTCGGGCTACACCACGGTCAACGCGCGGGCCAGCATCGGCGGCCGCGATGGGCACTGGGCGGTCGAGTTGTGGGCGCAGAACCTGACCGACGCCGAGTACATGCAGGTGGCGTTCGACGCGCCGTTGCAGACCGGGTCCTGGAACGCATTCCTCGGCCAGCCGCGGACCTACGGCGTGACCCTGCGCTGGCGTTACTGAGCCGGGCGGCGTCCCTCGGCGGGACGCCGTGGTCGACCACGAGACCGGCCCCTCGCGGGCCGGTTTTGTTTTGCCCGGGCATCGGGTACAACGCGCTGGTCCCCCATTGCGGCGCCCGCCATGCCTGCCCCCGACGACGACGCACTCGACCGCCTCGCGCATGCCCTCGGCGAACGCCTGCTGGCCACCCGGCACATGCTGGTGACCGCGGAGAGCTGCACCGGCGGTTGGATCGCCAAATGCATGACCGACGTCGCCGGGTCGTCGGCCTGGTTCGACTGCGGCATGGCCGCCTACAGCTACGAAGCCAAGCAGGCCCTGCTGGGCGTGCGACCGCAGACCCTGGAGGCCTATGGCGCGGTGAGCCGGGAGACCGTGGTGGAAATGGTGAGCGGCGCGCTGGTGCACTCCGGCGCCAGCGTCGCGGTGGCGGTGACCGGGATCGCGGGACCCGGCGGCGGCAGCGCGGACAAGCCGGTGGGCACCGTGTGGATCGGCTGGAAGCGGCGCGGCGGCTACGCCAGGGCGGAACTGTTCCAATTCGATGGCGATCGCGACGCGGTGCGCCGGCAGACCGTGGCCGCCGCCCTGCGCGGCGTCGACGGCCTCCTGGGCTGACCCGGTGGGCATGCGCATGCGCCGATCGGTGCCAGCCACCGCCTTGCTCCTGGCCATCGTGGCCGCCGGTGCCATCGCCGGCGACCAGCTGTCCGCGGACGAGCGTTGGCGCTTCCTGCAGGGCGGCGAACCACCGGATCGCTATGTCCGTTTCCTCCTCGACCATCCCGGCAGCATCCACGTGGCCGAGGCCCGCGCCTGGCTGGAAGCCCGCGACAACGAACCACTCGGACGCCTGGTGGCTCCCGATGCCACCTGCCGGGCCATCGTGCAGGAGCGCGCGCAACGCCTCCTCGCGAACGCGCCGCCACCGGATTTGCGCGAGCAATATGCGCTGACGCTGCCCCCGGATCATTTCCTCGCCGCCTCGCGCTACATCGAGGTCCCGCGCGGCGCGGATCCGGCCAGCACGCCGGTGGAACGACGGATCACGATCAATCTGGTCGCGACCCGCGATGGCGGCTGCACCGTGTTCGAGCGGTGGGGGATCGGCAGCGGGCTGGGCGATGCCTGCCGTTGCGAACCCGTGGAAGCCGGATACCAGTTCCGCTCCCGGCTGGCCGACGGCGTCTTGACCGATGTCGCCCGGATGCGCGCCGGGAGCGCGGCGTGCGGCGCGGTGCTGGACGCGGCGATCGGGACCTTCCTCGGCGAGGTCGTGGCGGCCAAGCGTGGCCGCGCCGATCGCTTGCGCGCGCACCGCGATGCCGGCAAGACCCTGTATCCCAGCGAACAATCGGAGCTGGCTGACATCGAATACGCACTTCCGTTCCTGCAGGCCGGGCTGTCCACGCCGCACAAGGAAGAGGAGGAGCGGGCACGCCTCGCGACGCTGACCCCGGAACAGCGGTCGGGCTACTGCACGGGCCTGCCCGGACGCATCGAGCAGGCACGCCAGCGCGTGGCCATGGCGGAGCCGCCGTTGCCCTGAGCTTGCGGCCTTGACCGCGTAGAGTGTTAGTAGTATTACTACTAACCATGGACCTGACCGATACCCAGCGCGCCATCCACGGCTTCCTCGCGGAACGCATCGAAGCCGATGGCTTCGCCCCCTCGCAGGCCGAGATCGCCCGCGCCTTCGGCTTCAAGGGCGTCCGCGCCGCGCAGTACCACCTTGAAGCGCTGGAAGCCGCCGGGGTGCTCGAGCGCAGCCCCGGGCGGGCGCGCAGCCTGCGCTTGCTGCAGTGGCCCGATGGCCCGCGCCAACTCGACCTGCCCGCCGATGACGACGTGCTGCGCCTGCCGGTGCTGGGCCAGGTCGCCGCCGGCGCGCCGATCGGGGCCGACATCGGTTCTGAGCAGGTGGTGCTGATGGATCGCACCTTTTTCTCCCCCGCGCCGGATTACCTGCTCAAGGTCAAGGGCGATTCGATGCGCGACGAGGGCATCTTCGATGGCGACCTGATCGGCGTGCACCGCACCAGCGAGGCGCGCAACGGCCAGGTGGTGATCGCCCGCATCGACGACGAGATCACGGTGAAGCTGCTGAAGATGGGGCAGGGCCGGATCCGCCTGCTGCCGCGCAACCCGGATTACGCGCCGATCGAGGTGCAGCCCGGCCAGGACTTCGCGATCGAGGGGCTGTATTGCGGACTGGTGCGCCCCAATGCGTGAACCCGGCGCCCGCTGCGCGCCCGATTCCCAGCCGCGCGTGCGGCTTTCCCCGATCCCGTCGGCGCCGGCCCGGGCGCATCGTCTGTCCACGGCCGGTTGCGTCGCAGCTTTTGCGATGGCACCCGCCTAACCTGAGCACATCCACGGAATCCAACACTTTGAGGACCAGCACGATGGACGAGAACAAGAAGCGCGCGCTAGCGGCGGCCCTGGGCCAGATCGAACGCCAGTTCGGCAAGGGCTCGGTGATGCGCATGGGCGACCGCACGGTCGAAGCGGTCGAAACCATCGGCACCGGCTCGCTGATGCTGGACATCGCCCTGGGCATCGGCGGCCTGCCCAAGGGTCGGGTGGTCGAGGTCTACGGTCCGGAATCCTCCGGCAAGACCACCCTGACCCTGCAGGCCATCGCCCAGTGCCAGAAGGCCGGCGGCACCTGCGCCTTCATCGACGCCGAGCATGCGCTGGACCCGATCTACGCGCAGAAGCTCGGCGTCAACCTCGACGAGCTCTACCTGTCGCAGCCGGATACCGGCGAACAGGCGCTGGAAATCGCCGACATGCTGGTGCGCTCCAACGCGGTCGACATGGTCGTCGTGGACTCGGTGGCCGCGCTCACCCCGAAGGCCGAGATCGAGGGCGAGATGGGCGACCAGTTGCCCGGCCTGCAGGCCCGCCTGATGAGCCAGGCGCTGCGCAAGCTGACCGGCAACATCAAGCGCAGCAACTGCCTGGTGATCTTCATCAACCAACTGCGCATGAAGATCGGCGTGATGATGCCGGGCCAGAGCCCGGAAGTGACCACCGGCGGCAACGCGCTGAAGTTCTATGCCTCGGTCCGCCTCGACATCCGCCGCATCGGCAGCATCAAGAAGGGCGACGAGATCATCGGCAACCAGACCCGGATCAAGGTGGTCAAGAACAAGCTGGCGCCGCCGTTCAAGCAGGTCGTCACCGAAATCCTGTACGGCGAGGGCATCAGCCGCGAAGGCGAGCTGATCGACATGGGCGTGGACGCCAAGCTGGTCGAGAAGGCCGGCGCCTGGTACAGCTACGACGGCGAGCGCATCGGCCAGGGCAAGGAGAACGCCCGCCAGTACCTCAAGGAGAATCCCGCCGCCGCGCAGAAGCTGGAAGCCGCCCTGCGCGAGAAGTTCGTGCCGGAGGAGATGCCGCGCGGCGAGGCTGACGGCGCGGACGACGACGCATGATGCGGCCGGGCGGCGATGGCGACGATGCGTCCTCGTCAGCGCGGAAGCGCCGTCGCCGCCCGGAACCATCGCCCACCCAGCGGGCGCTTTCCCTGCTGACCCGCCGCGAGCATTCGAAGCGCGAGCTGGCCCGCAAGCTGCTGGTGCGCGGCGTCCCCGTGGACGAGGCCAGCGAGGCCATCGCGCGCCTGGCCGATGCGGGCTGGCAGGATGATCGGCGCTTCGCCGAGTCGCTGGTGCGCTCGCGTGCCGAAGCGGGCTACGGTCCTGCCTACATCCGCGCGGAACTGGGCACGCATGGATTGGGCGCGGATGCGGTGGCCGCCGCGCTTGCCGCTTACGAGGGCGACTGGACGGCCAATGCCCTTGGCTTGGTCAGGCGTCGGTGCGGGCCGACCGGACCGATGGACCCCGCAGCGCGGCGCAAGGCCGGGGAGTTGTTGGTCCGGCGCGGATTCCGGATGGAACAGGTCCGTGCGGTGCTCGGGGACGACGGGGCGTGGTCCGACTGAACCCGGTGGCCTGTAAACTATGCGGATCGGCTTGCCAACCCGGGTCCGCGCCCGCATCGTGACGGGATCGCGTCGCACCACGGCGCCCGCCCCACACAGATGCCTGCATGAACGCGCCCTCCAAGATCAGTACGTCCGACGTCCGCCGCGATTTCCTCGAATTCTTCGCCTCCAAGGGCCACACCATCGTGCCGTCCGCGCCGCTGGTGCCGGGCAACGACCCGACCCTGCTGTTCACCAACTCCGGCATGGTGCAGTTCAAGGACGTGTTCCTGGGCGCAGAAAAGCGCAGCTACGTGCGCGCGGCCGACGTCCAGCGCTGCCTGCGCGCCGGCGGCAAGCACAACGACCTCGATTCGGTGGGCTACACCGCGCGCCACCACACCTTCTTCGAGATGCTCGGCAACTGGTCCTTCGGCGACTACTTCAAGAAGGATGCGATCGCCTGGGCCTGGGAGCTGCTGACCGAGGTCTGGAAGCTGCCGAAGGAGCGCCTGCTCGCGACGGTCTACCACACCGATGACGAGGCCTACGACATCTGGCGCAACGACATCGGCCTGCCGCCCGAACGCATCGTCCGCATCGGCGACAACAAGGGTGCGCCGTTCGCCTCCGACAACTTCTGGCAGATGGCCGATACCGGCCCCTGCGGTCCGTGCACCGAGATCTTCTACGACCATGGCGCGCACATCGCCGGTGGCCCGCCGGGCTCGCCGGACGAGGATGGTGACCGCTGGATCGAGATCTGGAACAACGTCTTCATGCAGTTCGACCGCGCCGCGGACGGCACGCTGACGCCGTTGCCCGCGCCTTGCGTCGACACCGGCATGGGCCTGGAGCGCATCACCGCGATCCTGCAGGGCGTGCATTCCAACTACGAGATCGACCTGTTCCAGGCGCTGATCAAGCGCGCGGCCGAGCTGACCGGCACGGCGGACCTCGAGAACAAGTCGCTGCGGGTGATCGCCGACCACATCCGCGCCTGCGCCTTCCTGATCGTCGATGGCGTGCTGCCGTCGAACGAGGGCCGCGGCTACGTGCTGCGCCGGATCATCCGCCGCGCGCTGCGGCACGGCTGGATGCTGGGCGTGCGCACGCCGTTCTTCCACCGGCTGGTCGACACCCTGGACGCGTTGATGGGCGATGCCTATCCGGTGCTGCGCGCGGGCCGCGCCACCGCCGAGCGCGCGCTGCTGGCCGAGGAGGAGCGCTTCGCCGAAACCCTCGATGCCGGCATGCGCATCTTCAATGACGTCGCGGCCAAGGTGTCCGATGGCGTCATCCCCGGTGGCGATGCCTTCCGCCTCTACGACACCTACGGCTTCCCGCTGGACCTGACCCAGGACATGGCGCGCGAACGCGGGATGACGGTGGACGTCGCCGGCTTCGACGCCGCGATGGCGCAGCAGAAGGAGACCGCGCGCGCCGCCGGCAAGTTCGGTGGCGGCGTGCAGCTGCCGGCCGACCTCGTGGCCACGCTCGCGCCGACCCGCTTCCTCGGTTACGACAGCCTCGGCGCCGACGACCTGGTGGTGGTCGCCCTGCTGAAGGACGGCAAGCCGGTGGAGGCGATCGAGGCCGGCGACGAGGCCCTCGTGATCCTCGACGCCACCCCGTTCTACGCCGAATCCGGTGGCCAGGTCGGTGACCATGGCGTATTGGCGGACGCGCGCGCGCGCCTGGCCGTGGTCGACACGCTGAAGCTGGCCGGCCAGTTCCACGGGCACCTGGGCACGCTCGAATCCGGACGCCTCGCCAAGGGCGACCGGCTGTCGGGCGCGGTTGATGCCGACCGCCGCGCGGCCACCGTGCTCAACCATTCCGCCACGCACCTGCTGCATGCGGCGCTGCGCGGCGTGCTCGGGACCCACGTCCAGCAGAAGGGCTCACTGGTCGCGCCCGACCGCCTGCGCTTCGACTTCTCGCACTTCCAGCCGGTGACCGATGCCGAACTGGCCGCGATCGAGCGCCGGGTGAATGCCGAAGTCCGCGCGAACCATGCGGGCGAGGTGCGCCAGATGGGCATGCAGGAGGCTCTGGACTTCGGCGCGCTGGCACTGTTCGGCGAGAAGTACGGCGAAGAAGTGCGCGTGCTGCGCTTCGGCCCGACGTCCACCGAGCTGTGCGGCGGCACCCATGTCGGCCGCACCGGCGACATCGGCCTGTTCAAGATCGTGTCCGAGGGCGGCGTGTCCGCCGGCGTGCGCCGGATCGAGGCGGTGACCGGGCAGGGCGCGCTGGACCATGTGGCCGCGGAGGAGCAGCGCCTGCAGGGCGTCGCCAGTCTGCTGGGCAGCACCCCCGCGGAGGCCGCCGACAAACTGCGCACGCTGCTGGAGCGTCAGAAGAAGCTGGAGCGCGAACTGGAGCAGCTGAAGGCCAAGGCGGCCTCGGGCGCGACCAGCGACCTGGCGGGCCAGGCCCGCGACATCGACGGCATCAAGGTCCTCGCGGCGCGCCTGGAGGGCTTCGATGCCAAGGCGCTGCGCGATGCGATGGATCGGCTGAAGCAGCAGCTCGGCGACGCGGTCGTGGTGCTCGCGGGCACCGACGGCGGCAAGGCCGCGCTGGTGGCCGGGGTCAGCGGGGCGGCGCTGGGCCGTGTCAAGGCCGGGGAACTCCTCGGGCAGGTCGCTGGTCGCATCAATGGCAAGGGCGGCGGTCGTCCGGACATGGCCCAGGGCGGCGGCGAGGATGGCCCGGCACTGGCGGCGGCGCTGGACGATGTCGCACAGTGGGTACGGGAGCGTATGCAGGCCGCGTGAGCGCGCGGCTTGTCCAAGCTGAACGAAGCCCCGTATGATCGGGGCGATGGGATGCAGGCGACGGCGGGAGGTGCTCGCGTCGGGATCGCCGCAAGCGACAGGGGAGTTGCAGCATGTTGATCCTGACCCGGCGAGTCGGCGAGACCCTGATGATCGGGGACGCGATCACCGTGACCGTGCTTGGGGTGAAGGGAAACCAGGTCCGCATCGGCATCACTGCGCCGAAGGACGTGGCGGTGCACCGCGAGGAGATCTACCAGCGCATCCAGGGCGACGATGGCGGCAAGGGCGCCGACGACGGCACCTGATGTTTGCCGGATCGCGATGCAGCCTGTATCCTTCGCCGCTCGCGATTTCGCCTCACGGAGACTTGCCCGAGAGGCCGAAGGGGCTCCCCTGCTAAGGGAGTATGGGGTCAAAAGCTCCATCGAGGGTTCGAATCCCTCAGTCTCCGCCAGCTTGGCGAAATCACGAAATCCGCGCGACGCAAGTTGACGCGGGATGCGGTCGAAACGCATAATTCCGCTTCTGCGCCCGTAGCTCAGTTGGATAGAGCACCAGGCTACGAACTTGGGGGTCGGAGGTTCGAATCCTTCCGGGCGCGCCACCATCGAAACGCCGGCCTCGTGCCGGCGTTTTCGTTTTGCGCCCGTCGGATTGCCCGCCCGCCGCACGTATGGCGTCGGGCGTTCGCCTCCCCGCGAAGCTGCGCTTCGCAGGCGGGGGAGGCTCACCCGTCCGGGCGCGCCACCATCGAAACGCCGGCCACGTGCCAGCGTTTTCGTTTTGCGCGGCGCGCACGGCGCTTGAATCAATCGCCCGCGGACGCCATGTCGACGGGACGCCCGTGATGGAGCCGACCGATGGACACGCGCAATTCCCCGACGACCGAGCCCACCTGGCGCGACGTGCTGCACTGGGCGCGCGAGGGCAATCCGCCGCCGCCGCGGCGCGACGCGCGCGACGAGGCCGCCTGGCGCGCCGCGCTCGATCCCGAGGCGTTCCGGGTGCTGCGCGGCAAGGGCACCGAGGCGCCGCACAGCTCGCCGATGTGCAGCCTGTTCGAACCCGGCCGCTACGCCTGCGCGGGCTGCGGGACGCTGCTGTTCGACGCGGCCAGCAAATACGACAGCCGTTCGGGATGGCCCAGCTTCACCGCGCCGGTGGCAGCCGGACTCGTCGGTTACCACGCCGACCACAGCCATGGCATGACGCGCATCGAGGCCACCTGCCAGGTCTGCGACGGGCATCTCGGGCATGTGTTCCCGGATGGGCCGGCGCCGACCGGCCTGCGCTACTGCATCAACGCGCTTGCCCTGCGCAAGCTCGCCTGACCACGACCCGACTGGAGGCACCATGACCACCGAAACCGCGATCCTCGCCGGCGGCTGCTTCTGGGGCATGCAGGAATTGCTGCGCCGGCGCCTGGGCGTCCTGTCCACGCGCGTCGGCTACAGCGGCGGCGACGTCGCCAACGCCACCTACCGCCACCACGGCACCCATGCCGAGGCGGTGGAGGTCGTATTCGACCCGGCCCGCATGTCCTACCGCGAGCTGCTGGAATTCTTCTTCCAGATCCACGACCCCACCACGCCGGACCGCCAGGGCAACGACCGCGGCGCGTCGTATCGCTCGGCGATCTACTACTCCAGCGAGGCACAGCGCCAGGTTGCGCTGGACACCATCGCCGACGTCGAGGCCTCGGGGCTGTGGCCCGGCCGCGTGGTGACGCAGGTGGAACCCGCCGGCGACTTCTGGGAAGCCGAACCCGAGCACCAGGACTACCTGCAGCGCCATCCGACCGGCTACACCTGCCACTGGCCGCGGCCCGACTGGGTGCTCCCGCGCCGCGCCGGTTGAGCGCCCGCGCGTCCGGCGTTGCTACACTCCGGCGATGCAGGAACCGCGTCGCAACCGCAAGAAGACCCGCGCCACCTCGATGGACATTGCCCATCGCGCCGGCGTGTCCCAGGCCACGGTGTCGCGCGTGCTGCGCGGCAGCCCGCTGGTCAACGCGGAGACCCGCAAGCGGGTCGAGGACGCGGTCCGCGAGCTCAACTACAAGGTCGACCGCCACGCCTCCAGCCTGCGCACGCAACGCGCGGGCACGCTGGCCCTGCTGCTGTTCGAGGATCCGACCCCGGACGAGTCGCACATCAACCCGTTCTTCCTGGCGATGCTGGGTTCGATCACCCGCGCCTGCGCGCGCCAAGGGCACGACCTGCTGGTCTCGTTCCAGCAGCTGTCGGACGACTGGCATGCCGACTACGAGGACAGCATGAAGGCCGATGGCCTGATCCTCCTCGGCTACGGCGACTACCTGGCCTACGAGAGCAAGCTGGCCCGCCTGGTGGAGCAGGGCACGCATTTCGTGCGCTGGGGGCCGGTGCTGCCCGGCCAGCCCGGCGTGTCGATCGGCTGCGACAACGCCGAGGGCGGCGCGCTCGCCGGCCGCCACCTGCTGGCGCGCGGGCGCAAGAAGATCGCCTTCCTCGGCGACGCATCGACCCACTTCCCGGAATTCTTCGCGCGCTACTGCGGTTGCGATGCCGCGCTGCGCGAGGCCGGGCTGCGCATGAACCCGGCGTTGCAGGTGGACGCGGCCAGCACCGAGCAGGCCGGCTACGAGGCCGCCTGCACCCTGCTTGCGCGCGGCCTCCCGTTCGATGCGGTGTTCGCGGCCAGCGACCTGATCGCGATCGGCGCGCTGCACGCGCTGCGCGAGGCCGGCCTGCGCGTGCCGGAGGATGTCGCCGTGGTCGGCTTCGACGGCACGCCGATGGGCCGCTTCGCGAATCCACCGCTGACCACCGTGGTGCAGGACACCGCGCGCGCCGGCGAACTGCTGGTCGAGACCCTGCTGCGCATGGTCCGCGACCAGCCGGCGGAGAGCGTCACCCTCGCGCCGACCCTCGAGGTCCGCGCCTCCAGTGGCGGCTGAGCCTCAGCGCGGACGCCTGGCGTCCTGCATCGCGGCATCCAGCGCGGCCACCAGGTCGGGCCGCGACGGCGCGGCATCCAGCAGGTAGACCTGCACGCCATGCGCGGGCACCTCGGCCGCCAGGCTGCCAACCGCCGCCACCTCGACCGTGCCGCCATCCAGCGCGGACCGCCACGTGCCTGCCTGCAGCAGCTTGTCGACCTTGAACGCGGCCGGCGCCTCGCCCTTGTTGAGCAGGACCAGCGCGATCTGGTGCTGGCCGGCATGCTGGAACACCCGGTAGAACGCCGCGCGCTCGCCCTGCAGTTCGATGTCGAGCTGCACGCCACGCTGCAATGCCGGCGAGGCCTCGCGCACCTTGGCGATCCTGGCCAGCGCGGCGCGGATCGGGCTCTGCCGCGCGGCGGCGATGCCCTCGGTGCCGAAGTAGTTGCGGTTGCCGGCGTGCTCCGCGCGGCCGCGCATGAAGCCCATCTCCGAGCCGTAGTAGACCACCGGGATGCCGCGCGCGGTGAACAGCCAGTTGTGCGCGTCGATGAAGCCGGCATCGCTGGCGTCGAGCCGCGGCATGTCGTGGTTGTCGTAGAACGTGGTGAGGTCGTAGGGATTCGCGTACGGGCCGCCGGTGAGCTGCAGCGCCGGCGCCAGCCGCTCGAACCCGGCCTGCTTGTGGCCGAACACCTCTTCCATCGCCTGCTTCATCGGGAAGTCGAGCACCGAGGTCTCGCCCTTGCCGGGCAGCGTGTGTACCGCGATCTTGGCGGCGTCGTAGTCGAAGGCCTCGCCGAACATGTAGAAGCCCGGGTGTCTGGCGCGGATGCGCTGGGTGAACGACTGCCAGAAGGAAGTCGGCATCCACGCGATGGTGTCGATGCGGAAGGCGTCCGCGCCTTGCTCGATCCAGTGTTCGTAAGCGCCCGCGAGATAGTCGAGCACCGCGGGGTTGGCCGCATCGAAGTCGCCTAGCTGGGCCAGGTTGCCGTCGTAGATCGAGCCCTTGGTGCCGTCCACGGGACCGGTGGTGTTGTAGAAGCGGTGCAGCGGGTTCTTCGCCGGGTCCAGCTTGTCGGGCGGCAGGTTCTGGTGGTCGGCGAGCAACGTGCCGTCCTTGCCGTAGACCTTGCCGAACTTGGGCTGGTCGAAGGCCATGGTCCAGGCCGGCGAGCCGTGGTTGCCCACGATGTCGAGCACCAGCTTCATGTCCTTCGCGTGCAAGGCATCGGCCAGGCCCTTGAAGTCCAGCCCCGGGCTGGGCAGGTGCTCGTCCACGCGGTAGAAGTCGACGCCCCAGTAGCCGTGATAGCCGGCCTTGCCGCGGTCGCTGAGGATGGTGCCGCAACCCGGGTGGCTGCCGCCGGTGAAATGCTCGTCGGGGTTGTCGACGACGGGCGTGATCCACACCGCGGAGAAGCCCATCTCGCGGATGTAGTCGAGGTGGTCGACGAGGCCCTTGAAGTCGCCGCCGAGGTAGCCGATGTTGCCGGCCACGCCGTCGCAGGGCGGCAGCGGGATGTCGAAGGTGCGGTACTTGCCGCCCTGGTCGCGGTGGTCGTTGCCGGTGTCGCCGTTGACGAAGCGGTCGGTGACCACGAAGTACACCGCGTTGCGCGCGAACGGCTCCAGCGTGCCGTAGTAATCGGGCGCCTTGGCGGAGGGTTGCGATGCGGTGGGCGCGGCCGGAGGCTGCGGCGCGGAGCAGGCGGCCAGCAGGGCGATGGCGAGGGCGGACAGGGTCGGGCGAAGGCGCATCGGCGGGTCCTCAGGCGGTACGGTCGTGGGGCGCGCGCACCAGCAGCACGCACAGGCCGGCGACGATCATGCTGACGCCGCCGATCGCGAGGGCGTTGATCGCATGGCCACCGAGCAGGGTGTTCAGCAGGAAGCCCAGCAGGCTGGCGGCGACCAGCTGCGGGATGACGATGAAGAAATTGAAGATGCCCATGTACACGCCCATCTTCGCGGCGGGCACGCTGTCGGACAGCAGCGCATAGGGCAGCGACAGGATCGACGCCCAGGCGAAGCCGACGCCGGCCATCGACAGCAACAGCCAGTGCGGGTCGCGGATCCACAGCATCGACAGCAGCCCGAGCCCGCCGAGCACCGAATTCACCAGGTGGCTGGCGCGCAGGCCGATCCGCCGGACCATCCACGGAATCGCGATCGCGGCCAGCGCGGCGAACCCGTTGTAGGCCGCGAACAGCACGCCGACCCAGTTGGCGCCTTCGTTGTAGGCGGCGGAGGTGGCGTCGGTGCTGCCGAAATGCACCTCGGTGACCGCGGCGGTGGTGTAGATCCACATCGCGAACAGCGCGAACCACGAGAAGAACTGCACCACCGCGAGCCGGGCCATCGTGCCGGGCATGTCGCGGATGTCGTCGATGATGCGGGTGAACGCGTTGTCCGCGGCCAGCCAGGTGCGCAGCAGGAAGGCCAGGCCGAAGCCCGCCGACAACCCGGCGAGGATGTACAGCGCCTTGTCGAGGCCGCGGCTGGCGACCACCCAGGCAAGGGCGGCGCCTGCCAGCAGGGCCGCGATGCCCAGCGTGCGGATGGTGGCGTCGTTGCCGCGCCGTGCCGCCAGCGGCGGCGCCTCGTCGAAGGCGTGCAAGGCCTCCGGCGGGTATTCGCGGGTGCGCAGCACGGTCCAGCCGATCGCGCCGAGCAACACTGCGCCGCCGGCGTAGAAGGCGTAGCGCACGGTGCCCGGGACCTGCCCCTCGGGTGCGGTATTCGCCACGCCCATCCGTTCCAGCAGGAACGGCAACATGCTCGCGACCACCGAGCCGACGCCGATGAAGAAGCTCTGCATCGCGAAGCCCTTGGGTCGCTGCGCCGGCGGCAGCTGGTCGCCGACGAAGGCGCGGAACGGCTCCATCGCCACGTTGATCGAGGCATCGAGGATCCACAGCATGCCGGCCGCGATCCACAGCGCGGGCACGTTGGGGAAGGCGAACAGGGCCAGCGAGGCCAGCACCGCGCCGGCCACGAAGTAGGGACGGCGGCGGCCCAGCCCGGTCCAGGTGCGGTCGGAGAGGTAGCCGATGACCGGCTGCACCAGCAAGCCGGTGAGCGGCGCCGCGACCCACAGCACCGGGATCGCGTCCATGCTGGCGCCCAGCGTCTGGAAGATGCGGCTGACGTTGGCGTTCTGCAGCGCGAACCCGAACTGGATGCCGAGGAAGCCGAAGCACATGTTCCAGATCTGCCAGAACGAAAGCTGCGGCTTGTTGCCCGTCGCGTGCGATGCCATCGGTCGTCCAGTGCGGTGCCAGGGTGCCGCAGTGTGCAGTGGCGATCCCTGCGCGTCGTGATGCAGCGCCGCATATCCGGGGGGGTTGCGGCCCCCTTCGTGCATGTAAACGTATTCAAGCCGGGCATGACCCACGACCCGCGCGCAGCCGTGCCGGCAGGCGGCATAGTCCGCGCCTGTCGCAGGCACGCGGGGCGGGGATGACGGAACGACACTGGTGGCGTGGCGCGGTGATCTACCAGGTCTACCCGCGCAGCTTCCTCGACACCGACGGCGACGGCGTGGGCGACCTGCCGGGGATCCTCGCGCGCCTCGACTACATCGCCGCGCTCGGCGTCGATGCGATCTGGATCTCGCCGTTCTTCAAGTCGCCGATGGCCGACTTCGGCTACGACATCGCCGATTACCGCGACGTCGATCCGTTGTTCGGCACCCTCGACGACTTCGACCGCCTGCTGGAGAAGGCGCACGCGCTCGGCCTGAAGGTGATGATCGACCAGGTGCTGAGCCACTGCTCGGACCAGCACGCGTGGTTCCGCGAGAGCCGCGAGAGCCGCGACAACCCCAAGGCCGACTGGTTCGTGTGGGCCGATGCCAGGCCGGACGGCAGCCCGCCGAACAACTGGCTGTCGCTGTTCGGCGGCGTGGCCTGGCAGTGGGAGCCGCGGCGCGGGCAGTACTACCTGCACAACTTCCTGCCGTCGCAGCCGGACCTCAACTTCCACCATCCCGACGTGCGCGCGGCGCAGCTGGCGAACGTGCGCTTCTGGCTGGACCGCGGCGTCGACGGCCTGCGCCTGGACGCGATCAACTTCTGCTTCCACGACGCGCAATTACGCGACAACCCGGCCAAGCCGGCGGAACTGCGCACCGGCCGCGGCTTCAGCCCCGACAATCCGTACGCGTTCCAGTACCACTGGCACAACAATACCCAGCCCGAGAACCTCGGCTTCCTCGAGGACCTGCGCGCGTTGCTCGACCGCTACCCGGAGATCGGCGCGCTCGGCGAGATTTCCTCCGAGGATTCGCTGGCGACCACCGCCGAGTACTGCACACCCAATCGCCTGCACATGGGCTACAGCTTCGAGCTGCTCACCGACGACTGCAGCCCCGCCTACATCCGCGCCACGGTGGAGGCGCTGGAAGCGAAGATGACCGAAGGCTGGCCGTGCTGGGCAATCTCCAACCACGACGTGCAGCGCGCGGTCACCCGCTGGGGCGGCGCCAACGACGACGACGCGCTGGCGCGGCAGCTGGTCGCCCTGGTGTGCTCGCTGCGCGGCTCGGTCTGCCTGTACCAGGGCGAGGAGCTTGGCCTGCCCGAGGCGGAGGTGCCGTTCGAGGCGCTGCAGGATCCCTACGGCAAGGCGTTCTGGCCGAACTTCAAGGGCCGCGACGGTTGCCGCACGCCGATGCCGTGGACCGATGCGCCGGACGCCGGCTTCAGCAGCGGTGCGCCCTGGTTGCCGGTGCCGCAGGCGCACCGCACGCGCAACGCCGAGGCGCAGGCGCGCGACCCCGGTTCCGTGCTCAACGCCGCGCGTGCCTTCCTCGCCTGGCGCAAGAAGCAGCCCGCGCTGGTGGAAGGCGCGATCCGCTTCGTCGACGCGCCGCCGCAGGTGCTCGCATTCGTGCGCGAACACGCCGGCCAGCGCTTGCTGGTCGCGTTCAACCTGTCCGCGGCGGCGGTGGAGTGGAGCTTGCCGATGCCGGCGACGGTGCTGCCGATGCCGGGGGTGGACGCCGCGCAAGTCGATGGCGACTGCCTGCGCTTCCCGGCGCGCGGCGGCGCCTGCGCGATGCTCGGATGAAATCGATGCAATGCCGCGCACGCATGGCCTGCGCGGCGTTGCTGCTGTCATGCTCCGCCAGCGCTTCGGCAGTCGAAGCCGCCTGCGACGGCCCCGATGCGGTGGTCCTGCACCCGGCGGCGCAGGCCACGGCGGACGCGCGTGCTTACTGGCTGGATGCCGGCAGCTTGCGCTGGCCCGGCAAGCCGGTAGACGGCCGCTACCGGTTGCTGGCCTCGGCGGACGCGGCCTTGCGCACCTCGCCGGGGACGGTGGCCTCGGGCATCGACGAGGCGCTGGCGCTCGCGCCCGCGGGCGCGCTGGCGGCGGACATCGAGGCCCGCTTCCGGTTCACCGGCCCCGGCGTCGAACTGCAAGTGCCAGCGCAGGATCGCGGCGCACTCCCGCACCTGCTGCAAGGACAATTGCTGCTGGTGCAGGAGGACGCAGGCGGGCGCGTGGTGGACGCGACCCACGTGCAGCACCCGGGTGCGCTGGACGTGCTGTACGCCGCGGCCGACACCGATCGCGGCCCGCTAGGCGCGACGCCGGGCGACGGCAGCACCTGGTTCCGGGTGTGGGCGCCCACCGCGTCGGCCGCCTCTGCCTGCCTGTACCGCGATGGCACCGCGCCGGCCAGCGAGCAGGTCGTGCTGGCGCGCGATGCGCGCACCGGCACCTGGCTCAATGCGCTCCCGCGCGACCTGCGCGGCGGTTACTACGCCTGGCTGGTCGAGGTGTACGTGCCCGGCGTCGGCATCGTGCGCAACCGCGTGAGCGATCCGTACGCGACCAGCCTGTCCACCGATTCCACGCGCAGCTACATCGCCGACCTCGACGACCCCGCGCTCAAGCCGCCGGGCTGGGATGCGGCGCCGCGCCCGGATGCCGCGGCTTCCAACACGGACATGGCGATCTACGAGCTGCACGTGCGCGATTTCTCGGTCGGCGACGCCAGCGTGCCGGCGGTGCATCGCGGCAAGTACCTCGCGTTCACCGACCTCGGCTCGAACGGCATGCGCCACCTGCGCGCGCTGGCCGAGGCCGGCATCACCGACCTGCACCTGCTGCCGGTGTTCGACATCGCGACCATCCCCGAGTCGGGTTGCGTCGCGCCGGCGATCCCGGACGCCGCGCCCGACAGCGATGCGCAGCAGGCCGCGGCGATGGCGGTGGCCGCGCGCGACTGCTTCAACTGGGGCTACGACCCGTTCCACTACACCGCGCCCGAGGGCAGCTACGCCGGCGACGCCGCCGATGGCGCGGTGCGCATCCGCGAGTTCCGCGCGATGGTGCAGGCGCTGCACGGGATCGGCCTGCGGGTGGGCATGGACGTGGTCTACAACCACACCAGCGCCGCGGGCCAGGCCGCCCGTTCGGTGCTGGACCGGATCGTGCCGGGGTACTACCAGCGCCTCGACGCGCAGGGCCGGGTGGCGACGTCGACCTGCTGCGCCAACACCGCGACCGAGCACCGGATGATGGCGCGGCTGATGCGCGACTCCGTGGCGACGTGGGCGCGCGCCTACCGCATCGACTCGTTCCGCTTCGACCTGATGGGCCACCAGCCGCGCGCGGCGATGCTGGCGGTGCAACGCGCGGCGGACGCCGCGGCCGGGCGCCGGGTCCCGTTGATCGGCGAGGGCTGGAACTTCGGCGAGATCGCCGATGGCGCGCGCTTCCCGCAGGCCGCGCAGGGGATGTTGAACGGCACCGGCATCGCCACCTTCAGCGACCGTGCGCGCGATGCGCTGCGCGGCGGCGGCTGCTGCGACAGCGGTCCCGACCTCGTTGCGCGGCAGGGCCTGCTGAACGGGCTGGCATCCGCGCAGACTGCGCGCAGTCGTGGCCAGCCCCGTGGCGCCGAACTCCGGCATGCCGCCGACCTTGCGCGCGCGGGCCTCGCAGGCACGCTCCGCGACTACACGATGGCGTTCGCCGACGGCCGCGTCGGACCGTTGTCCGCGCTCGACTACAAGGGCATGGAGGCCGGCTACGCCAGCCAGCCTGGCGAGGTGGTGAACTACGTCGAGAACCACGACAACCCGACGCTGTGGGACATCAACGCCCTCAAGCTGCCGCAGTCCACCAGCGCGGCGGAACGCGCGCGGGTGCAACTGCTCGGCGCCGCCTTCGTCGCCCTGAGCCAGGGCGTCGCGTACTTCCATGCCGGCACGGACGTGCTGCGCAGCAAGTCGCTGGACCGCAACAGCTTCGATTCCGGCGACTGGTTCAACCGCCTCGACTGGACCTACACCGACAACGGCTTCGGTGCCGGCCTGCCGCCGGCGCAGGACAACGGCAAGGACTGGGACCTGTTGCGGCCGGTGCTGCGCAACCCGGATGCCAGGCCGTCGCCGGCCGACATCGCGTGGATGCGCGATGCCTTCCGCGACCTCCTGCGCATCCGCGCCAGCACGCCTCTGTTCCGCCTGCGCAGTGCGCAGGACGTGCGCGCGCGGCTGGCATTCCGCAACACCGGCCCGGGCCAGGATCCCGCGGTGATCGCGGGCCATCTCGATGGGCGCGGCATGGACGCGGGTTTCGACGAGGTGCTGTACCTGCTCAACGTGGCGCCCGATGCGCGCGTGCTGGCGTTGCCGGAAGAGGCCGGCAAGCGCTACGTGCTGCATCCGGTGCAGGCGGCCCCCGCGGCCGTCGACGCTCGGCCGCGGCAGGCGCGTTACGAGGCCGCGACAGGGCGCTTCGAGGTGCCCGGTCGCAGCGTGGTGGTGTTCGTGGTCAAGACAGGCGAGGGGACGCGATGAAGCGGATGCAATGGATGGTGTTGCTGGCGCTGGCGATGCCGGTGGTGGCGCAGGCGGAACAGGTGGCGCAGGCGCGTTCGCCGGACGGGCGCATCGTGGTCGAGCTCGACCTCAATGGCGAGGGACGCCTGGCCTACCGGGTGTCCCGCGACGGCAAGCCGGTGGTCGCGGATTCGCGGCTCGGCTTCATCTTCCGCAACGGCCGCCAGCTGCTGCGCAACCTGGCCCTGGACGGACAGGCCACGCGCAGCGCCGACACGACGTGGGAACAGCCGTGGGGCGAGCGTCGCTTCGTGCGCGACCGCTACAACGAACTGCGCGCGACCTTCGTCGAGAAGGACCACGACCACCGCCGCTTCGACGTGGTGTTCCGGGTGTTCGACGATGGCGTCGGCTTCCGCTACGACGTGCCCGCGCAGCCGGCGCTGCGCACCGCGGAGATCGTGCAGGAGCTCACCGAGTTCGCGGTGGCGCGGCCGGCCACCGCGTGGTGGATCCCGGCGCTGGAGTGGAACCGCGAGGAATACCTCTACCACCGCACGCCGCTGGCCGAGGTCGGCGTCGCGCAGACCCCGATCACCCTGCGCACCGACGATGGCCTGCACCTCAGCATCCACGAAGCCGCGCTGGTCGATTACGCCGGCATGAACCTGATGCGTGGTGACAGCGGGGCGCTGCGCGCGATGCTCACGCCCGGCAGCCCGGCGCCGGTGGTGCGCACCACCCCGTTCGCGACGCCGTGGCGCACGATCGTCATCGCCGACAAGGCGGGTGGCCTGGTCGAATCCAACCTGATCCTCAACCTCAACGAACCGAACGCGCTGGGCGACGTCTCCTGGTTCAAGCCGGCCAAGTACGTCGGCGTGTGGTGGTCGCTGCACCTCGACCAGGAGACCTGGGCCACCGGGCCGCGGCATGGCGCGACGACGGCCAACACCAGGCGCTACATCGACTTCGCCGCGGCGAACGGCTTCCGAGGGGTGCTGGTGGAAGGCTGGAACCCCGGCTGGGATGGCGACTGGTTCGCCAACGGCTGGGGCTTCGACTTCCGCAAGCCGACGCCGGACTACGACTTGGCGGGGCTGTCGGCGTATGCCGGGTCGAAGGGCGTGCACCTGATCGGCCACCACGAGACCGGCTGCGCGGTCAGCCATTACGAGCGGCAGATGGACCAGGCCTTCGCACTGTCGGCGCGGCTCGGGATCGACGCGATCAAGACCGGCTACGTCTGCGATGCCGGGCAGATCGAACGCCAGGACGTCGCCGGCGGGCCGGTGCTGCGCGAGTGGCACGAGGGCCAGTGGATGAGCAACCACCACCTGCGCGTGGTCAAGGACGCGGCGCGGCACCATGTCGCGATCAATGCGCACGAGCCGATCAAGGACACCGGCCTGCGCCGCACCTATCCCAACTGGATCTCCCGCGAAGGCGCGCGCGGCATGGAGTTCAACGCCTGGGGCCAGCCGCCGAACCCGCCGGAGCACGAGGTCATCCTGGTGTTCACCCGCTTGCTGGCCGGGCCGATGGACTACACGCCCGGCGTGCTCAGCCTGACCGGCAAGGGCGGGCAGGAGATCGGCAGCACGCTGGCGCGCCAGCTCGCGCTGTACGTCGGCATCTACAGCCCGATCCAGATGGCGGCCGACCTGCCCGAACACTACGCGGCGCATCCGGATGCCTTCCAGTTCATCAAGGACGTCGCCGTCGACTGGGACGAGAGCCACGTGCTGGCGGGCGAGGTCGGCGAATACGTCGCCATCGCGCGCAAGGCCCGCGGGGCGGGCGAATGGTTCCTCGGCGCGATGAACGACCGCCACCCGCGCACGCTGTCGCTGGCGCTGGACTTCCTGGCCCCCGGCCAGCGCTACCGCGCCGAGGTCTACCGCGACGGCGAGGGCGCGGACTGGCGCGGCGACGCGCGCTTCCGCTTCGTGCGCGAGCAGAAGACCGTGGCGCGCGGCGACGTGCTGTCGCTGTGGCTGGCAGGCGGCGGCGGCGCGGCGGTGCGCCTCGTGCCGGTCGGGGGCTGAGTACGGCTTGCGCTGTTGCGTGCTGCACTGCCGCAACACGCCTTGAATGGCCGGCTTGGTACGCGCGATTGACGGGACGCGGCCAGACAAAACCCCGTCCGGGGCGTGCAGGAAGCGGTTTTCCCGGAGTGAATGCGATGAATACGTATGCAGCTTCGTGCGTTGCGAAATTGCCCGACTACCATCCAGTCCGCCCACGCTGCCGATCGAGTGCCGCGCGGAGACACCGGAACGAGTGGCGATGACCATTCGTCCATACAACGACTCCTGGAGGGGAAGATGGTGCAGTTGAAGCGAAACCTGCTGAGCGTCGCGCTGGCGTCGGCGACGATGATGATGGCGGCCCATGCGCATGCGCAGTCCGCGACGGACACGGCGCAGACCGAGGAAAGCGCGGCGAAGAAGAAGGCGGAAGACGCCAAGACCCTCGACAAGGTCACGGTCACCGGCATCCGCGGCGGCATCGAGCGTGCCATCGACATCAAGAAGGACGCCACCTCGATCGTGGAAGCCATTTCCGCCGAGGACATCGGCAAGCTGCCCGACGTGAGCATCGCCGAGTCGCTGGCCCGGCTGCCCGGCATCGCGGCGCAACGCGTCGCCGGTCGTGCCCAGGTGATCAGCGTCCGTGGCCTGTCGCCCGATTTCGCGACCACGCTGCTCAACGGCCGCGAACTCGTCAGCACCGGCGACAACCGCAGCGTCGAGTTCGACCAGTACCCGTCCGAGCTGATGGCCGGCGTCACTCTGTACAAGACCCCGGATGCGGCGCTGGTCGGGCAGGGCCTGTCCGGCACCATCGACATGCGCACCGTGCGTCCGCTCGACTACGACGCGCCGGTGATCGCCGTGAGCGGTCGCTGGCAGCGCAATTCGCTGGGTTCCGCCGCCAACGCGGATGCGGACGGCAATCGCTTCAACATCAGCTACATCGGCCAGTCGGCGGATCGCAAGGTTGGCTTCTCGATCGGCTACTCCCATTCCGACACCCCGATCCAGGAAGAGCAGGTCGGCCTGTACGAGCCCTGGTTCGAGACGGGCGCAGGCTGGCGCCCCGGCATTCCGGCCGGGACCTGGTTCTCGGACGGCATCAAGGCGCTGCGCCGGACGGGTTACACCAAGCGCGATGGCGTGATGGCCACCCTCGAATTCCGGCCTTCCGAGTCCTGGATCAGCACCCTGGATGCGTTCCACTCCGAAGCGACCCAGGAAGACACCGCCAACCAGTTCGAATCGCACCTGTACTACAACGGCGATTATCCCTGCAGCCCGGCCTGCAGCTGGACCAACGTCACCACCACCGGCAACGACAGCCTCAGCACCGGCAAGGTGATCAACGTGTACCCGCTGGTGCGCGGCATGTACAACAAGCGCAACGACGACATCAGCGCGTTCGGCTGGCGCAACGAGTTCTTCCTCGAGTCGGTCAAGCTGACCGCGGATGCCAGCTGGTCGAAGGCCAAGCGCGACGAGATCAACCTAGAGAACAACACCCAGCTGGTGCCCGCCAAGCAGCTCGACACGCTGACCATCGACTACGGCAACAATCCGTTCCCGCAGCTGACGCCCGGTCGCGATTATTCGGATCCGACCAAGCTCTACCTGCGCAACACCATTTACGGCTCCGGTTACGGCAAGGTGCCGAAGGTCGAGGATGAACTGAAGAGTTTCCGCCTGGATGCGGCGTTCAATGCCCCGGCGGCGCTGTCCGATGTGTTCTCCGGCATCGACGTCGGCTTCAACTACGCCGACCGCCAGAAGGACAAGGAACAGCCGGAGGGCAACATCAACGTCGGCAGCCAGGGCGACACCACCATCGCCTCGGATCTGCAGTACGGCTTGGTCGACCTGGGCTTTGCGGGCGTCGGCATGATCCCGTCCTGGAACGTCCCGGGCGCGGTGGATCGCTACATGACCTTCAACCCGACCGACGATACCGCGGCCTACCTGATCCCGAAGGCCTGGTCGGTGTCGGAGCAGATCACCACCACCTACCTGCGGGCGAACATCGACACCATGTGGGGTTCGGTCCCGGTGCGCGGCAACATCGGCCTGCAGGTGCAGCACACCGACCAGTCCTCGGCCTCGCGCGTGTGGGACAGCTCGCAGCCCGCCGGCAGCGAGATCCGCCCGTACGAGAACGGCAAGAGCTACACCGACGTGCTGCCCAGCCTGAACCTGGCGTTCTCGGTCGCCGACGACCAGACCGTGCGCGTGGCGCTGGCCCGCCAGGTCGCCCGTGCCCGTGTCGACCAGATGCGCGCTTCGGTGGAATTTGGCGTCGATTTCGGCACCGGCAAGCCCGGCGCCAGCGGCGGCAACCCGCTGCTGGATCCGTGGCGCGCGAATGCGTTCGATATCTCGTGGGAGAAGTACTTCGGGTCCAAGGCCTACGTGGCGGCCGCGTACTTCTACAAGGACCTGCGTTCCTACATCTACACCCAGACCCGCGACGGCTACGACTTCACCGACCTGCTGGTCGGCTACGTGCCGCCGGCGGGTGCTGCACCAGTGCAGACGACCGGCACCATGACCGCGCCGTTCAATGGCGGTGGCGGCACCCTGCAGGGCCTGGAGCTGTCGGCATCGTTGCCGTTGGACATGCTGTGGAAGCCGCTCGAGGGCTTCGGCTTGATCGCCAGCGCCACGTTCAATGACAGCAACATCCAGATCCGCGATCCCGAGAGCGCCAGCAGCGTGGGTAGCGGTGACATCACCCTCCCGGGCCTGTCCGACCGCGTCTACAACTTCACCGCTTACTACGAGCGCAACGGCTTCGAGTTCCGCATCAACAACCGTCGCCGCTCCGACTTCATCGGTGAAATCGGCAACTTCGCGGGCAATCGCACGCTGCGCTATGTGGTCGGCGAGAACATCACCGACGCGCAAGTCAGCTACACCTTCGGCGAAGGCAGCAGCCTGAAGGGCCTCAGCCTCCTGCTGCAGGCCAGCAACCTGACCGACGAATCCTACCGGACCTATGCGGAAGTGAAGGATCGTCCGCTGGAAACCATCAAGTGGGGTCGTACCCTGCTGCTGGGCGCGAGCTACAAGTTCTGATCCCCGCGATCGGATGAAGTGACCACGCCCCTGCCTGTCCCGCACAGGCAGGGGCTTTTTTTCGCGCATCGTCGGCGCGAGGGGGCAACAACGCGATGCAAACCAATGTCGTGCAACTGGCGGTGTTCCTGGGACTGACCCTGCTGGTGGCGCTGGCCACCTGGTGGCGCTACCGCAAGGAAACCCACAGCGCGGATTCCGCGCAGGATTTCTTCCTGGCCGGCAAGCACCTGAGCTGGCCGTTCATCGCCGGCAGCCTGCTGCTGACCAACATCAGCGCCGAGCAGATCGTGGGCATGAACGGCGCGCAGAACATGCTGCAGGTGTGGTGGGAATTCGGCGCGGCCGCCGGCCTGCTGGTGCTGGCCAAGGTGCTGGTGCCGATGTACTACAAGTACGACTGCACCACGACCACCGAGCTGCTCGAGAAGCGGCTGCCGAACGGCGCCTCGCTGCGACGCACCGTGTCCGTGCTGTTCCTGCTGGGCTACATGTTCATCCTGCTGCCGATGGTGCTGTACACCGGCGCGCGCTTCATGAAGTCGCTGTTCCAGCCGGACCTGCCGATCCTCGCCATCGCGGTGCTGTTCGCGCTGGCGGGCCTGGCCTACGCGGCGCTGGGCGGCCTGCGCGCCATCGCCATCTCCGACACCTACATGGGCGTGGTGCTGCTGGTGATGGGCGGGCTGGTGACCTGGTTCGCGCTGGAGCGCATCGGCTGGGACTTCTCCGGCATCCCGGCGGAGCGCCTGACCCTGTGGGGCGCGCCGGATTCCGACATCCCGTGGTCGACGCTGCTAACCGGCATGGTGTTCGCGCACATCTTCTACTGGGGCACCAACATGCTGATCGCCCAGCGCGCGTTGGCGGCGAAGGACATCCGCGAGGCACAGAAGGGCATCTACGCCGCCGCGCTGCTGAAGTTCCTCACCCCGCTGATCGTGATCCTGCCGGGCATCATCGCGTTCAAGCTGTACGGCGACATCGACGACAACGCCTATGGGCGGCTGGTCGGCGACGTCCTGCCGGCGTGGCTCTCGGGCGCGTTTGCGGCGGCGATCACCGGTGCGGTGCTGTCGAGCTACAACGCCGGCCTGAACTCCGCGGCCGCGCTGTACACGGTGGACATCCACCTGCCGATGGTGAACCCGAAGGCGGACGGCAAGCGCGTCGGGCAGGTCGTGCAGGTGGTCTTCATGCTCGCCTCGCTGGCGCTGGTGCCGCTATACCAGAACGCGAAGAGCATCATCGGCACGCTGCAGCAACTGAACGGCCTGTATTCGATGCCGGTGCTCGCCAGCTTCTTCGTGGCGATCTTCGTGCGCGGCGCGAATGCCAAGGCCATCCGCATCGCGCTGGTGTTCGGGGTGGCGCTGTACGCGGTGTTCACCTTCGCGTGGACGCCGCTGCACTACCTGCACCTGATGTTCATCACCCTGGTCGCGACCGTGCTGGTCGCGGTCGGGCTGAGCCGCGCGATGGGCGCGCCGCCGGCGGCGAGCGCCGACGCCTGAGTCAGCGTGGGAGCGCGGCGGCCTCGCGGGCGAGGTCGCCGATCCGCGCCCAGTCGCGGGCCGCGAGCGCGTCGGCGGGCAGCATCCACGAACCGCCGACGCAGGCGACGTTCGGCAACGCGAGGTAGGCTGGCGCCTTCCCCGCGTCGATGCCGCCGGTCGGGCAGAAGCGCGCCATCGGCAGCGGGCCGGCGAAGCCCTTGAGCGCGCCGATGCCGCCGCTGGACTCGGCGGGGAAGAACTTGAAGCGGCGCCAGCCGCGTT
This sequence comes from Lysobacterales bacterium, assembly GCA_017302075.1. GTDB lineage: Bacteria > Pseudomonadota > Gammaproteobacteria > Xanthomonadales > Xanthomonadaceae > Thermomonas > Thermomonas mangrovi. The sequence goes on from JAFLEB010000004.1 coordinate 28,226, forward strand.
CCAGCCCGCGCATCAGTTCGCCGGCGGTGGCGATGCCCGGGATCAGCGGGATCCCGATGGCCGCGCCCGCGTCGTACAGGGCCTCGGTGACCCCGGGCGAGATCGCGAAGCGCGCGCCGGCGCGTTCGACCGCGGCGAGGTCGGCGGCGGACAACACGGTGCCGGCGCCGACGCATGCCTCGGGCACCTCGGCGGCGATGCGCGCGATGGCCTCCAGCGCGCAGTCGGTGCGCAGGGTCACTTCCAGCACCGGCAGGCCATTGCCGGCCAAGGCGCGCGCAAGCGGCACGGCATCCTCGAGCGCGGCGATGGTGATCACCGGGATCACCGGCGCCAGCGCGAAGACCGCGTCGACCTGCTGGGCGTGGCGTGAACTGTCGAACATGGCGTCCTCAGAGGTCCTTGGCGCGCAGCGCGGTGGCGGCGCCGAGCAAACCGGGTTGCGGGTGGGTGATCACGTGGATGGCGACGCGTTCCAGCAATGGCGCGAAGCGTCCCTTGGCGAGGAAGCGTTCGCGGAAGGCGCTGCTGCGCAGGAACGGCACGAAGCGCGGGACGATGCCGCCGGCGATCACCACCGTGCGCGCGCCATGCACCAGCGCGCAATCGCCGGCGACGCTGCCGAGTACCGCGCAGAAGCGCGCGAGCGTGCGCCGCGCGGGGAGGTCGTGCCCGTCCAGCGCGGCCGCCACGATCGCGGCGGGGTCGCGCATCGCCGGGCGTTGCAGGCTGCTTTCGCCCGGCAGCAGGTTGGCGGCGGGCGCGACGCTGGCCGCGCCGCGCAGGACCAGGTCGATCTCCGACAGGCCCTTGCCGCACAGCAGGCGCTCGTTGGAGGTGCGGCCATGCTGCGCGGTCAGCCAGGCGTCGATGGCGCGTTCCTCGTCGCCCAGCGGCGCGAAGCTCACGTGCCCGCCCTCGGTTTCCACCGCGTGCCAGCCATGCGCATGCGAGCCGACCAGCAGCGCCACGCCCAGTCCGGTACCGGGCCCGAGCACGCTGACCGGCCCCTGCAGGGGCGCGTCGGCGTCGCCGTGCAGGGTGACCCGTGCATCGGCGTCGAGCGAGGGCACCGCCCACGCGATCGCGCCGAAGTCGTTGAGCATGCGCAGCTCGTCCAAGCCTAGCGTCGCCTGCAGTTCGCTGCGGCTGAACGACCAGGCGCGGTTGGTCAGGCGGATCTCGTCCTGCCCGACCGGGCTGGCGACCGCCAGCGCGGCGCGATCCGGGCGGATGCCGACCTCGGCGATGTAGTGCTCGACCGCGTGCTGCACGCTGGCGAAATCGGCGTTGCGCAGCGCGCGCGCGTGCTGCAGCTCGACGATCGGCGCCGCGAGGTCGGTCAGCGCGAAGCGCGCGTTGGTGCCGCCGATGTCGGCGACCAGCGCCAGCGGCCGGCTCACGGCGTGTCCTCGTCCACGAACAGCGCGCAGGCGCCCTGTTCGGCGGGACCGACCTGTGCGCGCATCACCGCGAACAACTCGCGGCCGTGCCCGCTGCGATTGCCCGACAGGTCGGCCTGGTCCGGCGTGCGCGCCTGCCACTCGGCCTCGGCGACCAGCGCATCCATGGTCCCGGCCTCGGCGTCGATGCGCACGCGGTCGCCGTCGCGGAGCTTCGCCAGCGCGCCGCCGCTCGCGGCTTCCGGGCTGACATGGATGGCGGCCAGCACCTTGCCGGAGGCCCCGGACATGCGTCCGTCGGTGAGCAGGGCGACGCGTTGCCCGCGGTCCTGGAGTGCGGCCAGGGTGGGCGTCAGCTTGTGCAACTCGGGCATGCCATTCGCGCGCGGGCCCTGCCAGCGCACCACCGCGACGAAGTCGCCGGCCAACTGGTCGGCCTTGAACGCGGCCAGCAAGGCGTCCTGCGAATCGAACACCCGCGCGGGCGCCTCGATGCGGCGGAATTCCGGCGCGACCGCGGACACCTTGACCACCGCCCGGCCCAAGTTGCCCTGCAGGCGCCGCAGCCCACCCTCGCGGTCGAACGGATCGGCGACGCCGCGGACGATGTCGGCATCGCGCGACTGCGTGGGCGGTTCGCGCCAGCGCAGCGCGAGGTCGTCGAGCCAGGGCTCCAGCGCCTGCTGGCGCAGGTCGCCGCCGTGCACGCAGGCGATGTCGGGATGCAGCAGGCCGGCGTCGATCAGTTCGCGGATCACCAGGCCAAGCCCGCCCGCCGCCTGGAACTGGTTCACGTCGGCGCTGCCGTTGGGATACACGCGCGCCAGCAGCGGCGTGGCCTGCGAGAGTTCGTCGAGGTCGTCCCAGTCGATGCGCAGGCCAGCGGCGCGGGCGATCGCCACCAGGTGCAGGGCATGGTTGGTGGAACCGCCGGTGGCGGCCAGCCCGACCATTGCGTTGACGATGGCCTTCTCGTCGACGGTGCGCGCCAGCGGGCGATAGTCCTCGCCGAGCGCGGTGATGCGCAGCGCCTGCTCCGCCGCGGCGACCGTCAGCGCATCGCGCAGTGGCGTGTTCGGCGGCACGAAGGCGCTGCCCGGCAGGTGCAGGCCCATCACTTCCATCAGCATCTGGTTGGAGTTGGCGGTGCCGTAGAACGTGCAGGTGCCGGGCGCATGGTAGGAGGCGGCCTCGGCGTCCAGCAGTTCCTCGCGGCTGGCCTGGCCGAGCGCGTAGCGCTGGCGCACCTCGGCCTTTTGCTTGTTGGGGATGCCGGAAGGCATCGGCCCCGCCGGCACGAACACCACCGGCAGGTGGCCGAAGCTCAGCGCGCCGATCAGCAGGCCGGGCACGATCTTGTCGCATACGCCCAGCATCAGCGCGGCATCGAACATCTCGTGCGAGAGCGACACCGCCGTCGCCATCGCGATGGCATCGCGGGAGAACAGCGACAGCTCCATCCCGGTGCGGCCCTGGGTGACGCCATCGCACATCGCCGGCACCCCGCCGGCGACTTGTGCGCTGCCGCCGGCGTTGCGCGCGGCCATGCGGACCAGGGTCGGGTACTGCTCCATCGGCTGGTGCGCCGAGAGCATGTCGTTGTAGGCGGTGACGATGCCGATGTTGCCGCCCGCGCCGGCGCGCAGGCCCGCCTTGTCCGTGCCCGCCGCGGCGAAGCCATGGGCGAGGTTGCCGCAGGCGAGCGCCCGCCGCGCCGGCCCGTCCGTGCGTTGCGCCTCCATGCGCGCGAGGTAGGCCGCGCGCGTCGCGCGGCTGCGGTCGGCGATGCGGGCGGTGACGCGTTCGACCACGGGGTGCAGGGACATCAGGGACTCCAGTGGATCCGGATGGGCGCGTCGGCGCGCGCATGCAGCAGGGCGGCGACCGGCAGGCCGGTACCAGCGTCCTGGCGCTGTGCGTCGCGCAGCACGCGGCGCTTGTCGTCGCCGGTGACGACAAGATGGACTTCGCGCGCACGCAACAGCCGCGTCAGGGTCAGACTGATCCGCGGAAATGGCGCTTCCGGTGGCAGCGGGTCGGGCAGCACGCCGATCGCGTCCGCGGTCGCCGCGAGGTCCAAACCCTCGGCCAGGTTGCTGGCGCCGGGGAACAGCGAGGCAACGTGGCCATCGGCGCCCATGCCGAGCAGCACCACATCGAACGCTTGCGGATGCGCCGCGAGGAAGCGGCGTGCGTGCGCCAGCGAGGCCCGTGGATCGCCCTCCGTCGTGGTCAGCGGATGCACCTCGATCGCCGGGTCGGCCGCGAAGGCGGCGCGCAGGTGGCCGAGGTTGCAGGCGGGGTGGCCGTGGGGGACGCAGCGCTCGTCGCCGGGCAGGGCGAGCACGCGGCCGCCCAGCGCGCTGGCGGCGAGGTGGGCGTAGATCGGCAGCGGGGTGCGCCCGCCGGCGAGCGACAGATAGGCAATGCCACGCGCGGCGATCGCCGCACGGCAGGCGGCTTCCAGCGCGGCGGCGACGTGCGCGACCAGCGCGGGCGCGTCGGCGTGGTCGTGTTCGATCCAGCCCATCGCGCGCGCCTCATTCACGCCAGCTGTGGCCGTGGCGCTCGATCAGCGAGACCGCGGCGGCCGGGCCCCAGGTGCCGGCGGGGTAGGGCCGTGGCGCCAGCCCCTGGTTGCGCCAGCCGTCGAGGATGGCATCCACCCAGGCCCAGGCGGTTTCGGTTTCGTCGCGCCGCACGAACAGCGTGCCGTTGCCCTCGATCGCATCCAGGTACAGGCGTTCGTAGGCGATGCGCTTGCGCGCGCTGGCGAATTCCTCGTGGAAGTCGAGGTCCAGCCCCACCTGCGACAGGCGCAGGCCCTGGCGGTCCAGCCCGGGCGTCTTGCTCATCAGGTCGAGCTCGATGCGCTCCTCTGGCTGCAGCTTGATCACCAGCCCGTTCGGGCGCATGTCGGCGGCGGTGCGGCCGCCGAAGATCGAGTACGGCACCTTGCGGAACTGGATGTAGATTTCGGTGCTGCGCGAGGGCAGGCGCTTGCCGGTGCGCAGGTAGAACGGCACCCCCGACCAGCGCCAGTTGTCGATGTGCGCGCGCAGGGCGACGAAGGTCTCGGTGCGGCTCTCGCGCCCCAGTTCCTGGGCGTAGCCGGGGACCGCGACGCCGTCGATCGCGCCCGCGCCGTACTGGCCGGCCACGGATTCCGCCGCGACCTCGTGCGCGCCGATCGCGCGCAGCGAACGCAGCACCTTGATCTTCTCGTTGCGCACCGCAGTGGGTTCGAAGCGCGCGGGTGGCTCCATCGCGACCAGGCACAGCAGTTGCAGCAGGTGGTTCTGCAGCATGTCGCGCATTGCGCCGGAATCGTCGTAGTAGTCGCCGCGGCCTTCCACGCCGACCGTCTCGCCGACGGTGATCTGCACCTGCTCGATGTGGCGCGCGTTCCACAGCGGCTCGAACAACGCGTTGCCGAAGCGCAGCGCGATCAGGTTCTGCACGCCTTCCTTGCCGAGGTAATGGTCGACCCGGTAGATGCGGTCCTCGTCGAACGCGCGCGCCACGCTGTCGTTGATCGCCACCGCGCTGGCCAGGTCCTTGCCGATCGGCTTCTCCAGCATCACCCGGGTGCCCGGGCCGGCGGCGCCGTGCGCGGCCAGCGCCTGGCAGGCCGGGCCGTAGAAGCGCGGTGCGGTGCTCAGGTGGTAGAGCACGTCGCCGTTGCGCAGGGCCTGCACGCGCGCGGCCAGCGCCGCCATCGAGGCATCGTCGTCGACCGCGGCCGCCTGGTAGTCGAGCCGTTCGAGCAGGCCGCGCAACGCGCCCGCGTCGCGCTCGTGGGCGGGGATGCGTTCGCAGATGCTGGCTTCGACCTCCGCGACGAAGGCCTCGCGGTCGAGCTCGCTGCGCGCGGTGCCGAGGATGCGCATGCCGTCCGGCAGCAGGCGTTCGGCCTGCAGGCTGTACAGCGAGGGCAGGAGCATGCGCCGGGCGAGGTCGCCGGTGGCGCCGAAGATGGTCAACAGGGAAGCGGGCGCGGGCTGCGTCACGAGGGGGTCCGGGGTCACGTCAACGCGAGTGTAAGGGCGATCCGCGCCGGGATTGGCGCTCCCCGGCGCTGTATTGGTTTTCATCCGGGTGAACCGCCCGGCAACGCCCCAGGTCGCATACGCGTAGGTATGTCGCGGGGGGCGGCCCTAGAATCGAGTCTTTACTCCAGACGTGCCCCCCATGACCCGTCCTTCTTCCCTCGACCATGCGCAACTGCTGGCCTGCGCCCGCGGCGACCTGTTCGGTGCCGACAACGCGCGCCTGCCTGCGCCCCCGATGCTCATGTTCGACCGCATCACCGAGATCAACGACGATGGCGGCGCGCACGGCAAGGGCTTCATCCGCGCCGAACTCGACATCCGACCGGACCTCTGGTTCTTCGACTGCCATTTCATCGGCGACCCGGTGATGCCGGGCTGCCTGGGACTGGACGCGATGTGGCAGCTCACCGGCTTCTTCCTCACCTGGCTGGGCGCGCAGGGCCGCGGCCGCGCGCTGGGCTGCGGCGAGGTGAAGTTCACCGGCCAGGTGCTGCCCACCGCGAAGACGGTGACCTACGAGGTCGAGATCACCCGCCTCATCAACCGCAAGCTGGTGATGGCGCAGGCCGATGCCCGCACCCTGGTCGACGGCCGCGAGATCTACACCGCGCGCGACCTGCGCGTGGGCCTGTTCACCTCCACCGAGGGCTTCTGACATGCGCCGGATCGCGATCACCGGCATGGGCATCACCTCCTGCCTGGGCAACGACCTCGACACCGTCTCGGCCGCCCTGCGCGCCGGCCGCGCCGGCATCCGCTTCCTGCCCGACCACGCGGAGCACGGCCTGCGCAGCCAGGTCGGCGGCGCGGTGGAGGTGGACCTGGATGCCGCCATCGACCGCAAGCTGCGCCGCTTCATGAGCGATGCCGCCGCCTACAGCTACCTGGCGATGCGCCACGCGATCGCCGACGCCGGCCTCGACGAGGCCCTGGTCAGTCATCCGCGCACCGGCCTGGTCGCCGGTTCCGGCGGCGGGTCCAGCGAATGGCAGGTGGAGACCGCGGACATCCTGCGCGCGCGCGGCGTGCGCAAGGTCGGGCCGTACATGGTCCCGCGCACGATGTGCTCGACGGTGTCGGCCAACCTCGCCACCGCGTTCAAGACCAAGGGCGTGAGCTATTCGCTGTCGGCCGCCTGCGCGACTTCGGCGCACTGCATCGGCGCGGCCGCGGACCTGATCCGCCACGGCGCCCAGGACATCGTGTTCGCCGGCGGCGGCGAGGACCTGCACTGGACGATGACGGTGATGTTCGACGCGATGGGGGCGTTGTCGACCGGCTCCAACGAGACCCCGGCGACCGCGTCGCGCCCGTACGACGCCAACCGCGACGGCTTCGTCATCGCCGGCGGCGCCGGCATGCTGGTGCTGGAGGACTGGGACCACGCGGTCGCGCGCGGCGCGCGCATCCATGCGGAATTGCTCGGTTACGGCGTCACCAGCGACGGCGCGGACATGGTCGCGCCGAGCGGCGAGGGCGCGGTGCGCTGCATGCGCATGGCGCTGGAGGGGCTGGACCGCCCGATCGACTACCTCAACACCCACGGCACCTCGACGCCGCTCGGCGACGTCACCGAATTGAACGCGGTGCGCGAGGTGTTCGGCGATGCGGTGCCGCCGCTGTCCTCGACCAAGGCGCTGTCCGGGCATTCGCTGGGCGCGGCCAGCGTGCACGAGGCGATCTACTGCCTGCTGATGATGCGCGACGGCTTCATGGCCGGATCGGCCAACATCGAGACGCTGGATCCGCGCTGCGAGGGCTTCCCGATCCTGCGCGAGAGCCGCGATGCGGCGCTGCGCACGGTGATGTCGAACAGCTTCGGGTTCGGCGGCACCAACGCGACCCTGGTGTTCGGCAGGGCCTGATCGCCCTGGTCAGCGGGGCACCAGCAGGCGCGCCGCGACCGCGTCCGGATGCTTCATCCACGCGTAGTGGTCGGCCGCGGCGCCCAGCGTCGCGGCGTCCACGACGTCCACGCGCACCCGCGCGCCGCGCAGCTTGCCGAGCAGGAACGCCAGCGAGGACGTAGGCGCCAGCCAGTCGTCGGCCAGCACGATGCCGCGTACCTCGCCGCGGAAGCCGGCCATGCCCGCGTCCAGGTCGAGGTCGAGGCCACGCGCCGCGTAGCGCCCCGACAATGCGCTGCGCGACCAGTCGCCGATCACCCCGCGCGCCTCGTTGCCGCCGAAGCCGATGCGCCTGCCGGGCAGGGCACCATTGCGGCGCGCCAGCCAGTCGAGGAACCGGTAGGCGCCGGGCAGCCACCAGCGGGTCGGCGCGGGGAACGCGCGCCAGTACGGCGAGCCGCTGCCGACCAGCCACAGCGCGCGTGCCGCATCCGGCGCCTGCGCCAGCCGGCAGCACGCCAGTTGCCCGCCAAGGCTGTGGCCGCCAAGCAGGCGCGGCAGGCCGGGAAGGGCGGCGTCGACCGCGCGTTCGCTCGCGGCGATGTCCGCCAGCAGTTCGCGGTAGCCCCAATCCACCGCGCGCGAGGCCCGCAGGCTGCTGCTGCCGTTGCCGCGCCACTCGTGCACGAAGGTCGCGATGCCGCGCGCCGCCATCGCCTCGGCGAAGGGCAGGAAATGCCGCGCGGCCAGCCCCATCCCGGGCAGCCACAACAGGCTGGCACTGGCGCCGTCGGGAATGCGTGCCTGCAGTTCTGCGCGATGCCCGTCGCCGGTCTCGACCGGCAGCGCGAGGCCGCGCATCAGGACGAAAGCCCGGCGCCGATGTGGTCGAGCACCACCACGTCGCCGCGTCCCGGCCGGTAGCCGCCGCGCAGCGCACGTTCGATGTAGTCGGTGGCGGCTTCCACCGCAGCGGGCATCGGCAGCCCGCGGCAACGGTTGGCGGCGATCGCCGAGGCCAGCGTGCAACCGGTGCCGTGGCCCTCCAGCGGCAGCCGGCGATGCCGGAACTCGCGTTGCACCGCGCCGTCGTCGTAGCGGTCGACCACGCGGTCGCCTTCGTCCAGGTGGCCGCCCTTGAGCAGCACCGCGCGTGCGCCCATGCCCCGCAGCAGGGCGATCGCCGCCCGCGCGTCGTCGCCATCGGCGATGCGCCGGCCGATCAGCAGCTCCGCCTCCGGGATGTTCGGGGTCACGATGTCCGCCATCGGCAGCAGCCGCGTGCGCAGCGCCTCCAGCGCATCGTCGGCCAGCAGCTTGGCGCCGCTGGTCGCCACCATCACTGGGTCGAGCACGATGGCAAGGCGCTGCGTCGGCGCAGCCCCGGGCGCGCTCGGCATCGACGGCCGGGGCATGGACTGCGCCAGGGTCAATGCGTCGGCGACGCACTCGATCACCGCCGCATTCGCCAGCATCCCGATCTTCAACGCGCCGATGTCGAAGTCCTCGAAGCAGGCCGCCAGTTGTGCGCGCAGGAAGTCCAGTGGCGGGACATGCACCGCGGTCACCCCGCGGGTGTGCTGCGCGGTCAGCGCGGCGATCGCGGAAAGGCCGTGCACGCGATGCGCGGCGAAGGTCTTGAGGTCGGCCTGGATGCCGGCGCCGCCGCCGGAATCGGAGCCGGCGATGGTGAGCGCGGAGCGCATGCCGGGGGTCTGCATGCGCGCATTGTGCCGGAGCCGCCGGCAAGCGTCAGGACGCGGCCGTGGCGTCCGTCGCCAGCTGGTCGACCAACACCAGCGCGGCCTCGAAGTCGCGCACCAGGTGCAGGCCCGCGCCGTGGTCGGAGAGCGGCAGCCGCGACAGCGTGCGCCGAGGCTGCGCCTGCAGGCCCGAGATCACCAGCGGGATGCCGCGCGCACGGCAGCGCTCGTACACCGTCTTCAGCGCATGCGCGCCGCTGGCGTCCACCAGCGGCACCTGGCCCATGCGCAGGATGTAGGCGCGCGGCGCCTTGCCGCCATCGTCCAGCACGCTTTCCAGGCGCCCGGTTGCACCGAAGAACAGCGGCCCGTTGATCCGGTAGACCTGCACGTCGTCGGGGACCCGCGCGCGCTGGGTCAGGTCCTCGGGTGCGTCATCGGGGCCGGCAAGTTGCAGCCCGGACTGCACGTCCACCACGTCGGCCATGCGCGCCATGAACACGAAGGCGGCGATCACGATGCCGACCTCGATCGCGAAGGTGAGGTCGACCAGCACGGTGGTGGCGAAGGTGGCCAGCAGCACCGCGCGGTCGCCCTTGGGCGCGCGCAGGGTGTGCAGGAAGTGCTCGCGCTCGCTCATGTTCCAGGCGACCACCAGCAGCACGCCGGCCAGCGCCGGCAGCGGGACGTAGCGCGCCAGCGGCGCCAGCACCAGCATGAACGCCAGCACCAGCAAGGCATGCAGCATGCCCGCCACCGGCGTGCGCGCGCCGCTGCGGATGCTGGTGGCGGTGCGCGCGATGGCCCCGGTGGCCGGCAGGCCGCCGACCAGCGCGGATGCGGTGTTGGCGATGCCCTGCGCGACCAGTTCGGTATTGGGTCGATGCTTGCCGCCGCTCATGCCGTCGGCCACCACTGCCGACAGCAGCGACTCGATGCCGGCGAGGAAGGCGATGGTCAGCGCCGACGGCAGCAGCGCGACCAGGCGCTCGGGCGAGACGGCGGGCCATTGCGGCATCGGCAGGCTGGACGGGATCCCGCCGAAGCGCGAGCCGATGGTGTCCACCGGCAACTGCCACAGCGCGGTCGCGCCCGCCGCCGCCAGCACCGCGAGCAGGAAGCCGGGGGCACGCGGGGCCCAGCGACGCAGGCCGGCAATCAGCGCCACGCTGGCGGCTGCCATGCCCAGCGCCCAGGGATCGGTCTCGCCGAGGTGCGCCGCGAGCACCCGCAACTTCGGCAGGAACTCGGCCGGGACCTTCGCCACGTCCAGACCCAGCGCGTCCTTCAGCTGGCTGGTCGCGATGATCACCGCGATGCCGCTGGTGAAGCCGGTGACCAGCGGCTGCGGCATGAACCGCATCAGCGTCCCGGTCTTCAACAGCCCGGCGGCGATGAGCATCACGCCGGCCATCAGCGTGGCCAGCACCAGGCCGTCGTAACCGTGGGTCGCGATCACCGTGTAGACCACCGGGATGAAGGCACCGGTCGGGCCACCGATCTGGAAGCGCGAGCCGCCCAACGCGGAGATCAGGAAGCCGGCGACCACCGCCGTCACCAGGCCCTTGTCCGGCGTGGTGCCGGAGGCGATCGCCAGCGCCATCGCCAGCGGCAGGGCGACGATCGCGACGGTCAGCCCGGCCATCGCGTCGTGGCGGAAATCCGCCGGCCGGTAGCCCTCGCGCAGGACGGTCCACAGCTTGGGCAGGAACGGCGCCTGCCGCGTCGCGTTCATCGCACCGCCTTCAGCCGCACGCCGCGGCCGCGCCCCTGGCTGGGCTGCTCGTTGCCGATCAGTTCGATGCCGGCCGCGTCCAGCGCGGCCACGATCTTGCTGAGCGTGGAGACCACGCCGCGGACGTGTTCATCGCGGCTGGCCTCCATGCGCTGGATGGTCGGCAGGGAGACCCCGGCAAGCGCGGCCAGCGTGCGCTGGTCGATGCCGAGCAGGGCGCGCGCGGCGCGCAATTGGGCGGCGGAGATCATGCCGCGATTGCAGCACTGCAGCGATCGACAGGCAAGCCCAGTGCTTGCTTGTTGATATGTGGAACATCAAATCCGGCTCACAGCACCTCGGATGCGTAGTCCGCCAGGCGGGAGCGCTCGCCGCGCCGCAGGGTGATGTGCGCGCTGTGCGCCCACGACTTGAAGCGGTCCACCGCGTAGGTGAGGCCGGAGGTGGTCTCGGTGAGGTAGGGCGTGTCGATCTGCTCGACGTTGCCCAGGCAGACGATCTTGGTGCCGGGGCCGGCGCGGGTGACCAGCGTCTTCATCTGCTTCGGGGTGAGGTTCTGCGCCTCGTCCAGGATGAGATACCGCGACAGGAAGGTGCGGCCGCGCATGAAGTTCATCGAGCGGATCTTGATCCGCGACGCGAGCAGGTCGTTGGTCGCCGCCCGGCCCCAGGCGCCGCCGTCCTGGTTGTGGGTGAGCACTTCCAGGTTGTCGGTCAGCGCGCCCATCCACGGGGTCATCTTTTCCTCCTCGGTGCCGGGCAGGAAGCCGATGTCCTCGCCGACGCTCACCGTCGCGCGGGTCATGATGATCTCGCGGTAGCGCTGGGCGTCCATCGTCTGCGCCAGGCCCGCGGCCAGCGCCAGCAGGGTCTTGCCGGTGCCGGCGGTGCCGAGCAGGGTGACGAAGTCGATCTCCGGGTCCATCAGCGCGTTGAGCGCGAAGTTCTGCTCGCGGTTGCGCGCGGTGATCCCCCACACCGCATGCTGGCTGTGGCGGAAGTCGTCGACGATCTGCAGCACCACGCGGTCGTCGCCGACGCGCGCGACCTTCATCTCCGCGTCCTCGTCGCCCGGCAGGAATACGAACTGGTTCGGGTACCAGTCGTCGTCCTCGCCGCGGCCGATCTCGTAGTACGTGCGGCCCTTGTCGGTCCAGGACTTCAGGTCCTTGCCGTGGCGCTGCCAGAAATCCTCGGGCAGGGCGGTGGCGCCGGTGTAGAGCAGGCTGAAGTCGTCCAGCGCGCGGTCGTTCTCGTAGTCCTCGCTGACGATGCCGGCGATCGACGCCTTGATCCGCAGGTTGATGTCCTTGGACACGAACACCACCGGCGCGCCCGGGTCGGATTCCTTCAGCGCCAGGATCGCGCCGAGGATGTTGTTGTCCGGGATCACCGTGCCGAAGCGCTTGCCGGCATCGAAGTCGGCGGTCTGGAACAGCAGCCGGCCGGCGCTTGCCGCGCCGCGCAGCTGCAGGCCCTGCGGGCGCACCAGCGCGATGCCGCCATGCACGTCGCTGCTGCCGTGCGCCTCGATCAGCTCGTTGAGGAAGCGGCTGACCTGGCGCGCGTTGCGGCTGGCCTCGCTGGTGCCCTTCTTGCCATTGTCGAGCTCCTCCATCACCTGCATCGGCAGGTACACATCGTGTTCCTCGAACTTGAACAGCGCGGTGGGGTCGTGCATCAGCACGTTGGTGTCGAGGACGTAGATGCGCTTGCTCCGGGTCATTCGGCTTTCCCTGTGGTCGGACAGCAGCGAGCCGCCACGGCCCGCGGGGCGGGGTGGCGGGATGGTCTTGGAACGGAGGGGGTCACTGGCCGGGTTCGGCCTTCAGTGCGTCGAGCACGGCCTGCGCATGGCCGGGGACCTTCACGGGCTGCCACTTGCGGCGGACCACGCCCGCGGGATCGATCAGGAAGGTGCTGCGCACGATGCCGAGGAATTCGCGGCCGTACAGCTTCTTCGGCTGGACCACGCCGAAGGCGTCGCAGACCGCGCCATCGGCATCGCTCACCAGCTCGAACTTGAAACCCTGCTTCGCGCAGAAATTCTGGTGCGACTTCAGCGAGTCCCGGGAGACGCCCAGCACGGTCGCGCCGGCGCGCTTGAACTTCGGCAACAGCGCATTGAAGTCCAGTCCCTCGGTGGTGCAGCCGGGGGTCGAATCCTTCGGGTAGAAGTACAGCACCAGCCACTGTCCCGCGTAGGCGCCGAGGCTGGCGGGTCGGCCGCCGGACAGGGCCAGCGGGAGGTCGGGAACGCGGTCGCCGGGTTCGAGCATCGTCCTCAGTATTTCATCGGATCCATGATGGCGTCGAGGTTCAGGTGGTCGCAGAACTCGAGGAAGTCGTCGCGCAGCGCGGCGATGTGCATGTCGGCCGGCACGCCGATCGTCAGTTGCGCCGAGAACATGTCGGCGCCGGTCTGCATCGCCCGGTAGCGCGAGCAGTGCAGGCTTTCGATGGTGATGTGCTGGGAATCGAAGAAATCGGCCAGCTGGAATAGGATGCCGGGCTTGTCGGAGGCGATCACCTCGACCACGTAGGGCAGCAGGCTGGACTGCACGGGCTTGGGCCCCGTGCGGTACCACACCAGCTTCAGGCCTTCCTCGCGCTCCAGCTTGGTCAGCATGGTCTCGAGCTTGGCCACTGCGTCCCAGGAGCCGGTCGCCAGGGCGGTGACCGAGACGTCGCGGCCGACCGTGGCCAGGCGGGTGTCGACCAGGTTGCAGCCGGAATCGGCGATGCGTCGCGTCACCGCGAGCAGCGGCGACTGCGGATGCGTGCTGTACGCGTTGATCAGCAGGTGGTTTTCGTTCGGCGCAGGCCGGGCAGCAGGATCGGTCAAGGCGGCGTCCGCACGGAGGAGTGGTGCGGGCCGGAGGGGCCCGCCACGGGGACTCAGGATACTTGTCGCTGGTTTCCGCCCGCAAGTAAGATCAAGGCCGTCCCGCGTTCCCCGTCCCCCGCCGCGACGCCCGTCGCGCTTCCCCTGCGAGCCCGCCCTTGCACCTGTCCGGCAGCATCACCGCGCTGGCCACGCCGTTCACGGCGTCCGGCGCCCTCGACCTCGACGCCTGGGCGCGGCTGCTGGCCCGCCAACTCGATGCCGGCACCCATGCGGTGGTGGTGGCGGGGTCCACCGGCGAAGCTGCCGCGCTCGACGACCTCGAATACGACACCCTGCTCGCCGCCGCGGTGGCGCAGGTCGACGGACGCATCCCGGTGCTGGCCGGCACCGGGCTGTCGAATACCGCCAAGACGATCGCCGCCACCCGTCGCGCCGCCGCGCTGGGCGCCGATGCCGCGCTCGTCGTCACGCCGCCGTACGTGCGGCCGACCCAGGCCGGCCTGCTGGCACATTACCGCGCGGTGGCCGACGAGGGCGGGTTGCCGATCATGCTGTACAACGTGCCCGGGCGCACCGGCTGCGACCTGTTGCCGGCGACCGCCGGCGAGCTGTCCTTGCACCCGCGGGTGCTCGGGATCAAGGAAGCACGGGCGGAGGCGGAGCGCATGGACGCCTTGCTGGCGTACCGGCGCCCCGGTTTCAGCGTGCTCAGCGGCGACGACCCGACCGCGGCGCGGGCGATGCTGGCCGGTGCCGACGGGGTGGTCTCGGTGGCCAGCAACGTGGTCCCGCGCGCCTTCGTCCGCCTGTGCGGGCTCGCCATGGCCGGCGAAGCCGGGGCCGCGGACGAGTTCGATGCCCGCCTGCACGCGCTCTACCATTTCCTCGGGGTCGAACCCAACCCGATCCCGGTGAAGGCCCTGCTGGCGCTGGAGGGGATCGGCCACGGGCTGCGCCTGCCCCTGCTGCCGCTATCATCCACGCATGCCGCCGAGGCCGAGCGCCTGCACGCGGACATCGCCCAGCTCGAAGAACGTTGCCGCGCCATCGCGGCCTGACAGGAGAAACCGATGCACCGCACCCGCACCGCGTCCCATGCCCCGGCGCGCCTCGCCTTGGCCATCGCCGCCGTCGTCCTCGCGTCCGGGGTGTCGGGTTGCCACTGGTTCGGCAAGAAGGACGAGCTGTACACCCAGAGCGTCGAGTCGCGGCCGCTGGAGGTCCCGCCGGACCTCGACCGCCCGTCCGCGGACCGTGCCATGGCCCTGCCATCGGCAGGCGGCAGCGCGACGGCCTCCGGCGTCGCCAGCGCGGCCGGCAGCCCGGGCGCCGCGGCGCCGATCGGGTTCAACGCCACCGGTGATCGCGACGCGCTGTTCGCCAAGGTCGGCCAGGTGCTGGCCGCCACCGAGGGCGTGACCATCGCCAACAAGGCCGAGATCCTGGGGACCTACGACGTCAGCTACATGGGCGCGAATTTCCTGGTCCGGGTGACCAAGGTGGGCGACGGTGCCTACATCTCCGCGGTCGACCCGCGCGGCCTGCCGCCGGTCGGCGAGCCGCCGGTGAAGCTGATCAATACGCTCAAGGCCGCGCTGGCGCCCTGAGCTCGGCACGCAGGTCGTGGAACTGGAAGGGCGCCACACGGCGCCCTTCTTCGCATCGCGACGTCGTCGCGGCGCGGCTCAGCGCTCCAGCAGCGGGAGCTTGCCGGTCTTGCCATCCCATTCGGCCGCGTCCGGCAGCGGTTCCTTGCGGGTGTTGATCACCGGCCAGGCGCGGGACAGTTCGGCATTCAGCGCGGCGTAGCCTTCCTGGCCCGCCGGCACGTCCTCCTCCGGGTAGATCGCCTTGGCCGGGCATTCCGGTTCGCACAGGGTGCAGTCGATGCATTCGTCCGGATCGATCACCAGGAAGTTCGGGCCCTCGTGGAAACAGTCGACCGGGCAGACTTCCACGCAGTCGGTGTACTTGCACTTGATGCAGTTCTCGGTGACGACGAAGGGCATGGCGGGTGGGGATCCGTTTCGCGGTGCGCATAGTCTAGCGCCGGCGCCCACCGCCCCGGCGAATCGAGAATCGATGGCGATGCCGCGCCGACGTCGTCGCGAAAAAAAGAAACCCGCGCTTTCGCGCGGGTTCCGGAATTGGCGCTCCCTACGGGATTCGAACCCGTGTTTTAGCCTTGAGAGGGCCACGTCCTAGGCCTCTAGACGAAGGGAGCAGGGTGGTGCGCCGGTTGGACGACCGGCTCGGAGGCGACCGGGTCGCGCGCCGAGCTTGCTAGTATAGGCGGCTGCGTCGGCCACTGGCAACGCACCCGTCCCTTCCAGCCCGCGGCCCGCCCGCCCCGCATGACCCAGCCCGATCCGACGCCCGCCCTGCCCACGCCCGTCCTGCGCACGATCCCGCGCGAGGCGCACGGCATCTCTCGCCGGCAGATGAGCCAGAGCGCGCTGCGCGTGCTGTACCGGCTGCGCGAGGCCGGTTACGGCGCGTTCCTGGTCGGAGGCGCGGTGCGCGACCTGCTGGTCGGCGGCGCGCCCAAGGATTTCGACGTGGCCACCGACGCCACGCCCGAGCAGGTCAAGGCGCTGTTCCGCAATTGCCGCCTGATCGGTCGCCGGTTCCGGCTGGCGCACGTGGTGTACGGCCGCGAGATCATCGAGGTCGCCACCTTCCGCGCGGCCAGCGGCGACGACACCGAGGGCGACCGCGAGGTCCATGCCGACGGTCGCGTCCTGCGCGACAACGTGTACGGGACCATCGAGGAGGACGCGATCCGCCGCGACTTCACCGCGAACGCCCTGTACTACGCGATCGAGGACTTCTCGGTGCGCGACTACACCGGCGGCTTCGCCGACGTCGAGGCCCGGGTCCTGCGCCTGATCGGCGATCCCGAGGCGCGCTACCGCGAGGATCCGGTGCGCATGCTGCGCGCCGCCCGGTTGGCGGCCAAGCTCGATTTCAGCATCGACCCCGGCACCGCCGCGCCGATCCCGGGCCTGGCGCACCTGCTGGCCGAGGCCGCGCCGGCGCGGTTGTTCGAGGAAACCCTGAAGCTGTTCCTCTCGGGCCATGCGGTGGCGAGCTTCGAACGCCTGGAAGCGCTCGGCCTGCTGCCCGCCTTGCTGCCGGAAACCGCGCAGGCGCTGGCCTCCAACAAGTCCGGCGCCTTGCGACGGATGCTGGTGCAGGGCTTGCGCAATACCGACGCAAGGGTAGCCGCGGACGACTCGGTGTCGCCGGCGTTCCTGTACGCGGTGCTGCTGTGGCCGGCCTATTGCCGGGCGCTGGCGCTGTTGCAGGCGCAGGGCGTGCACGCGGTCGAGGCCCAGCGACGTGCCGCCGATCGCGTCACCCTGCACCAGGTCGCGCGCACCGCATTGCCGCGCCGGTTCTCGCTGCCGATGCAGGAGATCTGGCTGCTGCAGCCGCGCTTCGGCCAGCGCCAGCGCAAGCGCGTGTTCCGTTTGCTGGCGCATCCGCGCTTCCGCGCCGCGTTCGATTTCCTCGAGCTGCGCCTGGTCGCCTCCGAATCGCATGCCGGGGATGTCGCGTTCTGGCGCGAGGCGCAGGCGCATCCGGCGGTCGCCATGGCCGCGGTGGACGCCGACGGGCACGCGGAGGCCGGCGACGCGGCCGATGCCGGCGATCCGTCCGCCCCGAAGAAGCGCCGCAAGCGGCGCCGCAAGTCGGCTGCCGACGCCCCGGCATGACCCGTGCCGCGATCGGGCTGGGGGGCAACCTCGGCGACGCCGCGACGATCCTGCGCCAGGCCATCGAGGCCCTCGGCGCGCTGCCCGGCACGCGCCTGCTGCGCGCCTCGCGGCTCTATCGCACGCCTGCCTGGGGCATGACCGCGCAGCCCGATTTCATCAACGCGGTCGCCGTGGTCGAGACGACGCTCGCGCCGATGGCGTTGCTTGAACACTTGCTCGCGATCGAACGCCGCTTCGGCCGCGTGCGCGTCGACGGCGAACGCTGGGGACCGCGTACCCTCGACCTCGACCTGCTGCTGCATGGCGAGGCGCAGCTCGATGTGCCGGGCCTGCAGCTGCCGCATCCGCGCCTGCACGAACGCGCCTTCGCCCTGGTGCCGCTGGTCGAGGCGTGGCCGGATGCGGCGATCCCCGGCATCGGCGGCGCGCAGGCCTGCCTCGACGCGATGGCGGGCGAGGGCATCGAGGCGTTACCTTAGCCGCCCCGCGCACCGGAGCCCGCGATGAGTGCAGACCGCAAGCCCTGGACCGTGCCGATGCTCTCGGAGGCGCGCGAGGCGGGGCGCAAGCTGGTGATGCTCACCTGCTACGACGCCAGCTTCGCCCGCGTGCTCGACGACAACGGCGTCGACCTCATCCTGGTCGGGGATTCGCTGGGCATGGTCGTGCAGGGCCACGACTCGACCCTGCCGGTGCAGGTCGGCGACATCGCCTACCACGTCGCCGCGGTCGCGCGCGGCGCCCGGCGCGCGCTGAAGATCGCCGACCTCCCGTTCGGCGCCGACGCCACGCCGGAACAGGCGCATGCGGCGGCGGTCCGCTTCATCCAGGCCGGCGCGGCGATGGTCAAGCTGGAGGGTGCCGGCCACAAGCTGGAGATCATCCGCTACCTGGTCGATCGCGAGATCCCGGTGTGCGCGCACCTCGGGCTGACCCCGCAGTCGGTGCTGCGCTTCGGCGGCTTCAAGGTGCAGGGACGCGAGGAGGCCGCGGCCGCGCAGTTGCGCGCCGATGCCCGGGCGGTGGCCGGGGCGGGCGCGGGCTTGCTGGTGCTGGAGGGCGTGCCCGCCGCGCTCGCCGCCGCGCTCACCGCGGCCAGCCCGATCCCGACCATCGGCATCGGCGCCGGTGCCGGCTGCGACGGCCAGGTACTGGTGCTGCACGACCTGCTCGGCATCGACACCGGCCATCGCAAGCCGCGCTTCGTGCGCGATTTCCTGGCCACCGGCGGCTCGATCGCCGGCGCGGTGCGCGCCTACGTCGATGCCGTCCGCGACGGCAGCTTCCCCGACGCCGGACACAGCTACGCATGATCGCGATCCACCGTGAACTCGAGGCCCTGCGCGCGCAGGTGGGCGACTGGAAGCGCGCCGGCCTGCGCGTCGGCTTCGTGCCGACGATGGGCAACCTGCACGCCGGGCATCATTCGCTGGTCGCGCTCGCGCGCCGGCACGCCGACAGGGTGGTCGCCAGCGTGTTCGTGAACCCGACCCAGTTCGGACCCAACGAGGATTTCTCGCGCTATCCGCGCACCCCGGGGCAGGATGCCGAAGGCCTGCAGGCGGCCGGTTGCGACGCGTTGTGGCTGCCGTCGGTGGAGACGATGTATCCCTACGGCCCGGAGCGCTGCGTGCGCATGCACGTGCCCGGCGTGACCGACACCCTGGAGGGCGCGCACCGGCCGGGGCACTTCGACGGCGTGGCCACGGTGGTCGCGCGCCTGTTCAACCAGGTGCAGGCCGATGTCGCCGCGTTCGGGCGCAAGGACTACCAGCAACTCGCGGTCATCCGCACCATGGTCCGCGACCTCGCGTTCCCGCTGGAGCTGCTCGCCGGCGACACCCTGCGCGAGGCCGACGGCCTGGCGATGAGCTCGCGCAACCAGTATCTCTCGCCGGAAGAGCGCGCTACTGCCCCGGTCATCCATCGCGTGCTGCTGGCGATGCGCGACGCCATCCGCGCCGGTACGCCGCGCGCACGGGTCGAGGCCGAGGCGGACGCCGCCTTGCGCGCGGCCGGTTTCGAGCCCGATTACGCAGCAGTGCGGGCGCCGGATTTCAGCCTGCCCGGCGATGCCGAGGCCGGCCCGCGGGTGGCGCTGGTGGCCGCGCGGCTGGGGCGGACGCGGCTGATCGACAACCTGGAATTCGACGCCGGCTGAACGGCGTCCATTCGATGTTGCGGCGCGCCATGCGCTGCCTATACTGCGCGCTGCCGGGCGCCAGCCCGCATCGTTCCCCCGGAGCCAACCCATGCAGCTGACCTTGCTCAAGGCCAAGATCCACCGCGCCACCGTCACCCACGCCGAACTGCACTACGAAGGCTCGTGCGCGATCGACGGCCGCCTGCTGGACATCTCCGGCATCCGCGAATACGAGCGGATCGAGCTCTACAACGTGAACAACGGCGAGCGCTTCGCGACCTACGCGATCCGCGGCGAGGAAGGCAGCGGCGTGATCTCGGTGAACGGCGCCGCCGCGCACAAGGCGCAGGTCGGCGACCTCGTGATCATCTGCGCCTACGGCCAGTGCGACGAAGCCGAGGCGGCCAGGTTCAAGCCCACCCTGGTGTACGTCGATCGCGACAACGCGATGACCCACACCAACCGTTCGATGCCGAAGCAGGCCGCATGAGCGCGGCGCTGGCCGGACTCGATGCCCACGCCCGGCGGCTCGCCGGGGCCAGCCTGCCCGACCTGATCGACGACGACCCGCGGCGCGCGCGCGATTTCTCGCTGCGGGTCGGCCCGCTGTACGCCAATTTCGCGCGCCAGCGCTACGACCGGCTCGCGCTGGACGCGCTGTTCGCGCTGGCGGACGCGCGCGACCTCGCGGGCGCGATGCGGCGCCTGCTGGACGGCGACATCGTCAACCCCACCGAAGGCCGCGCCGCCCTGCACACCGCGCTGCGCGGCGATGCCTCGGATGCGCCGGCGGCGCGCGACGCGCGCC
>JAFLEB010000040.1 GCA_017302075.1 Lysobacterales bacterium
GGGGTGGTACCGGAACTCAGAACGCGAGCGGGAAGACCTGGTGGCTCTGCACGCGCTTGGCGCACATCATCATCTTGTTGCCCTGGGTCGCGGTGAGCACGCCGCTGGCGACCATCCGGTCGCGGTTGGCGTCCATGCAGTTGTAGTACTGGTTGCGGGTCTGCGCGGACAGCAGGCACACCTCGTTGCTGGCCTGGATGGTGGCGCCGCCGATCAGGCCGCCATCGTTGACCACCTTGATCCCGGTGTCGCAGTCCGGGACGCTGGGGCTGCCGATCTGGGCATTGCCGGTGTTCAGCCGCCAGCCGACGTCGGCGAGCAGGTGCGGGGTGATGTCGAGGTTGTAGTAGCCGCGCAGGGTGCCGTTGATCGCCGGCTCCATCAGCAGGTTCGGCAGCGCGATGCTGTCGTAGTGCGAACCTGACGAACCGCTCTGCACCGGGTTGGGCATGAACAGGCGCGGACGGCCGAGGTCGTCGGCACCCTGCAGCTTGGTCGGGTCGATGACGAAGCTCACGGTCATCGGCAGGTTGGCCTTGAAGCTCGCGCCGGCGGCCTGGGTCACCCGGATCGACGGGATGTTGATCGTCGGATCCGCGCCACCGAGCCCCGCGGGCGGGTTGCCGGGGGCGTTGTCGGCGATGATCACGCCAATCGCGCCGGCATTCTGGGCGTTCTTCACCTTGATGGTGAAGCCGCAGGTGCCGCGGTCGATCAGCGCGATCTTGCCGGCGACCTGGGCGACGTTGGACAGCGGCGAGCAGCCGTCGGTGGTGCTCGGGCCGGCGGCATCCGCCGCATCCTGCGACAGGGCCACCTCGCCGTTGAAGTTGCTGGTGGTCAGCGCCGGGCCGAAGCCGGCGGAGCCGTAGGCGTAGTTGCCGGCGATCGCGGCCGGGGTCAGCACCCGGAAGTCCTGCCGGTCGTCCAGCAACAGCGCCGCGCCCGCGGTCGCGCGCGGGCCGGTGAACACCACGTTGCCGTTGTTGAGCGCGGAAACCTGGCGCTCGGCATTGGTCATCTGGGTCCAGTACTTCTGCGCGGTGTTGTCGTAGGTGAAGACCGAGTAGATGTCCTGCCGGTTGCTGAGGAAGGCGCCGGTCTGTTCGGTCTCGAAGTTCGAGAAGCCCAGGCCATGGGCGTATTCGTGCATCACCACGTCGAGGAAATTGACCTGCCCGGCGGGGGTGTTGCCATCCAGGCCGTAGTAGAAGGTGAAGTCGGTGCTGAAGTTCGAGTTGATGTCGGTGAAGCCCGGGTTGAGGTCGGTGCCAGCCAGGGAATCGGCAAGCGCACCGTGGTACCAGGTGTTGGCGACCGGGGCGTTGGGGAAGTTCGCGAACACCGTCGCGGCACCGGCGGAACCGAGCACGTTCGCACCGAGCGGGGTGAAGCGGGCACCGATGTAGATCGGCACGTCGCTCTGCAGGACGCTGCCCCACAGTGCGGCGGCATAGTTGGCGACGTAGCGGCGTTGTTCGCCCTTGGTGGTGCCCGGGTTGCCGCCGACCGGCGTCGCCGGGGTGGTGTCGTAGTAGCCAGTGCCGGCGGCATCGAAGATCACCGGGATGATGTCCGCGGCCTGCGCCTGGGAAATGCCGGCAAGCACGGTCAGCACGGCCGCCGCCAATGCGGTGCGGGGAGCCTTAGTCATGGTTGGCCTCCTCGGCGGGCGTGGTCGGGCCGTCCGATTCCAGGATGCGGACCTGGCCGTTCGCGTCGACGCGCGCGTGCAGGTAGTTGTGGAGGTCGTCGGGCACCTGGGTGGCTTCCGATCCGCCGCCTGCCGCCACGATGGTGGCCGGTGCGGACTTCGCGGCGAACCCCTTCGCGGCCTGCTGCGCCTGGTATTCGCGGGCCATGGCGTCGGCTGCCGCCTTCTTCTGCAGCACGTTCATCGGCTTGCCGGCGTGCGCGTTGCCTGCCGCGAGCGCGGCGATGGCGATTCCGGCTGCCACCAGGCAGCCGTGCTTGATCGTTCCTGACATCGTCTTGATCCCCTTGCTGCGGCGGCCGATCCGCCCGGCGTTGCCGGTTGCGGTGCCACTGGCGTGCCGCCGCGGCCGCCAGTCCGCGTTGTATACCGTGATCAGCCGCCCGCAACAACTGCCGGGTCGTTCACAGCAGGCCGCCACCCAGGCCCAGCCGCCAGGTGGCGACCAGGATCACCAGCGCATTGAGCACGAGGCCCGCCTTCGCGCGTCCATTCCTCTCGCTGCGGGTGAACACCAGCCCGATGGCGGCGACGATGGCGCCGATCGCCGCGAACGGGATCAGCAGCCAGTTGGTGATGCCGACCACCGGGATCAGCGCCAGCACCATCCAGCACAGCGCCACGATGCCCCACAGGATGCTGATCACGCCCATTGCCCCGCCTCCTCGGCCCAGTCCGGGATGGACCATCACCGGCTCAAGCATGCACCCCATCGATCTCCACGGCGAGCTCGGCGCGGCACACCTGGCCGTGCAGGACGATCCGCGGCACCCCGGGCAGGCGCGCATCGAGCCATGCATCGATGATGCCGAGGTCGGCGGCGTCGCGGACGTACACCTTCAGCCGCGTGCCGGCGCCCGGGTGCACGGGTAGCCCGGGGCGCAGCGCGCGCGCGGTGGCGATGAGGCTGTCCAGGTTGGCCAGCACCTCGTCGAGTTGCGCTTGCAGCGAATCGCCGTGCCGCGAGGCGTGCCCGACCACCGCCGCGGTGCCCGACAGCAGTAGCGGCATCGCCTCCGACGCCGGCAGCAGCGCCCGTGCGAAGCCGGGGGCCTGCGGGCCGTACTGGCGCGGATAGCGCCAGGCTTGGACCTGGCGGGGATTCTCGAGCGGGTGGCCGGGCCGGGCCGCGGCCAGCCAGTAAAGCAGGAAGCGGCCGGTCCGCCGAGGGAACCCGATCGCGGTCGCGGCCGGCAATTCGCCGGGCGCGAGCTCGCGGGCGATGCCACGGGCACGGCCCACGCAGAAGCGCCGGTAGCGCTCCTCGTCGCCGTCGCCCTCGGTGATCGCGTCCAGGTAGTTCCAGATCCGCAGCGGATGCGGATGCCGGCCGGCGGCCAGCCAGGCCTGCAGGCGGGCGTAGGCCGCCGCGGCGGTGGCTTCGGCGTCGCCGTCGTCCACCACCGACAGCGTGCCGAACTGCAGGCCACCCGCTTCGCTCCAGGCGATGCCGTCGGCACGGCCGTGCCGGACTTCACCATCGACCCGCCAGCATTCGAAAGGTGCCGCGGCATGCGCGGGCAGGGCCACCCGCAGGTAGCGGGGGTCGGCATGCGCGGGCGGGGCGTGGTCGCCGAAGCCGAACACCGCCAGCAACCCGGGGTCGTCGAGCAGGGCATCGAGCGGCGCATCCCGATACTCGACGCGCAGGGTTTCGGCGGTGATGGGGGTGGCGAGCGGATGCATGGGGCCGCGGATGATAGCGCGCGGGCCGATCCGGGTCGGTCAGCGCAGGGCGTCGGCGGGCGTTGCCTCGGCGGGGTGCATGTCGGGATCGTCGATCACCGCAGGGTGGGCGCGGATCGATCGGTGGACCCGCACCAGCCCGCCGCGGCGCAGGCATTGCAGGACGATGTGCGAGGTGATCCGCCACAGGTCGTGGAGCGGGCGGAAATGGCTTGCGCGGAACTGCGGCGCGCCATGCACGTCGTTGTAGCGGGCGGCGATCGGCACCGACACGCAACGCGTCCCCAAGGCCTGGGCGGCCGACATCAGCACCTGCGCCTCGAACACGAAATGCTCGCCGGGGATGCCGGCGCAGGCGAGGCGGCAAACGTCGGCGGGGTACAGGCGCTGCCCGCTCTGGCTGTCGGCGACCTGGTAGCCGGTGCCCCAGGCGATACCCCAGTCGCCGAAGGCGTTGGCCAGGCGTCGATGCAGGGGCTGGCGGTCGCGGTTGCGCAGGCGCGCACCGATCACGATCCAGCCGGGGTAGCGGTTGCCGGTGGCCAGGAGCCTCGGGATGTCGGCGGCGGCATGCTGGCCATCTCCGTCCATGGTCAGGACCCCGGCATGGCCGCGGCGCAGGGCTTCGGCAAAGCCGTCGCGGAGCGCGGCGCCCTTGCCGAGCCGGCTGGGGTGGCGCAGGACCACGATCGGCAGGTCCACCACGGCCTCCGCGGTACCGTCGTCGGAGCCGTCGTCCACCAGGATCACGTTCGGGCAATGCCGGAGCACGCCCTGCACCACCTCGCGGATGCGCAGCGCCTCGTTCAGCGCGGGGATGACCACCGCGATCCGGTCGGGGGTCAACAGGGGCATGGCGGGGGACATGCGCGGAAGTATGGCAGCGCCATGTCGACGCCAGCCGGCGGGCGGGACCATCGGCAGGGGCGATGGTTCAGCTGGCGCGCTACGATCCTCGGATTGCCCGGACGGGGCGAGGCGACGGATGGGGATGCGATGGCCAGGATCGGGACCACGGGGTGGCTGCTGGGGGCGCTGCTGATGGGCGGGATGCCCGACGGCCAGGCGGCTTCCCCGGCGGCGTTGACGACGGCGGACTACGAGCGCGCGGCGCGCATGCTGGGCGATCGCACTGCCCCGCTGGTCGACGGACTGGTGGCCAACAGCACCTGGCTCGACGATGGCACCGCGGTGTACGCGTATGCCGAGGGCGGCAAGACGTCCTGGCGACGCCTCGATCCGGCCACGGGCGCCAGCGTCGCGGCCTTCGACGCCAAGGCCTTGGCCGAAGCGATCAACCAGGCCGCCGGCGGCAAGGGCCGGCCGGTGCAGCCGGACCGCCTGCCGGTCGCCGGCATCCGCCTGCAGGATGGCGCGCTGGTGGTGTCCACGCGCTCCGGCGCCGAGTTCCGCTGCGAGGCCGCGGCCTGCACGCCGATCGCCCGCGCCAAGGCCGGCGACGAACCCGGCGCAGCATCGCCCGACCATGCGCGCGAGGCCTTCATCCGCGGCTGGAACCTGTGGGTGCGCGACGTCGCCACCGGCAAGGAAACCCAGCTGACCTTCGACGGCAAGCCCGACTACGGCTACGCCACCGACAACGCCGGCTGGAAGCACACCGACGAGGCCGTGCTGGTGTGGTCCCCGGATGGCAAGAAGATCGCCACCTTCCAGCAGGACCAGCGCAAGACCAGCACCATGACCCTGGTCGCGACCAACGTCGGCGCGCCCAAGGTCGAGCAGTGGAAGTACCCCTTCGTCGGCGACCAGGACGTGACCCTGATCGAGCGCGTGGTCATCGATCTCTCGGGCGACGCGCCGAAGACCATCCGCCTGCAGATGCCGCCCGACCAGCACCGCTCCACCTGCAGCGACGACCTGGTCTGCAGCAAGGGCTGGGAGGACGTGCAGTGGGCCAGGGACGGCAAGACCCTGGCCTTCGTCAGCACCGACCGCGGGCACAAGTCCGCGACCCTGCGGGTGGCCGACGCCGCCACCGGCAAGGTCCGCGACGTCTACGCCGAAACGGTCAAGACCCAGTACCAGAGCGCGCCGGCGCTGGACTCGGTGAACTGGCGCTACCTGCCGGAAAGCAACGAGTTCCTTTGGTTCAGCCAGAAGTCCGACTGGGGCCACCTGTACCTGCATGACCTCGCGACCGGCAAGGAAAAGCGCCAGGTCACCCGCGGCGACTGGAACGTGGCCGACGTCGTCCACGTCGATCCGGCCTCGCGCACGCTGTGGTTCAAGGGCGTGGGCCGCGAGCCCGGGCGCGACCCGTACTTCGTCCACTACTACCAGGTCGGCCTGGACGGCGGCGAGGTGCAGCTGCTCACGCCGGAGGACGCCAACCACGCGGTCGTAGCCTCCGGCGACGGCAAGTACTTCATCGACGTGCATTCGACCATCGACACCGCGCCGGTCGCGGTGTTGCGCGACGGCAGCGGCACGCTGGTCAAGGAACTCGCGCGCGCCGACCTCACCCGCCTGAAGGCCGCGGGCTGGGTGCCGCCGGCGTCGTTCACGGTGAAGGCCCGCGACGGCAAGACCGACCTCTATGGGCAACTGTTCAAGCCGTCGAACTTCGATGCGTCGAAGAAGTACCCGATCGTCACCTACATCTACCCGGGCCCGCAGGTGGGTTCGGTGCGCTCGCGCAGCTTCCTGCCCGCGCACGGCGACCACCAGGCGCTGGCCGAGCTCGGCTTCATCGTCATCGCCATCGACGGCATGGGCACGCCGATGCGCAGCAAGTCCTTCCAGGACGCGTGGTACGGCGACATGGCCGACAACACGCTGCCCGACCAGGTGGCCGCGCTCAAGCAACTGGCGGCGAAGCATCCGTGGATCGATGCCACGCGTGCCGGGATGTGGGGCCATTCCGGCGGCGGCAACGCCACCGCCGCGGCGATGTTCCGCTACCCCGACGTGTACAAGGTCGGCATCGCCGAATCCGGCAACCACGACAACCTCTCGTACGAGGACGACTGGGCGGAGCGCTACCACGGCCTGTTCGAGAAGAAGGACGATGGCAGCAGCAACTACACCGGCCAGGACAATGCCGCGTACGCGAAGAACCTCAAGGGCAAGCTGTTCCTGCTGCACGGGATGATGGACGACAACGTGCCGCCGCAATCCACCCTGCTGGTGGTGGACGCGCTGATGAAGGCGAACAAGGACTTCGACCTGCTGCTGCTGCCGCATGCGCGCCACGGATTCGGCGCGGACAGCTACTACGTCATGCGCCGGCGCTGGGACTACTTCGTGCAGCACCTGCTGGGCACGGAGCCGCCGAAGGAGTTCGCGCTGAAGCCGGCGATGTAATCCGCACGCGCCGGCGATGCCACGCGACGGCGCCCGCGGGCGCCGTCGTCGCATCCGGCGCGCGTGCTTGGCACTGCCACGCCGGCCCGCTACCCTGCGCGGGATTTTCCGCCCGAGCCGCCCATGTCCAAGCCGTCCAACCGCATGAACCCGCTGCCTGCGCTGATCTTCTCCTCGCGATGGCTGCAGCTGCCGCTGTACCTGGGCCTGATCGTGGCGCAGGGCGTGTACGTGTTCCTGTTCCTCAAGGAACTGTGGCACCTGATCCACGACGCCGGCAGCCTGAGCGAGCAGGGCATCATGCTGATCGTGCTGGGCCTGATCGACGTGGTGATGATCAGCAACCTGCTGGTGATGGTGATCGTCGGCGGTTACGAGACCTTCGTCTCCCGGCTGAACCTGGAGGGCCATCCCGACCAGCCGGAATGGCTGAGCCACGTCAACGCCAGCGTGCTCAAGGTGAAGCTGGCGATGGCGATCATCGGCATTTCCTCGATCCACCTGCTGAAGACCTTCATCGAGGCCGGGCAGCTGGGCCTGCCCCTGTGCACGCCGGAGCTCGCCGCTGCCAATGCCTTGTGCACCAAGGCCACCGCGACCGGGGTGATGTGGCAGACCATCATCCACTGCGTCTTCATCCTTTCGGCGATCGGCATCGCCTGGACCGACAAGCTGATGGCCAACACCGCCGGCAAGCGCGGGCACGGCGCGCATTGAGGCCGCGCCGCGGCGCGTCCGCGGGACGTACCGGTTAAAATCGGTGCGATGGATGTCTCCCACCTCCTCGACGGGCTGAACCCGGCCCAGCGCGAGGCCGTTTCCGCGCCCCCCGGGCATTACCTCGTCCTCGCCGGCGCCGGTTCCGGCAAGACCCGCGTGCTCACCCACCGCGTGGCCTGGCTGCACGAGGTGCATGGCGTGCCGCTGCACGGCATCCTCGCGGTGACCTTCACCAACAAGGCGGCGGGCGAGATGCGCGCGCGAATCGGCGCGCAGCTGGGCGGCGAGCCGCGCGGCATGTGGATCGGCACCTTCCACGGCATCGCCCACCGCCTGCTGCGCCTGCACTGGCAGGAGGCGAAGCTGCCGGAAGGCTTCCAGGTGCTGGATTCCGACGACCAGCAACGCCTGGTCAAGCGCGTGGCGCAGGCGCTGGAGGTCGACGACGGCCGCTTCCCGCCACGGCAGATCGCGTGGTGGATCAACGCGCAGAAGGACGAGGGCCGGCGCCCGCAACACATCCAGCCCGCCGCCAACGACGAGTGGGGCGACGTGATGCTGCGGGTGTACGCGGAGTACCAGGCGCGCTGCGAGCGCGCCGGCCTGGTCGACTTCGCCGAGCTGCTGCTGCGCGCGCACGAGCTGCTGCGCGACACCCCGGCGCTGCTGGCGCATTACCGGCATCGGTTCGGCCAGTTGCTGGTCGACGAGTTCCAGGACACCAACGCGATCCAGTACGGCTTCGTGCGCCTGCTGGCCGGCGAGACGGGACAGGTCTTCGTGGTCGGCGACGACGACCAGGCGATCTACGGCTGGCGCGGCGCCAAGGTCGAGAACGTGCAGCGCTTCCTGCGCGATTTCCCCGGCGCGGCCACGCTCAAGCTGGAGCAGAACTACCGCTCCAGCGCCAATATCCTCAACGCCGCCAACGCGGTGATCGCGCACAATGACGAGCGCCTGGGCAAGCGGTTGTGGACCGAGGCCGGCGAGGGCGAGCCGATCGACGTGTTCGCCGCCTACAACGAGATGGACGAAGCCGCCTACGTCGTCGACCGCATCGCGCAGTGGGTGCGCGACGGCGGCAGCCACGGCGATGCCGCGATCCTCTACCGCAGCAATGCGCAGTCGCGCGCGTTCGAAGAAGAATTGCTCAAGCGGCAGATCCCGTACCGCGTGTATGGCGGCATGCGCTTCTTCGAGCGCGCCGAGGTCAAGGACGCGCTGGCCTACCTGCGCCTGGTCGCCAACCGCCACGACGACGCGGCGTTCGAGCGCGCGGTCAACACGCCGCCGCGCGGGATCGGCGACCGCACCCTGGACGAGGTGCGCAGGCTGGCGCGCGAACAGCGCCTGTCGCTGTGGCAGTCGGCGTCGCGGATCGCGTCCGGCGACGGCCTCGCCGCGCGCGCGCGCAATGCGCTGGCCGGGTTCGGCAAGCTGCTCAACGAGATCGCGTCCGAAACCGAATCGATGCCGCTGCCGGAGAAGCTCGACCACGTGCTCGCGCGCTCCGGGCTGCGCCTGCACTACGAGAACGAATCGCGCGGCCAGCTCGATTCGCGCACCGACAACCTCGACGAACTGGTCTCGGTGGCCTCGCGCTTCGTGCGCGGCGACGACGAGGATGCCGCGGCGATGCCGGAACTGGTCGCCTTCCTCAGTTATGCCGCGCTGGAGGCGGGCGAGGGCCAGACCCAGGCCGGCGAGGACGGCGTGCAGCTGATGACGCTGCACAGCGCCAAGGGCCTGGAATTCCCGCTGGTCTGCCTGGTCGGGCTGGAGGAAGGCCTGTTCCCCAACCTGCGCTCGGCGGAGGAGCCGGGGCGCATGGCCGAAGAGCGGCGACTGGCCTACGTCGGCATCACCCGCGCGCGCCAGCAGCTGGTGCTGTGCCACGCCGAGTCGCGGCGCATCCATGGCAGCGACATGTACGGCATGCCCTCGCGCTTCCTGCGCGAGATCCCCAAGCCGCTGCTGCGCGAGATCCGCGCCAAGCCGGTGCTGCCCGCGTTCGTGCCGCGCGCCGGCCGCTTCCCGCCGCGCGACCGCGGGCATGCGCCGCTGGAGGTGCCGGCGATCGCGCTGGGTGCGCATGTCCGCCATCCGAGCTTCGGCACCGGCTTCGTCACCGACGTCGAGGGCAGCGGCGCGCACGCGCGGGTGCAGGTGAACTTCGACGAGGCCGGCAGCAAGTGGCTGGTGCTGGCCTACGCCAACCTGGTGCCGGCCTGAGGCAGGCGCGCGGCCGGCGACCGGCGCCGGTGTAACCCATCCGCATCGACCGACGAATCCTGTGTGCAGCCCGACTGGCGGCTGTCCACCCAGGAGAACGACGATGTCCGATCTGCGTACCCCCGCCCTGACCGCCGCCGCGCTCGCGGCCGTGCTCGGTTCCGCGCTGCTTGCGCCCGCCGCCCGTGCCGGCGACAAGCCGATGGCGAAGGAGAAGTGCTACGGCGTGGCGATGGCCGGCAAGAACGATTGCGCCGCCGGCCCCGGCACCAGCTGCGCCGGCACCGCGAAGAGCGACCACCAGGCCAACGCCTGGAAGTACGTGCCGGCCGGCACCTGCACCAAGACCGCCTCGAAGACCTCGCCGACCGGCCACGGCCAGCTCGCCGCATTCACCGCCAAGGCCGCCGACAAGGCGATGTGAGCCCCGCGATGCGCGCCATGCCTGCCTCCCCCCACGCCGGCGCGCCCGGCCCCGGCCTGCCCGTGCAGGCCGGGACCGGCTTCAAGCCGCGGCATTTCCGCGCCTTGATGGACGATCCGGTCCCGCCCGGCTTCGTCGAGGTGCATGCGGAGAACTATCTCGGTGCGGGCGGGTTGCCGCATCGCCAGCTGGCCGCGGTAGCGGCGCGCGTGCCGGTCTCGGTGCATGGCGTGGGCTTGTCGATCGGCGGCATGGACGCGCTCGACCGCGGCCACCTCGCGCGGCTGCGCGGCCTGCTCGCGCGGCATCCGGCGGCGCAGTTCTCCGAGCACCTGGCCTGGTCCAGCCACGGCGGCGTCCACTATCCCGACCTGCTGCCGTTGCGCTACGACGCCGCCACCCTGGCGCGCGTCTGCGCGCATGTGTCGCAGGTGCAGGACACGCTGGACCGGCGGATCCTGCTGGAGAACCCCAGCACCTACGTCGCGTTCGCGGGCGGCGACCATGACGAGCCCGGCTTCCTGCGCGAGGTGGTTCGCCGTACCGGCTGCGGCCTGCTGCTGGACGTCAACAACGCCTACGTCAGCTGCCGCAACCACCGCCGCGACGTGCAGGCGTACATCGCCGCGTTGCCGCTGCATGCGGTCGGCGAAGTCCACCTGGCCGGGCATGCGGTGGTGGCCGATGCCGATGGCGGCGAGCTGCTGGTCGACGACCACGGCGCCGAAGTCGATGCCGCGGTGTGGGCGCTCTACCGCGACGTGCTCGCGGCGATCGGGCCGACCCCGACCCTGGTCGAATGGGACACCGACGTCCCCGATTACCCGGTGCTGCGCGCGCAGGCGGCGATCGCCGATGCCTGCCTGCGCGACCTCGCGCGGGCGGATGCCGCATGAACGCGCATGCCGACTTCGCCGCCGGGCTGTTGCAGCCGACGCTGCCGGCACCGGCCGTGTTGCACGCCGTCGATGCCGCCACCCGCGAACACCGCTACGCGGTGCATCGCAACAACAGCACGCATGCGCTGGTGGGTGCCTTCGAAGACGGTTTCCCGGTGCTGCGCGCACTGGTCGGCGCCGACTGCTTCTCGCATGCCGCGCGCGCATGCGCCCGTGCCATCCCGCCGCGCACGCCCGTGCTTGCCGAGCATGTGCAGGTGTTCCCGGCGTTCATCGCCGATGGCCCGCTGGTCGACGCCTTGCCTTACCTCGCCGATGTCGCCCGCCTCGAAGCCGCCTGCCTGCGGGTCTTCCATGCCGCGGATGCGCCGTCGCCACCGCTGGACGCCTGGCAGCGGCTGCAGGCAGATCCACAGCGGCTCGCCGCGACGCGCCTGCGCCTGCATCCCGCCTGCGACTGGCTGGCCTGCACGCATGCAGCCGTCGACCTGTGGCAGGCGCACATGCGCGCCGAGCCGATGGAATCGGCCGACCTTGCGGGCATCGATCCCGACCGTGCGCAGGACGCCTTGCTGTGGCGCGACGATGACGGCCTGGTGCAGGTCGCCGCGTTGCCGCCCGGTTGCGTGGCCGCGCTCGACGCCCTGCAGGCCGGCGCTGCGCTGTTGCCCGTCCTCTCTCGCCTGCCGGGCGATGCGGCGGCCACGCTGCTCGGCCACCTCGCCGGCGACGGCGTGGTCACCGACATCCTCGTTCCCACCGTAGAGGCCACATGAGCCTGCGCCAAGCGAGCACGCGCATCGACCTCTTCAGCCGGCATGCCAGCGAGGCCATCGCCCTGCTCGCGCGGATCGGCCTGGCCTTCACCTTCTGGCTGTCGGGCCAGACCAAGATCGAGGGACTGGTGCTGGATCCGCTGGGCCTGCAGGTGCAATGGGGTTGGCCGCACGTCAGCGAATCCGCGCTCGAACTGTTCCGCAACGAGTATGCGTTGCCGTTGCTGCCGCCGGACTGGGCGGCATGGATGGCGGCGACCGCGGAGCATGTGCTGCCGCTGATGCTGATCCTCGGGCTGGGGACGCGCGTGGCCGCGCTGGGCGTGCTCGGCATGACCCTGGTGATCCAGCTGTTCGTGTATCCGCTGGCGTTCCCGACCCACGCGCTGTGGGCGGCGTCCGCGCTGGCCTTGCTGGTCCATGGCGGGGGCCGGCTGGCGCTGGATCGCCCGCTGGCCCGCAGGTTCGCGCGCAAGGGCGCATGATGGGCGTCGTCGTCCGCCACCCGGCTGCCCGCCGCCCGATGCCGCCTTCCCTTGATGCCGAGGCGCCATTCGACGCCCCCGACGACTGGGGCGCGTGGATGGCGCGCGCGCAGGCCGGCGACCAGCAGGACTATCGCCGCCTGTTGCAGGCGATCGGTCCCTACCTGCGCGCGATCGCACGGCGCATGCTCGGGCAGGATGAGGCCGAGGATGCGGTGCAGGAGATCCTGCTGGTGGTGCATGGGGTGCGCCACACCTACGAGCCGGGCCGGCCGTTCCGGCCGTGGCTGTCGACGATCGCCACGCGCCGCTGCATCGACATCCTGCGGCGACGCCAGCGCGAGGGCCTGCGCGTCGGCGACGCGCTGGCGCTGGAGGCGCAGGCGGACGAGGCGCCGGAGCCGCTCGATTGGTTGGAACAGGCGCAGCGCGGCGAGCGCCTGCATGCGGCGGTGGCCGGGCTCAGCCCCGGGCAGCGCGATGCGGTCCGCCTGCTGCACTTGCAGGAGTTGTCGCTGCGCGAGGCGGAGGCCCATGGGCGGCAGCGCGCGGGCGCATTGAAGGTGGCCAGCCATCGCGCCCTGAAGGCGCTGCGGCGGGCATTGCAGGGAGACGAGGATGCGCGGTGACACCGATCGGTTGATCGAACAATTGGCGGCGCAGGCACGCTCGGTGCGCCCGCTGGCGCCGCCGCTGGTGCGGACCCTGGCCTGGTGCGGCGCGGTGGTCGCGGTCGCGCTGCTGGTGGTGGTGCTGATGGGCTGGCGCGGCGCGCCGCCCGAGGATTTCGCGCACCCGGGCGGCCGCTGGTCGTGGTGGGGCAGCGTGCTCACCGGCCTGCTGGCCGCCTACGCGGTGTTCCAGGTCAGCGTGCCGGGCCGCGCGCTGGCCTGGGCGTGGCTGCCGCTGCCGGCGGCGATCGCCTGGTTCGCCGGCATGGGCTGGGGGTGCCTGGCGCAGGTGCGTGCCGACGGCGGCGTGGTGGCCCTCGGCTTGGGCAGCTGGCACTGCGCGCTGGCGATCACCCTGGTCAGTGCGCCGATGCTGCTGGTGATGTTGCTGCTGGTGCGGCACGCGGGCGTGGTCCGGCCGGTGCCGACCACGGTGCTGGCGATGCTCAGCGCCGCGGGCCTGTCGTCCGCCGCGGTCAGCCTGGTCCACGGCCACGAAAGCGCGCTGCTCACCCTGGCCTGGCATGGTGGCGTGGTGCTGCTGCTGTGCGCGGCGGCGTGGCTCAGCGGGCGCCCGCTGCTGGGCTGGATCGGGTACGCGCGCCGCTGACCGGCACCCTGTTGCGCGCGACGGGTGCCGGATCGCGTCGTTACCAGCTGAACAGCTTGTAGTAAGTCAGCGGACCGTCCTTGCCGTCGCGCGCGTCCACGATGCCGTCGCCATTGCGGTCGTAGAGGTAGTACGTCGGGCCGCGCAGCGGCACCACCTTCACCATCTTCAGGGTGCCGGCGACGCGGTACTCGGTGATGCTGTCGCCGTTCGCCTCGGTACGGGTCGCCGCGATGGCGTCCTTGGGCAGGGTGGATTCCGGCGTGGCGGTCGCGCAGGCGGCCAGCAGCAGGGCGGCGGCGAGGGGCAGGGCAAGGCGCATCGCGGCATCCTCGTGGGGGAGGCACGCAGTATGCGCGATCCCCGGCCTCAGGCAGCCGGCGCCGGTGCTGGATCCAGTTCGAGGAAGCCGCCCGACTGTCGTTGCCACAGCTGCGCATACAGGCCGCCGCGGGCGAGCAGCTGCTCGTGCGTGCCTTCCTCGACGATGCGCCCGGCATCCATCACCACCAGCCGGTCCATCGCGGCGATGGTGGACAACCGGTGGGCGATGGCGATCACCGTCTTGCCCTGCATCAGCCGATACAGGTTTTCCTGGATCACCGCCTCGACTTCGGAATCCAGCGCCGAGGTCGCCTCGTCCAGCACCAGGATCGGCGCGTTCTTCAGCAGCACCCGCGCGATCGCGATGCGCTGGCGCTGGCCGCCGGACAGCTTGACCCCGCGCTCGCCGACCTGCGCGTCGTAGCCGCGGCGGCCTTTGGCGTCCACCAGTTCGGCGATGAACGCCTCCGCATTGGCCTGGCGCGCGGCTTCGACCATCTCCGCGTCGCTGGCGTCGGGACGGCCGTAGAGGATGTTCTCGCGCACCGAACGGTGCAGCAGCGAGGTGTCCTGGGTCACCACGCCGATCTGCGCGCGCAGCGAATCCTGCTGCACGCTGGCGACGTCCACGCCATCCACGCAGACGCTGCCGGCCTCGACGTCGTGGAAGCGCAGCAGCAGGTTGACCAGCGTGGACTTGCCGGCGCCGCTGCGACCGACCACGCCGATCTTCTCGCCCGGCGCGATGTGCAGGTCGAGGTGCTCGATCACCCCTCCGCCCTTGCCGTAGTGGAACGCGACGTCGCGGAAGCGGATCTCGCCGCGCGCGGCGGGGAGCGGTGGTGCGTCGGGGGCGTCGTCCACCGTCGGCGGCAGCGAGATCGAGGAGATGCCGTCGTGCACGGTGCCGATGTTCTCGAACAGCGCCGACAGTTCCCACATGATCCAGTGCGACATGCCCAGCAGGCGCAGCGCCAGCGCGGAGGCCACCGCGACCGCGCCAACGCTGGCATGGCCGTGCAGCCACAGCCAGACCCCGAGCGCACCGACCGCGAACAGCAAGGCCATGTTCAGCGCGTACAGCAGGCTGTAGACGCTCGTGGCCAGTCGCATCTGCCGGTACACGGTGGACAGGAAGCCGTCCATCGCCTCGCGCGCGTAGGCCTGCTCGCGTCGCGAGTGGGAGAACAGCTTGACCGTGGCGATGTTGGTGTAGCTGTCGACGATCCGCCCGGTCATGCTGGAGCGCGCGTCGGCCTGTTGCTGCGAGACCTTGCCCATCCGTGGCACGAACCAGCGCATCAGCAGCGCGTAACAGGCCAGCCACGCGGCGAACGGCAGCATCAGCCGCCAGTCCGCGCTGGCGGCGACCACCAGGGTGCCGCCGAAGTACACCAGCACGTAGTTGCCGATGTCGAACAGCTTGACCACGGTCTCGCGCACCGCGAGCGAGGTCTGCATCAGCTTGGTCGCGATGCGCCCGGCGAACTCGTCCTGGAAATAGCCCATCGACTGCCGCAGCAGGTAGCGATGCACGTTCCAGCGGATCCGCATCGGGAAGTTGCCGAGCAGGGTCTGGTGCTGCACCGCGGAGTTCAGCCACACCAGCAGCGGCAGGCCGAGCAGCACCAGTGCCGCCATCGCCGCCAGCCGCGGACCCTCGGCGGCGAGGAAGCGCGCCGTGCCGAGCGCGTTCATGCGGTCGACCAGCGCGCCCACGTAGGCGTACAGCGCGACCTCGGCGATCGCGATCAGGCCGGTGGTCGCGGCCATCAGCAACAGCCAGCGTTCGGCGCCGCGCGTGTAGTGGCGGCAGAACGCGACCAGCGTCGCCGGCGGCTGGCTCGGCGGGGCGTCGGGGAAGGGGTCCAGGCGGCGTTCGAACCAGCGCAGCATCGTCGGCGTCTCGGGGGGCAGGCGGGCATTCTGCCAGCGGGGCGTGCGGGCGGGCCGCGCCTTACAATCGGCGCATGGCCAAGCTCGTGCTGATCGACGGTTCTTCCTACCTCTACCGCGCCTTCCACGCGCTGCCGCCGCTCAGCAACGCCGCCGGCGAGCCGACCGGCGCGCTGTTCGGCGTGGTCAACATGCTGCGCGGACACCTCAAGGAGAAACCGGAGTACATCGCCTTCGTGGTGGATGCGCCGGGCAGGACCTTCCGCGACGACCTGTATCCCGAGTACAAGGCCAACCGCCCGCCGATGCCGGACGAACTGCGCGCGCAGGTCGAGCCGATGATGGAGATCGTCTCCGCGCTCGGCATCCCGATCATCCGCGAGGCCGGCGTGGAAGCCGACGACGTGATCGGCACGCTGGCGGTACGCGGCGCGGCGGCCGGCATCGAGGTCACCGTCTCCACCGGCGACAAGGACATGGCGCAGCTGGTGCGCCCGGGCGTGTCGCTGGTCAACACCATGAGCGGCGGGCGGCTGGATTCCGATGCGGCGGTGGTCGAGAAGTTCGGCGTGCGCGCCGACCAGATCGTCGACTACCTCGCGCTGATGGGCGACAGCGTCGACAACATCCCGGGCGTGCCGAAGTGCGGGCCGAAGACCGCGGCGAAATGGCTGGCCGAATACGGCTCGCTGGATGGCGTGATCGCCCATGCCGACGCCATCGGCGGCAAGATCGGCGAGGCCCTGCGCGAGGCGCTGCCGCGGCTACCGCTGAATCGCGCGTTGACCACGATCCGCACCGATGTCGCGCTGCACGAAGGCCCGGCCGACCTGCACCTGCGCGAGCGCGATGCCGACGCACTGCGCGCGTTGTACACGCGTTACGGCTTCAACCAGGCGCTGAAGGAGCTGGACGGCGGCGCAGGCCTGCAGGCGCCGGCCGGGAAGGAACCCGGCGTGGCACGCGGCGGCAGCTTCGTCGCGGCTGCGACGCCTGCGACTGCCGATGCGATCGATCCGGCGCTGTCGGCGCAAGGCGAGTACGAGACGGTCCTGGAACCGGTGCAACTCGATGCCTGGGTGGCGAAGTTGCGCGATGCCGGCGAGTTCGCGTTCGACACCGAGACCGACGCGCTCGACGCGATGCGCGCCAACCTGGTCGGCATCAGCCTGTGCGTCGAACCCGGCGCCGCCTGCTACATCCCATTGGGCCACGACTATCCGGGTGCGCCCGCGCAGCTCCCGCGCGAAGTGGTGCTGGACGTGTTGCGCCCGTTGCTCGCGGACCCGGCCAGGCGCAAGGTCGGGCAGCACGGCAAGTACGACCTGCACGTGCTGCGCCGGCATGGCGTCGAGGTCGCGGGCTATGCCGACGACACCCTGCTCGAGAGCTTCGTGCTGAACGCCGGCATCGCGCGGCACGACATGGATTCGCTGGCCCAGCGCCATCTCGGCTACGCGACCGTCAAGTACGAGGACGTGGCCGGCAAGGGCGCCAAGGCGATCGCGTTCTCGCAGGTCGCGATCGACGATGCGACCCGTTACGCCGCCGAGGACGCGGACATCACCCTGCGCCTGCATCGCACGCTGCTGCCGAAGCTGGAGGCGGAACCTTCGCTGCTGTCGGTGTACCGCGACATCGAGATGCCGCTGGTGCCGGTGCTGGCGCGGGTCGAGGCCAATGGCGTGCTGGTCGATGCCGACGAACTGCGCCGGCAGACCGCCGACCTCGGCCGGCGCATGCTGGCCGCGCAGCAGAAGGCGACCGAACTGGCCGGGCGCAGCTTCAACCTGGACTCGCCCAAGCAGCTCGGCGCGCTGCTGTTCGACGAGTTGAAGTTGCCGGCGCTGGTGAAGACCCCGAGCGGCGCGCCCTCGACCAACGAGGAGGCGCTGGAGGCGATCGCCGACCAGCACGAACTGCCGCGGGTGATCCTGGAGTACCGCGGCCTGGCCAAGCTGCGCAGCACCTACACCGAGAAACTCCCGGAGATGGTCAACCCGGGTACCGGCCGGGTGCACACCAGCTATCACCAGGCCGGTGCCGCCACCGGGCGGTTGTCGTCCAGCGATCCGAACCTGCAGAACATCCCGATCCGCAGCGAGGAGGGCCGCCGCATCCGCACCGCCTTCGTCGCGCCGCAGGGACGCAAGCTGGTGGCCTGCGACTACTCGCAGATCGAGCTGCGGATCATGGCCCACCTATCCGAGGATCCCGCGTTGCTGCGCGCCTTCGCCGAGGGCGCCGACATCCACCGCGCCACCGCGGCGGAGGTGTTCGGCAAATCGATCGAGGCGGTGTCGTCGAACGAGCGGCGCGCGGCCAAGGCGATCAACTTCGGGCTGATCTACGGCATGGGTGCGTTCGGGCTGGCGCGCCAGCTCGGCATCGGCCGCGGGGAGGCGCAGGACTACATCGCGCTGTACTTCAGCCGCTATCCCGGCGTGCGCGACTACATGGAGCGCACCCGGCAGCAGGCACGCGACCTCGGCTACGTCGAAACCGTGTTCGGACGGCGGCTTGCGCTGGACTACATCCACTCGCGCAATGCGGCGCAGCGCGCGGGCGCGGAGCGTGCCGCGATCAATGCGCCGATGCAGGGCACTGCCGCCGACATCATCAAGCGCGCGATGGTGCAGGTGGATGCCTGGCTGGCCGGGCATCGCGACCGCGCGCTGATGATCCTGCAGGTCCACGACGAACTGGTGTTCGAGGCCGAGGCCGATTTCGTGCCGACCCTGCTGGACCACGTCCCGGCGCTCATGGCGGGCGCGGCGCAGCTGCGCGTGCCGCTGGTGGTGGACAGCGGGGTTGGCGCCAACTGGGACGAGGCGCACTGAGGCGGCTGCCAGGCGCCCGGAAACCGCGCTGGGATGCGGGTTTCGCGGCTCCCGCGCCGGCGCCATGAATCATTCCTGAACCCAACAGTTTTTTAACCCGGATCTTCACGAACCATCCATCCTCGGAGTGGTCTCATCTCTCGCAACAGGTGCAACGCCTGTTGCCGATCACAACCCCTCCCCTGGTGTGATCACCGGAATGGCAGGTCCTCCCCAACCTGCGTTCCCCGGCCCCGCAGTCCCCCCCTGGCTGCGGGGCTTTTTATTGCCTCCGCTTTTGCGGAGGCAATAAAAAGCCCAAGATTTGCCAAGGCAAATCTTGGGTCCCGCGATGTGCATCCGATCCCCCCGCCTTTGGCGCGCCCCCTTACCAGCGGGGCTTGGCGATGCGGAAAACGCGACGCACCCCAATTCTTGCGTGCACGGCGGATCGCAGCGATGAACGAGCTATTCCAGTTGTCGGCGCCATGGTGGGTGTTCGTGCTGCGCGCGACCGCGATCTACGCGCTGGTGATGGTGCTGGTGCGGGTGTCCGGCAAGCGCGCGGTCGGGCAGTTCACGCCGTTCGACCTGGTCCTGCTGATCCTGATCGGCAACGCGGTGCAGAACGGCATCAACGGCGGCGACAACTCGCTCACCGGGGCGGCGATCATGGCCACGACCCTGATCGCGCTGAACTACGCGGTGGCGTTCGTGACGGCGCGCAGCCGCCGCGCCGAGCGCCTGGTCGAAGGCGAGCCGGTGGTGCTGGCGCGCGATGGCAAGGTGTTCGACCACGTGCTGCGGCGCGAGCTGGTCAGCCAGAGCGACTTCCGCGAGGCGCTGCGGATGAACAGCATCGAGGATGTCGCCGAAGTGGAGCTGGCACTGCTGGAAACCAACGGCCACATCAGCGTGGTCCCGCGCAAGCGCGACTGAGCGCGGCGCGCGCCGTCAGCCGATGCCTTCCTCCAGCCAGTCGCGCGGCCGCAGGTAGTCCGCCAGCCGCGCCTCGTCGCTGCCCGGCTCCGGCGCGTAGCCGTATTCCCAGCGCACCAGGGGCGGCAGGCTCATCAGGATCGACTCGGTGCGACCACCGCTCTGCAGGCCGAAATGCGTGCCGCGGTCGAACACCAGGTTGAACTCGACGTAGCGGCCGCGCCGGTACAGCTGGAACTGGCGCTCGCGTTCGCCATGCGGCGTGTCCTTGCGGCGCTCGACGATCGGCAGGTAGGCGTCGAGGAACCCGTCGCCGACCGCGCGCAGGTAGCCGAAGTCGGCGTCGAAGTCGCCTTGCAGGTCGTCGAAGAACAGGCCGCCGACGCCGCGCGTCTCGTCGCGGTGCTTGAGGAAGAAATACTCGTCGCACCAGCGCTTGTGCGCGGCGTAGCGTGCCTGCCCGCCGAACGGTCCGCACAGGTCGCGCGCGGTGCGGTGCCAGTGGTGTACGTCCTCGTCGAACGGATAGAACGGGGTCAGGTCGAAGCCGCCGCCGAACCACCAGGCCACGGTCTCGCCATCGCGCTCGGCGCGGAAATGGCGCACGTTCGCGTGCGTGGTCGGGACGTAGGGATTGCGCGGGTGGAACACCAGCGAGACGCCGACCGCCCGCCACGACGCGCCCACGAGTTCCGGACGCGCTGCGGTGGCGGAAGGCGGCAGGCGCGTGCCGGAGACGTCGGAGAAGCCGATCCCCGCCTGCTCGAACACCGCGCCGTCGCGCAGCACGCGGGTGCGGCCGCCGCCGCGCAGGTGGGTGCTCGCATCGTCGTCGGCGCGGCGCCACGCATCCTCCATAAAGCGCGCATGGCCGTCGGCGGCCTCGATCGCCGCGCAGATGCGGTCCTGCAGGCCGGTGAGGTAGTCGCGGACGGTGTCGATGGCGGGGATGGCCTGGTTCATGCCGCGCATTGTAGGCTGCCCGGCACGCGGGTCCGGCTCACTCCCGCAAGCGCGGCAGGCCGTGCGCGTCGCGCTCCTCGATCGCCGCGTTGTCGGCGATCGACTGGCGCAGGTCGCGCCCGGCGAGGTCGACGACCGGCTCGCCGCGCTGGCTGCGCAGCGCGTTCGCATAGGCCTGCCGCGCGCGGGCCTCGTCGCCGAGCTGCAGCGCGCCGTCGCCCAGCGCTTCCCACGCCGCCGCCCCGGCGCCCTGCGCGATCGCGCGATGCAGCCAGGCGTCGGCCTGCAGCCAGTGCCCCTGTTGCTGGGCGACGAGGGCGACCGCCAGCAGCGCGGCGGGATCCGACGGACGCGCCTGCAACCACTGCTCCAGGCGCGTGCGCCGGTGCTCGAGGCGCGCCAGCGGCAGGCTGCCGTAGAGCGCGACCAGCGTGCGGTCCCAGCCGGCATCGAGCGCATCCTCCAGGCGTCCGCTGGCAGCATCGTGCCAGCCCATCGCCGCGGCCCGCCGCGCGTAGGCCGCCACCACCGCGGGCATGGTGCGCAGCGCCGGCGGCAACGCATCCCAGCGATCGGCGAGGGCATTGGCATCGGCCGCCTGCTGCAAGCCGGCCTCCGCCCAACGCGCCTGCAGCGCCTCCAGCGTCGTCGCATCGGCGGCCTGTTGCTGGCGCAACGCGCCGAGCAAGCCATAGGCCTCCCAGCCCCGTCCGAGCGCGGCCAGCGCATCGCCGCGCAGCAGCAGGCCACGCGGCCTCTCTCTCTCTCTTTCCCCATCTCTCTCTCTCTCCTTCCCCGTCTGCACTCTCTTTCTCTCTCACTCTCTCACTCTCTCTCTTACCCCATCTCTTTCTCTCTCACTCTCTCTTATCCCATCTCTTTC
>JAFLEB010000041.1 GCA_017302075.1 Lysobacterales bacterium
TTAAGAATAAATATCATAAGACCTATAAAAAGCTGAACAAGTGTATTAAAGAGCTATTAAATTAGTTCCACACAAGAAATTTACATTTGGGAAATTATGGGGACGCCCGCGCGCCGCGCGGTGCTCCGCGCCTCGGTTCCGATCCTCGCCAGCGCGGTCCTGCTCGGGATGTATGCGCGTGGCGGATTCGCCGTGTCCCTCGGTTTCGTCGCGCTGGTGCCGTGGCTGGCATCGGTGGCGACGCTGCCCTCGTGGCGCGCGGCGCTCGCCAGCGGCATCGCGATGGCGATGCTGTTCGCGCTGGCGGTGTTCGCCTGGTTCGGCGATGCAGTCGCGGCCTATACCGGGATCGGCACCGCGGGCGGCATCGCGCTGGTGGTGCTGGCGGCGCCGCTGATGCAGCCGCAGGTCGTGGCGGCCGCCCTTGCCGGGTGGTGGGCCGCGGGCCGGCTTGGGCCGGTGCTGCGTGCGGTGGCGGTCGCGGCGGCATGGGTCGCCTGCGAATGGGCCTGCCCGAAGCTGCTCGGCGACAGCCTCGGCCATGGCCTGCAACCCGCGGCCTGGTGGCGGCAGGCGGCCGACCTCGGCGGTGTGCCGGTGCTCACTTTCGTGCTGGTGCTGTGCAACCAGTGGCTGGCCGATGCGTGGCGATACCGTCGCGACGCCTCGCGCGGGTGGCGCCAGCCCTTGGCCTGCGCGCTGGCGCTGCCGATCCTGCTCGGCGGTTACGGCGCCTTGCGCAGCGCGCAATTGCGCGCGCTGCCGGTGGAGGACACGCTGCGCGTCGCGATGGTGCAGGCGAACATCGTCGACTACGAACGCCTGCGCCGGGAACGCGGCGCCTACGCGGTCGTGCGCGAGGTGCTCGACACGCATGTCGGGATGTCGCGTGCGGCCCTCGACGCGGGCAGGGTGGATGCCTTGCTGTGGTCGGAAACCGTGTACCCCACGACCTTCGGGAAGCCGCGCAGCGAGGCGGGCGCGGAACTCGATGCCGAGATCGCCGGCTTCGCGCGCGGGGCCGGCGTGCCGCTGGTGTTCGGCACCTACGACCGCGACGTCGCCGGCGAGTACAACGCGGCGGCCGTGCTCGACCCGCGCGACGGCCTGCTCGGCTTCTACCGCAAGACCCATCCATTCCCGCTGACCGAGCACGTGCCGGGCTGGCTGGACGGACCGCGCCTGCGTCGCCTGTTGCCTTGGGCCGGGACCTGGTTGCCGGGCGATGGCGCCCGCAGCTTCCCGCTGCGCCTGCCCGGCGGGCGCGAGGTGCCGGTCGCGCCGATGATCTGCCTCGACGACGTGCATCCCGCGCTGGCCCACGAGGCTGCGCGGCAGGGCGCGCGGGCATTGCTCGGCCTGTCCAACGATGCGTGGTTCAGCGCGCATCCGCAGGGGGCGCGGCTGCACCTCGCGGTCGCGGCGTTCCGTAGCGTGGAGACGCGACTGCCGCAATTGCGGGTGACCACCAACGGGATCAGCGCGGTGGTCGATGCCGACGGCGGCATCCGCGACGCGACGGCGATGGGCACCCGCGCGCTGCTCGTCGGCGAGGTCCCGGTGCGCACGCCGCCGGTGACTCGTGCGGTGGCCTGGGGTGGCTGGTTCGGCCCGTTTGCGCTGGGCCTGTTGCTGTTGGTGGTCGCGCTGCGGCAGTGGCCACCGCGGTCGACGGGCAATGCAGGGCAGGCCGGCCTCGTGGCGGCGGCGATGTCCTGGCCGCTGGCGACCATCTGGCTG
This sequence comes from Lysobacterales bacterium, assembly GCA_017302075.1. Taxonomy (GTDB): domain Bacteria; phylum Pseudomonadota; class Gammaproteobacteria; order Xanthomonadales; family Xanthomonadaceae; genus Thermomonas; species Thermomonas mangrovi. The sequence continues at coordinate 1,741 of JAFLEB010000041.1, forward strand.
TCGTCGCGCTGGCGCTGGGCTGGCTTGCTGTTGCAGGGCGTGGCCGGGGCGACGCAGGCCGCATTCGCCGGGCTGTGGCTGTTCGGCGATGCCTCGGTGCTGAAGCCGATGCTGCAGTTGCGGCTGTTCGTGGCGCTGGTCGCCCTGCCGACGGCGGCTTGGTGGCTGCTGCGGCGTGCGCATGCCGCGCGGGTCGCCTTGCGCGATGACGTGTTGCACGTGCAGGGCGGTGGCCGCAGCCTGCGCCTGCCAGTGGCGGCGCTGGACGTGCGTCCGCTGCGCCTGCCGTTCCCTGGCACTGGGTTGCGCGTGCGCGGCGAAGGCGGCGATGCGGTCCTGCTGCTGCGCGACCCGGTCGACGTGCTGCATGCCTTGGGACGCAGCGTCGACCTGCCGCGTGGATGCGCCGCGTACCTCGCCGCGCGTGGGCGCCACCGCGGGCCGCGCTGGGACCGCGCTTGGCTGCGCACGCTGTTGTTCCCACTGCTGCCGGCGATGTTCGCGTTCCGCCTGCACCAGCACATCGCCTACGGCGGCACCTTCGGCGAATGGCAGACCTTCGGCGCGACCGCCTGGCTCACCGGCGCCGCGCTCTGGTGGGCAGGCTGGATCGTCGGCCTGGCGGTGTTCGCGGCCGTGCTGCGCGCCGTGGTCGAAGCGACGTGCCTGGCCCTCGCCTGGGGCATGCCCGCTCGCGCGGCGACGGCGCGGCACGTGTTGGAAGCCTGCGCGCGGGCGGTGTACTACCTCGGCGTGCCGGCCTGGCTGGTGCTGCGCGTGCTCGCCTGAAGCTCAGCGGCGGATCGCGAGCACGCCGTCCAGCGCGCGCTCGGCACGGAAGCCGGCCGCTGCCAGGCGCCTGGCCACCTCGCCGGGCACGTCGCGCCCGCTGGTCAGCTTGTTCGGGCTGCCGGTGTAGTGGAACAGGCGCGCGCCCGGCCGCAGCACGCGCGCGAGTTGGTCGTAGAAGCTGCGCGCGTACAGCTCGCCGGCGATGCCGAAGCGCGGCGGATCGTGCAGGGCGACGTCGAAGGAGGCGTCTGGCAGCGCGGTGATCGCCTGCGCCACGTCCGCATGCGCCAGCGACAGGCGCCCGCCGCTTGCCGCGGGATCCGGCGACCAGGGATTCAGGGTGCGCAGCCACAGCACGTCCTCGTTTTTCTCGAACGAAGCGATGGCCGCCGCACCCGCCTCGAGGCAGCAGGCGGCGAAATAGCCGAGCCCGCCGCAGGTGTCGAGCACCCGCTTGCCGCGCGGCTGCACCAGCGCCACCTTGCGACGCGCGTCGGCGAGCGGCGATTCCTTCGCGGTCGGCAGCATCTTGATGCCGTCGATCTCGAAGGTCGGCACGCCCCATTCGGTCGGCACCAGCTTGATCAGCTTGCCCGCGTAGCGCGAGACCGGCACGAAGGCTTCGCCATCGAAGGCGTACAGCGTGCGCGGGCGGAGCGATCCTGGCCACGGGTAACGCATGCCGCGCCACCCGAATCCCTCCTCGGTGAGGCTGGCTTCGCCGTGGCTGCGGCCGAGGTCGAGCGAGCCTGCCCACACCCGTTCGCCACGGGTAAGCGCGGCGCGCATCGCGTCGAGGAGGTCGAGGGTCAGCAGCGGGCCGGGAGCGTGGTCCACGAGGGCAGGCGGAAGCGGCGGGGGCGCCAGCATGCCCGCAACCGCGCGCCACGTGTACCCTGCGGGCCGACGGAGGACTCGATGGCCACGCGACGCTACCTGCAACTGGATGTGTTCGCCGCGCGCGCGGGCACCGGCAATCCGCTCGGCGTGGTGCTGGACGCCGATGGCATGGACACCGCGTCCATGCAGGCGCTCGCGGCATGGCTGAATCTGTCCGAGACGGTGTTCTTCGTGCCGGTGCAGGATCCGGCTGCGGACTACCGCATCCGCATCTTCACCCCCGGCAGCGAATTGCCCTTCGCCGGCCACCCTAGCGTCGGCGCGGCGTGGGCGGCGCTGGATGCCGGCCTGGTCGATGCCGACGCCCGGGCGCTGGTGCAGGAATGCGGTGCCGGCCTGCTGCCGGTGCGCGTCGAAAAGACCGCCGACGGCAAGCGCACGATCGAATTGCGCACGCCGCGGATGCAGGCATTGTCCACGCCGCCGGTGGCGATCCCGGCCAGCCTGCAGGCACTCGCTGCAGCGGATGCCGCCCCGGTGCTGTGGTCGAACGGTCCGGCATGGTGGCTGCTGCGCGCAAATTCGGCCGGGGCGGTGCGCGCCTTCGCCCCCGACTTCGCTGCCATCGCCGCGTTCACCAATGCCACCGACGCGACCGGCTTGGCGATCTTCGCGCCGGAGGCCGGCGCGGGGCATGACGTGGTGGTGCGCGCGTTCTGCCCCGGCGATGCGGTCAACGTGCCCGAGGATCCGGTGACCGGCAGCGCGAACGCGCTGGTCGCCGCGTGGCTGGCCGCGCACGCTGCGTTGCCGCATGCGGACGGACGCTACGTCGCCAGCCAGGGCCGCGAACTGGGGCGCGATGGCCGCGTGCAATTGCGCGTGGATGCCGATGGCGATGTCTGGCTGGGCGGCGAGGTGCAGCCGGTGATCCGCGGCAGCCTCGACTGGTAACCAACCGACGTCGTGGCCCGAGCGATCGTCGTCGCCCGCCGCGCTTGCTAGGGTGGCCGGCTTCCACTCACCAGGATCCGTCATGCCGATCCCCACCGCCACCGACCTGCGTGCCTTCATTCCCGCGCGCGATTTCGCGCTGTCCAAGGCCTTCCATGCCGCGCTCGGCTGGGACGTGCGCGACGTCGGACCCGGCATTGCACTGGTGACGGTGGGCGTGGCGCAGCACTTCTACATCCAGGCCTACTACCTGCGCGAGGTCGCCGAGAACAGCATGCTGCACCTCACGGTGGACGACGCGCAGGCCTGGTACGCGCACGTGCGAAGCGTGCTGGCCGAGGGTCGCTTCCCCGGTGCGCGCGTGCAACCGCCAGCAGCGCAGCCGTACGGCGCCATCGTGACCTTCGTGCACGACCCGAGCGGCGTGCTGCTGCATTTCTGCGAGTGGGCATCGCCGCATCGCGCTGCCCCATGACGCAGGCCCGGCCCGCGTCGCACTGGCCTGCGGCCGCTGGAATTTCCGTGGAAACCGGCGATGCCGACGAACCAGAGGTGCAAGCGCATGCGTCAACCTGTCCCCGGATTCCTGATGGCGAGCGTGGCCCTCGCTTCGGCTTGGTGGCTGGGCGCCTGCACGCCAGCCGCGCCCGAAGCGCCGGCCGCCCCGGCAGCGGTTGTGGCGCCGCCAGCGCCTGCAGCGAACAGCCTCGACGCGGCATGGCCGGCGCCGGACAAGGTGGAGCGCGACGGTCCCGATGCGGCGCTGGCGGTCCAGGTGGGCGACATCGACAATTTCGGCTTCGGCTTCCCCGAGGGATTCGATCCTTTCACCGGCAAGTCGACCCCGGTGCACCCGTTCCCGTTCAAGCCCTCCGCGCAGGATGCCGCGGGCACCGATCGAATCATGGTGGTGAGCGGGCATCGGCAGGCCACGGGCGACGGCTACACCGCGGATACCGCGCGTCCCGACAATGCGCCGCGCCCGCTGCGGGTGGCGCTAGAGCTCGATGGCATCGCGCTGGAGCGTGCCGCCCTGCAGTTGTTCGTCGACGATTTCCAGGCCCGGGTATGGGGGGCGCGCTACCGGGTCCGCTTGAACGGCACCGAGCTGCCGATGCTGGAAACGATGCTGAACGCGCTCGACCAGACCGGTCCGATCGGCAAGCTCGTCACCGTCGAGCTGCTGCCCGAACAACTGCCGCTGCTGCGCGACGGCAAGGTGGAGCTCTCGATCGACGACCCCGAACACGATGCCGCGGATGGCCATGCCATCGATTTCATGCGTGTGCTGGTCAACCCCAAGCCGTGGCGCCACGTCGGCATCGTGCGCGGCGTGGCGGTGGACCAGGCCAGCGGCGCGCCCCTGGCTGGCGTACTGGTGAGCGCGGGCAACACCCGCCAGGCCACCACCTCCGAGGATGGCAGTTTCGTCCTGCAGGGCGTGCCGGCGGGCCTTGCGGTGGTCGTCGGCAGCCATCCCGACTACGAGGGCGATACCGAAGCCGCTGACCTCGTCGCCGGCGAAACCGTCGAGGTGCGCCTTGAGCTGGCGCCTACCGGCAAGACCCGCGACAGCCTGGCGGCGCAACTCGACATGCAGGGCAAGGTGGACCTCTACGGCATCTACTTCGATACCGACAAGGACCGCCTGAAGGACGAATCCGGCCCGGTGCTGGAACAGGTGCAGGCCCTGCTCGAAGCACGTCCGGGACTGCGGCTGGTGGTCGCCGGGCACACCGATGCCGAAGGCGCCGACGCCCACAACCTCGACCTGTCCAACCGACGCGCTGCGGCGGTGGTGGCCTGGCTGGTCGCGCGCGGGATCGCCGCCGATCGCCTGCAGTCTGAGGGGCATGGCGAAGGCCGCCCGGTCGCGGGCAACGATTCCGCGGCGGGCCGTGCACTGAACCGGCGGGTGGAGTTGCGCGAGGCCGCCGCGTCCGCGGACGGTTGAGGCACGGCCCTACAATGGCGCGTGTCCACGCATGGAGCGCGCCATGGCAACCCCGTCCGAACATCCGGTCATCGGCATCCCCGGCCAGCCCTGGGGCGATGCCGAAAAGGCGCAATGGCGCGCGCGCCAGGCCAAGCGCCGCAGCCATGCCGATGAAGTGGTGGCCAAGGTCGATGCGTTGCGTGGCCGCTTCGACGTGGATGCCTACGGCACCCTCGATGCTGGCGAGGATGGGCGCTACCCGCTGCTCGCGGTCCGCAGCCGGGGCTGGGATGCGTCGCTGCCGACCGCGCTGGTCACCGGCGGCGTGCACGGGTACGAGACCAGCGGCGTGCAGGGCGCGCTGCAGTTCCTCGATCGCCATGCCGGGGCCTTCGCCGGCCGGGTCAACCTGCTGGTCGTGCCCTGCGTCAGCCCCTGGGCCTATGAGCGCATCCAGCGCTGGAACGCGCAGGCCTTGGATCCCAACCGCAACTTCGTCGCCGGCAGCCCCTGCGCCGAGTCCGCGGCGCTGTGGGACCTGGTGCAGCCGCTGCGCGGCCGGGTGCTGGTGCACGTGGACCTGCACGAGACCACCGACAGCGACGAGTCCGAATTCCGCCCGGCGCTGGCGGCCCGCGACGGCAAGCCGTTCGAGCCCGGCACCATCCCGGATGGCTTCTACCTCGTCGACGACAGCGAGAACCCGCAGCCGGCGTTCCAGCAGGCGATCATCAAGATGGTCGCGCGCGTGACCCATATCGCGCCCGCCGATCCCGACGGCACGATCATCGGTTCGCCGGTGGTCGCCCCCGGCGTCATCGAATACCCGCTGGTCGCGCTGGGCCTGTGCGCCGGGATCAGCGGCGCGCGCTTCACCACCACCACCGAGGTCTATCCGGACAGCCCACGGGCAACGCCCCAGCAGTGCAACGATGCCCAGGCCGCGGCGGTGCAGGCTGCGCTGGAATTCGCGCTCGCGGCGGGCTGAACGCCGGTCCTGGTCGGCGCATGCGGTCGTGTTGCAGCGACCCGCTATCGCCCATCCATGGTCGGATGCAAGCTCAGGCGGGTGCTTCGCGTCTGCTCATCCGCCACAGCATCAAGCCGAACGCCATGGTGCCGCCCCCAAGTCCCAGCGCCAGCGCGAGCTGGGCGCGCGCCGGGTCGCTGGCAAGCTGGTTGACCGGGATCTGCCAAGGCAGGAATGCACCGATCTTCGCCGAGGTCGCGACCACCGCGAAGAACGTGCCCCCGATGCCCACCGCCAGCGCTGGCACGAAACTCGCGTAACGCAGGGCAACCCACAACTGCACCGCGACCAGCAGCCACGCCGCCAGGAAGATGCGCCCGAGCAGCAGCAGGTAACCGGCGATGTCCGCCGGTCCGGTCGCGGCCACGGCAGGCTTCAGCAGGCCCGCCGCTCCGACCGCCAGCGTGGTCAGCAAGGCCAGCAGCAGGCTCATCGCCACGACCACGCCCAGCACGCAGAGCGCCTTCGCCGCGTACAGGTGCCAGCGCGGCATTGGCAGCGCGCGCAGGTGGTCCCAGGCGCGCGGCCCATGCTCGGTATGCGCGACCAATGCGGTCAGCGCGGTGACGCTCATCGGCAGCATGAAGAATGCCCAGATCGCCGCCGACGATTGCAGGGTCATCGCCCACGGCGCGGCCTTTCCCAGCCGCAGCAGGTTGAAGAACACGAATACGGCGATCAGCAACGGTGCGACCGCGGCGAGCAGCAGGGCCAGCGAGCGGCGCAGCTTGAACGCTTCGACCGCAAGGGCGGTGGCGAAGCGGGCGGGATGTGCATGCGACATGGGGAATGCTCCGTGGATCAGGCCAGCGCCGCGGGAACGGCGGCCTGGGCGGCGTTGCGATAAAGGGTCTCCAGCGTCGGCTGGCGCGGGACCAGCGCATGGATGCGGATCCCGCCGGCGATGCACAGCACGCGATTGAGGGCGGCCGTGCCGCTGCGCATGTCCTCGCCGGCACCGAAGCGGGCAAGCAGCAGGTCACCGTCATGCGCGACCTGGAATCCATGCTCGCGGGCGAGCGCGGCGGCGCGCCGGGGCGTGTCGGTCTCGATCGCCACTTCGGTCGCCAGCCCGGCCTTGAGTTCGGCCAGCGCGCCTTCCAGCACCAGCCGGCCATGGCTGAGGATGCCGATGTGGGTGGCGGTCTGTTCGATCTCGCCGAGCAGGTGGCTGGACAGCAGCACGGTGGCGCCGGTGCGCGCCGGCAATTCGCGCAGGAACGCGCGCATGTCGGCGATGCCCTCGGGATCCAGTCCGTTGGTGGGTTCATCGAGGATCAGTACCGGTGGCGCGCCAAGCATGGCGCGGGCCAGGCCGAGCCGCTGGCGCATGCCCAGCGAATAGTCGGCCACGCGGCGGCTTGCATGCGCGGTCATTTCCGCCACGTCCAGCACGCGGTCGATCTCCGTTGCGGGCAGGCCGAGCAGGCGACGGGTGAGGTCGAGGTTCTCGCGGCCACTCAGCTGGGCGTAGAAGCCCTGCGCTTCCAGCAGGGCGCCGACCTTGCGGGCTGCGCCGATGCGATCCGCGGCGACATCGATGCCGGCGATTCGTGCCTCCCCGGCGTCGGCCCGCAGCAGGCCGAGCAGCAGCTTGATGGTGGTGGTCTTGCCGGCGCCGTTGCGCCCCAGGAACCCGTAGATGCCCTGTTCCGGCACGGTCATGGAGACGGCGTCGACGGCGGTTCGCACGCCGAAGCGGCGAGTGAGGCCTCGGGTTTCGATGGCGGCATGCATGCGGGGCTTCCTCGGAATTTAAGTCCGGGATAAAGTTAAAGCACAGGAAAAATTTAAGTCAAGGTTAAAATCCCATGACCTACGACAGGGGCCGCCCGTGCCGATGACCGATCGCTTCCGCAGCCAGTGCCGGCTGCTGCGCGCCTGTGCCCTCGTGGTGTTCGTCGGCCTGTTCCTGCTCCTCGCCATGGGCATGGTCGGGCTGCCCTGGCGGATGGCGACCGACATGCCGGAGGGGTGGAGCACGCGCGCCTTGCTGTCGGTGGTGCGCTTCCTGCCCGGCCTCGGCTACCTGTGGGCGTTGTGGGCGGTGCAGCGCGCGCTGGGCGACCTGGCGGCGGGTCGGCTGTTCCATCCCACGGTGGCGCGGGCGATGCGCCAGATCGGCATCGGCGTGCTCGCCGGCGCGCTGCTCAACGTGTTCGCGGTGACCAACCTCTCGCGCTGGATCGCGGGGGGGCAAGGCGGGTACCTGTACTTCGACCTCTCCGGCATCGTGCTGGGGGTGGTCGGCGCGGCGCTGGTGCTGCTGGCGCGCTTGGTCGACCAGGCCCGCGCATTGCAGGCCGAGCTGGACGAGATCCCCTGATGCCGATCCGGGTGACGCTCGACGCCATGTTGGCCCGCCGGGGCATGACCGCACGCGAACTGGCAGCGCGGGTCGGCATCAGCGAGACGCAGATGTCCCTGTTCCGCAGCGGCAAGGTGCGTGGCATCCGGTTCCGCACCCTGGCGAAGATGTGCGCGGTGCTGCAATGCACGCCGGGCGAGTTACTCGACTACCGCCATGATCCGGACGACCTGCTCGGCGTCGAGGATGGGTTGGAGTAGCGCGATCGCGGATCCAGCTGCGACGATGGCGCCCCACCATCGGAGAACGCCCATGATCGAACGCATCGACGCCGGCCCGCGCATGTCCGAGGCCTGCATCCACGGCGAGCTCGTGTACCTGGCCGGGCAGGTGCCGGAAACCCCCGGCGCCGACATCGAGACCCAGACCCGCGAGGTGCTGGCGGCGATCGACGCGCTGCTCGCGCAGGCCGGCAGCGACAAGACCCGGATCCTGCGGGCGCAGGTCTACCTGGCCGATGTCGCCGATTTCGCCGGGATGAACCGCGCCTGGGATGCCTGGGTGGTCGCGGGGCAGGCGCCCGCGCGGGCCACGGTGGAGGCGCGGTTGGCCAACCCGGCGTGGAAGGTCGAGATCGTGGTCACCGCGGTGCGTTGAACTGGCCTCAACCCAGCTCGAAGCTGGTGATCCCGTAGATGTGCTGCAGCGGCAGCGCGAGCGCGACGCCGGCATACATGCGCGCGGTTTCGAACACCGGTTGCAGGTCGTGGCGCGCGGCCAGGGCACGTGCCGCGGCGTTGGGTTCCGGCAGGTCGAGGTACACCGCGTCGCCAGCCGGCACGCGGGCGCAGAGTGCGCGGAACAGCGCATCCGCCGCGGCTTCCGTGCCGGCGTTCAGCGGGCCGATCTTGTGGCCCTCGCGGCAGGCGCGGATGGTGCCGCTGGCGACCAGCTCGCCGTCCTCGACGATCCCCAGCGAATGGCTGTCGGGTTGCGCCAGCCAGGCGCGCAGGAAGGCAGTGCGCGGCGCCGGCGCGTGCAGCGCGTCGAACGCCTGCACGCGGTCGAAGTCGAGCGTGCGCAGGTCGACGCAGGCGACCGGCTCGGCCTGCGGTCGCGCGCGCCCGGCATGGCGCACGTTGCGATGGGCCAGCACGAAGCCCGACTTGCGGTAGTTGGCTTGCTGTTCGACCACGCCGTCCAGTCCGGCGACGCGGCCGCCCAGGCTCGCCATCGCGTGTTGCCACAGCGCCCAGCCCAGGCCCTGCCCGCGGCATTCCGGCACCACGATGTACAGGCCCACGAAGCCGAAGCCATCGCCGTAGCGCACCACCGAGATCGCCGCGACCGGTTGCGTGCCGCGCCAGCCCATGAAGTAGCCGCCCGGATCGGCGGCGTGGAAGGCGTCGAGGTCGTGGCGTCCGGGGTTCCAGCCCTCGGCCGCCGCCCAGTCCAGCGTGCGCCCCAGGTCGTCGCGGGACATGCGTGCGATGCGGTAGGGCGCTGGCTCGGGGCGCATGGCGGCTGCGTGCGGGGCGGGGTGCCAGCCTAGCGCGGATGCGGCGTTCGCCGCTGCCTTCACGCCGCGTCGACTTGCCGTGCGGTGTCGTGCACCGGGCTTCGCATGGCCTCTGCAGCTGCCGAGGCATCCGGATCCACGACAGGAGACCAGAGTGGATCCGCTTGCATTCCTTGGCGCCGACGGCGAGATGGCCGGGCGGATCCGCCGCCACGACTGGGCCGCGACCTCGCTGGGCCCGCCCGACGGATGGCCGCAGAGCCTGCGGACCGTGTTGCGCCTCGCGCTCACCACGCGCCACCCGATGTTCGTGTTCTGGGGCAGCGAGCACCTGTGCTTCTACAACGACGGCTACCGGCCGTCGCTCGGCCCGGAGAAGCATCCCTCGATCCTCGGCGCGCCCGGGCAGGCGAGCTTCGGGGAGCTGTGGGACATCATCGGCCCGCAGATCGCGCTGGTGATGCGCGGCGAGGGCGCGACCTGGCACGAAAACCACCTTGTCCCGAGCTACCGCCATGGTCGCCTCGACGAGGTGTACTGGACCTACAGCTATGGGCCGATCGACGACGAATCGGCACCGAACGGGGTGGGCGGCGTGCTGGTGGTGTGCACCGAGACCACGCGCCAGATGAAGATCGAGGCTGCGCTGCGCGAGAGCGAACGCCAGCTGCAGCGCATGAACGACGAGCTGGAGGAACGCGTGTCCGCGGCGATCGCCGCGCGCATCCGCGAGCAGACGCGCCTCGCCGAGGCCGAGGAAACCCTGCGCCAGGCGCAGAAGGTCGAGACCCTGGGCCAGTTGACCGGCGGCGTCGCGCACGACTTCAACAACCTGCTGACCCCGGTGATGGGGGCCCTGGACTTCGCGCGCTTCGCCCTGGACCGCGATGCCGACGCGCAGGAGGTCATCGCGGTCGGGCTGCAGGCGGCCGACCGCGCGCGCACCCTGGTGCAGCGCCTGCTGGCGTTCTCGCGGCGGCAACACCTGGCGCCGCGCGACGTCGGCATCGACGCGCTGGTCGACAACGTGGTCGAGCTCGCCCAGCGTTCGTTGCGGCCGGGCCTGCTGCTGTCGACCGAGGTCGAGCCGGGGCTGCCGGACGTGCGGGTCGATCCCGACCAACTGGTGCTCGCCCTGCTCAACCTCGTGGTGAACGCGCGCGACGCGATCCCCGGCCACGGCTGCATCGCCATCCGCGCCGGCGAGGACCGCGACCCGCCGCGCACGCGCATGGGCGAGGGCCGCTTCCTGCGCATCGACGTCGTCGACGACGGCGCCGGCATGGACGGGGACACGCTGCGCCGCGCCGCGGAACCCTTCTTCACCACCAAGGAGCCGGGGCGCGGCACCGGGCTCGGCCTGTCGTCGGTGCAGGGGCTGGCCATGCAGTCCGGGGGCGACTTCCAGCTGCGCAGCGCCAGCGGGTCGGGCACCACGGCAAGCCTCTGGCTCCCGCTGAGCGCGTCGGCGTCCACGCCGGCAGGCGCGACCGAGGCCGACGCGGCATCGGGCCCGGCACGGGCCCCGGCCGCGAGGATCCTGCTGGTCGACGACGACCCGCTGGTGCGCGCCAGCGCGGCGGGCACCTTGCGGCGTGCCGGCTACGAGGTGCACGAGGCCGTCGATGCCGCGTCGGCACTGGCCGCCCTGCGCGATGGCAGGTTGCCGGACCTGTTGTTGAGCGACCACGCGATGCCGGGCATGCCGGGCATGGACCTGCTGCGGCAGGTGCGGCGCGAGTGGCCGGCGCTGCCTTGCATGCTGGTCACCGGGTACGCGGACGACCTGGGCGAGGACGTGCCGGGCGTCGAGCGCCTGCCCAAACCCTTCCTGCCCAGGGAACTGGTGGAGGCCGTGGCGCGCGCCGTCGCGCAATCCACGGAGGCGGCCTAGCCGCGGCCGCTCACTTCCGCGTGTAGGTCATCTCCATCATCTTCATCTCCTTGCCGTCCGGCCCCGCGGCGTACATTTCGAACACCTCCACCGACGGGCTCTCCCAGCGGATCGCCAGCCGCGCCTCGGTGCGCTGGCGCGTGACCGGGTCGTTCCAGTGCGCCTGCATCGTGCAGCGCGCGGCGGCATCGCACGCGCCCTCGGCGACCGTGAGGCCGGTGCCCATGCTGTCGTTCCAGGTCGACCAGTACTTGCCGCTGACGTTGTCGAAGCCGGTCAGCCCGAATCCGTTGAAGGCCTGGCCGCCCATGCTGGCGTGCAATTCCTCGGCAACCACCCGGCCATCCAGCAACATGCGCCGGGTCGCGGTGCCGGTGTCGACGGTGGGGTCGGCGCCGGGGGTGGACCAGCTCTTGATGGAGACGGTGTAGTCGCCCACCGTCATCGCCAGCCCCGCATGCGCCGGGCCGGGGGTGGCGGCGCGCTGGTAGGCCTGCATCGCAGCGACCTGTTCCGGGGAGGTCTTCGCGGGCTCCTGCGCCGCCAGCGGCGGGCAGGCGAGGGCAGTGGCGAGCAACAGGCAAGCGGTGGTGCGGCGCATGGCGGATCCCCTTCGATGGTGGCGTCGGCGTGAGTATAGGCAGCGTGCCCGCTTGCCGGACCGAGACCAACGGCACGGGGGCCGGTGTCGTCGTGCCGCTATGCTGGCGGCTTCACCGCATGGGGGTTCACCGATGAAGCGTTCGCTGTTGGGACTGGCACTGCTGGGCGCCCTCGGGCTGTTTGCGCGGCAGGCGCCGGCCGCGGGTCCGTCCGGCAAGCCGCAGCTCGGCGCCTTCGGCGTCGACCTCTCGGCCCGCGACCTGGCGGTGAAGCCGGGCGACGATTTCAATCGCCACGCCAGCGGCCACTGGCTCGATACCTACCAACTGCGTGACGACCAGGTCAGCTTCGGTTCGTTCGCGGCGCTCCGCGACCGCGCGGAGGAGCAGGTCCACGGCCTGATCGAGGGACTGCAGGGACGCCAGGACCTCAAGCCCGGCAGCAACGGCCAGAAGGTGCGCGACTTCTATGCCAGCTACATGGATCGCGCGGCGCGCGACGCCGCCGGCATCGCCCCGTTGAAGCCGATGCTGGCCCGCTTCGCCGCGATCGACGGCAAGCCCGCGCTGGTCGCGGCATTCGCCAACAGCGGCATCGACGGCAGCGACGCGCCGCTCGGGCTCGGCGTCAGCACCGATCGCAAGGATCCCGACCAGTACCTGGTGAGCCTGGGGCTGGGGGGGCTGGGCCTGCCCGACCGCGACTACTACCTGAACCAGGATGCGCGCTTCGCCAAGATCCGCGAGGCCTACCTGGCCCACATCCAGCGCATGCTGGGCTTCGCCGGCGTGAGCGGTACCGATGCCAAGGCCCGCGCGGAGGCGATCCTCGCGCTGGAGACCGCGCTGGCCAAGCCGCAGTGGGACCGCGTGAAGCTGCGCGACCGCGACAAGACCTACAACGTGGTGAGCTTCGCCGAGCTCAAGGCGCGCTATCCGGGCTACGACTGGGACGCGCAGTTGCGCGGGCAGGGGATGCCGGTGCCGGAGCGGCTCAACATCCCCACCCCGGATGCGGTGCAGCCGGTCATCGACGTGATCAACGCCACCCCGCTGGCGACCTGGCGCGATTACCTCGCCTTCCATGCGATCGACGGCAATGCCGGCTTCCTGAGCCGGGAGATCGACGATGCCTCGTTCGCGTTCAACGGCAAGGTGCTGGGCGGGCAGAAGGCGCAGCGCGACGACTGGAAGCGCGCGGTGCAGCTGGTCGGCGGCCGCGGCGGCGTGGGCGATGCGCTGGGCGAGCTGTACGTCGCGCGCTACTTCACCCCCGAGGCCAAGGCGGCGATGGACCAGCTGGTCGAGAACCTGCGCGCGGCATTGCGCCAGAACATCGAGCAGCTGGACTGGATGGGCGCCGACACCAAGGCCGAGGCCTACCGCAAGCTGGCCTCGTTCCGCCCGAAGATCGGCTATCCCTCGAAGTGGCGCGACTACGGCAGCGTCACCGTGTCGGCCGGCGACCTGTTCGGCAACGTGGTCGCGGTGCGCGCGTACAACCGCGCCGACCAGAATCGCCGCATCGGGCAGAAGACCGACCGCGAGGAATGGGGGATGACCCCGCAGACGGTCAACGCCTACTACAACGCCACCTTCAACGAGATCGTGTTCCCGGCGGCGATCCTGCAGCCGCCGTTCTTCGACCTCAACGCCGACCCGGCGGTGAACTACGGCGCGATCGGCGCGGTGATCGGCCACGAGATGGGCCACGGCTTCGACGACCAGGGCAGCAAGTCCGACGCCCGCGGCATCCAGCGCAACTGGTGGACCGCCGAGGACCGCGCCCGCTTCGAACAGCGGACCAAGGCGCTCGGGGCGCAGTACGACGCCTATTGCCCGCTGCCCGGCCAGTGCGTCAACGGCGCGCTGACGATGGGCGAGAACATCGGCGACCTCGGCGGCGTGTCGATGGCCTACACCGCCTACCAGCTCAGCCTGAAGGGCAAGCCGGCGCCGGTGATCGACGGGCTGACCGGCGACCAGCGCTTCTTCCTCTCGTGGGCGCAGGTGTGGAAGGCGAAGTACCGCGATGAGTCGCTGCTGACCATGCTCAAGACCGATCCGCATTCGCCGGCGATGTACCGGGCGAACGGTCCCCTACGCAACTTCGATGCCTGGTACCAGGCCTGGGGCGTCAAGCCCGGCGATGCCATGTACGTGGCACCCGAACAGCGCGTCCGCATCTGGTGACCGCCGGCAATCGACGGCACGACGGGGCGGCCTGGCCGCCCCGTTTTCGTTGCGGTTCCGGATGCGGGTGCCGTTGATCGGGATCAAGCGCGCGACCGCGTGCCGGCGCATACTCCGGCGGGTGTTCACAACCGAGGAGGGCGCGTCATGCAAGCGAACGTGGGTGGTGCGGACAAGTGGTTGCGGATCGTGGTCGGGCTGGCGCTGATCGCCTGGGCGTTGATGGGCGGGCCGGCCTGGGCCTGGATCGGGGTCGTGCCGCTGGCCACCGGGCTGTTCAACTTCTGCCCGCTGTACAAGCTGGTCGGCATCAACACCTGCCGTCGATGACGGGCGCCGGCGTGGCGATGGCCGGGATTCCCGGCCACCACCCGCCGTGACGACGGCCCCGTCAGGTCATTTGCGGGCGGCTGGCTTCATCGCCAGCACGGCATCGAGCGTCTGCTTGACGTGCTGGTTCGGGTTCATGTCGTCGTGCACGAAGCGTACGGTGCCGTCTGGGGCGATGACGTAGGACGTGCGGCTCGACCAGCCTGGCTTCAGGGTCAGGGTCGCGTCGTACTGCCTGGCGATCCGCGCGCCCTCGTCGGCGGCGACCGGGAACTTGCCGGCGCACTTCTCGGTGTCCTTCGAGAATTCGGCCAGGCGGTCGGTATTGCCGGCGGTCACCCCGATCACCGTGGCGCCCGCCGCCTTGAACTTGTCGATCGCCTGCGAGAACGCCGCGGCTTCCACGTTGCAGCCGGAGGTGAACGCGGCGGGGAAGAAATACACCACCACCGGCCCCTGCTTCAGCGCGGCCTTGAGGTCGTAGGTGAAGGGCTTGCCGGCGAGGTAGGCCGGCGCCGAGAACATCGGCGCCGCGGCCCCGGGCTTGAGCGCGGCCAGCGCGGCGGGGGACAGCACGGCAAGGGCGAGCAGGGTGGCGGTGGCGAAGCGGCGCATGGCGGGTTCCTGTCGGGGCTCGAGTTGATGGTACGTGCGATCGCCGGCCGATGGATGCATCCGCTGCGAACGCATGGCAGCATCGAATGCCCCGCCCAAGGTCCTCGCTGCGATGCCGACGCATGCCACCGTCCCGCTGCCGCCGCTGCCGGTGCTGACCGATGCCGAGCGGTTGGCGCGCGCGCAGGTATTCGCCGAGGCGTTGCGACGCCGGCGCACGGTGCGCGATTTCGCCCCGACCCCGGTGCCGCGCGCGGTGATCGAGGCCTGCCTGATGGCCGCCGGCAGCGCCCCGAGCGGCGCCAACCAGCAGCCCTGGCGCTTCGTCGCCGTCGCCGACCCGGCACTGAAGCGACGGATCCGGCTCGCCGCGGAGGAGGAGGAACGCGCGTTCTACGCGCGGCGTGCGCCCGAGGAGTGGCTGCAGGCCCTTGCCCCGCTGGGCACGGATGCCGACAAGCCCTTCCTCGAGACCGCGCCATGGCTGATCGCGGTGTTCTACGAGCGGACCGGCATCGCGGCGGACGGCAGCAAGCAGAAGCGCTACTACCCGCATGAATCCACCGGCATCGCCTGCGGCATGCTGGTGGCGGCGCTGCACCAGGCCGGGCTGGCCACCCTGACCCACACGCCGAGCCCGATGGCCTTCCTCAACACGCTCCTCGAGCGTCCACGCAACGAGGTGCCCTACCTCCTGCTGGTCGCGGGCCATGCCGCCGCAGGCTGCCGCGTGCCCGACATCGCGCGCCTGCCGCTGCAGGACTATGCGAGTTTCCTGGCATGACGCGGACTCCGTTGCCGGACATCGCGCTTGCGGGCAGCGTCGGGGCCTCGCGTGGCGGTTGAGGCCGAGGCCGAGGCGGAGCTGCGGCACGCGCTGGCATCCCTCCGGAGCGGGAATCCCGCGGGCGCCGAAGCGAACTGCCGGCAGTTGCGCGCCGCCGGCGTGGATGGCGTAGGACTGCGCCACGTGCTCGGCATCGCCTTGCTGGAGCAACAGCGCCCGGACGAAGCGGCAAGCGAGTTGCAACAGGCGTTGGCGTTGGAGCCCGCCAACCCGGTCGTGGCGTACAACCTCGGCAACGCGCTTGCCGCGGGCGGGCGGCATGCCGAAGCCGCGACGGCGTACCGGCGCGCGCTGGCGTCGCAACCCGCGATGCTGCAGGCGCGCTACAACCTCGGCAATGCGTTGGCGGCCTGCGCGGCGCATGCGGACGCGATTTCGGCGTTCGACCAGGTGCTCGCGGCGGAACCTCGATTCGTAGAGGCGCGCAACAACCGCGGCCGGTCGCGGTTGGCACAGGGCGACCACGCGGGGGCGCTGGCCGATTTCGAAGGCGTGCTCGCGCTCGATCCGCGCCATCCCGCCGCACTGGCGAACCGCGGTGCCGCGCTGCTCGCGGCGGATCGACACGGCGAGGCGCTCGCGGCCTACAGGCAGGCATTGGCGGTGCTGCCGGGGCATGCCGAGGCACTGCACGGCCTCGGTCTGGCGCATGCCGCCAGCAGCCAGCCACGGCAGGCGATCGAGGCCTTCAGCGCGGCGATCCGGCAAGCGCCCGGCTTCGTTGAAGCCTGGCGGCAGCGCGCGAACATGCTGCGCGACGCGGGCGACCTGCCTGCTGCGATGGCCGACGCCTTGCAGGCCATCGCATTGCGCCCTGAGTCCGCCGAGGGCTACAACCTGCGCGGCACGATCCACCACGAGGGCCTGCGCTACGCGGAGGCGCTGGCGGACTACGACCGTGCGATCGGGTTGGAACCCGCAAGTGCCGATGCATGGTGCAACCGCGGCAACGCGCTGTATGACCTGGGTCGCCTGCACGACGCACGCGCGGCGCTGGACCATGCGCTGGCGCTGGCGCCCGGGCATGCCGAGGCGACCAGCAACCTGGGCATGGTCCTGCAGGACCTGGGCGACTTCGAGGCCGCGCGCGCGGCCTACGACGATGCCATCGCGCTGCGCCCCGGCAATCCGGAAAGCTGGAAGCGGCGGGCCACCCTGCACTTGCTGCAAGGCGACTTCGGCCGGGGCTGGGCGGACTTCGAGGCGTCCGCCCGCCTTGCGCCGCACGACCCGTTCCCGGGCCTGCCGCGCTGGCACGGCGGCGATCCGCAGGGCCTGTCGCTGCTCGTGCACGAGCCGAGCGGGATCGGCGACGCCATCCAGTTCCTGCGCTACCTGCCGGGCCTGATCGACCGCGGGGCGAGGGTGACGTTCACCGGTGCGCCGCGGCTGTTCCGCCTGCTGGCGAGTTGCGATCCGCGCATCGCGTTCATCGTGCAGGAGCGGGTCGATCCCCGAGTGTTCGATGCGCAGATCGACCTATGGGGCTTGCCGCGCCTGTTGTCGCCCACGGTCCAGGCGATTCCCGCGCCCGTGCCGTACCTGCATGCGGAACCGGATCGCGTCGCCCATTGGCGGCGATGGCTCGGCGAGGGCCGCCGGATCGGCATCGCCTGGCAGGGTCGGCCCGGGCGCAAGATCGATGCCGGACGGTCGATCCCGCTGGCTGCCTTCGCACCGCTGGCCAGCCTGCCCGGGGTCGAACTGGTCAGCCTGCAGCGCAACGAGGGCATCGAGCAACTGGCGCACCTGCCGCCCGCCATGCAGGTTCGCGATCCGGGGCCCGCCTTCGATGCTGGCGCGGACGCATTCCTCGATACCGCGGCGATGATGATGGCCCTCGACCTGGTGGTGACCTCGGATACCGCGGTCGCGCACCTCGCCGGTGCGTTGGGACGGCCGGTCTGGCTCGCGCTCAAGCAGGTGCCCGAATGGCGCTGGATGCTGGGCCGCGGCGACTCCCCCTGGTATCCCGGCATGCGCCTGTTCCGGCAAGGCGAGGCGGGGGCGTGGGATCCGGTGTTCCGCGCGATGCGCGATGCATGGCTGGCCGGGGGCAACCGCGCGGACCCATGATCCGCGAGGCCCGGCGATCCTCGACAGGCTGGATGCGCGCTAGACTCGCCGCGCGAATCGGCCGGGGAACGCAGATGCAAGTTCGTCATGTCCTGTTGTTGCTGGCGGCCCTCGCATGCGGCGAGGGGCGGGCGGCCGATCCCCAGGCGAAACCGGGCGCCTACGACCCCGCGCTCGCCGCGCAGGCGGGCGGCGACGAGAACGGCATGCGCCAGTACGTGCTGGTGATCCTGCGCACCGGGCCGACCCGGGTGCCGGACGGCGAAGCGCGCAAGGCGATGTTCGCCGGGCACTTCGCCAACATGGAGCGCCTGTCCAAGGCAGGCAAGCTGGTGCTGGCGGGACCGTTCGGCGACAAGGACGTGGATTGGCGCGGGCTGTTCGTGTTCGCCGTCGCCGACATCGAGGAAGCCAAGGCGCTGGTCGCCACCGATCCCGTGATCATCCAGGGCGAGATGGTCGCCGAGTACCACAGCTGGTACGGCTCGGCCGCAACCGTCCTGTTGCCTGGCCTGCACCAGAGGATCGTGCGTTCGCCGTGACGCAGCATGCGGGGCAGGCGATGCTCTGCTAGCGTCTCCGCATGACCCCGACCACCCCCGAGATCGCGCCGGAACCCGCGCCGCGGCCCTTCGCAGTCCCGTGCCGCAAGCTGGGCTTCGATGCGCCGTTGCGCTGGTTGCGCCTCGGCTGGGGTGACTTCCGCCGCGCGCCGCGGCTGAGCCTGCTGTTCGGCACGGTGATCGTGCTCGTCAGCGTGGCGGTGAGCGCGCTGGCGTGGTGGCTGGGGCGCTTCGCCTTGCTGGCGACGCTGTTGTCGGGCTTCGTGTTCGTCGCACCGATGCTCGCGGTGGGGTTGTACTGCGTGAGTCGCAGCCTCGAGCATGGCGAATCGCCCAGCCTGCGCTGCTCGTTCGCGCTGGCGCGCAGGGTCGCGGGCCAAGCGGGGGTGTACGCGCTCGCGCAGGGCGTGGTGATCCTGCTGTGGTCGCGCGCGGGCATGATGCTCAGCGCGCTGTGGCCGGTACACCAGGGCGATACCGCCGCCTTGCTCGAGTACCTGCTGATCGGCAGCGGCGTCGGCGCGGTGTTCGCCACCGTGACCTTCGCGATCTCCGCCTTCTCGTTGCCGATGGTCGCCGACCGCGACGTCGACATGGTCACCGCCTGCGTGTCCAGCGTGAACGCGGTGCTGCGCAACAAGCCGGTGATGGTGCTGTGGGGCGGTCTGCTGGTCTCGATCACCGTGCTCGGCTTCACGACCGCGTTCCTCGGGCTTGCGGTGGCGATGCCCTGGCT
>JAFLEB010000042.1 GCA_017302075.1 Lysobacterales bacterium
GCTGGCGTTCGATGCCGCGCTGGCGACGATCCGCGACTGCTGCCGGCTGCTCCCGGCGGAAGCAGTGGCGCTGGTGGACGCCGCAGGGCGCGTGCTGGCGGCGCCCGTGGAGGCTCCGCGCCCGTTGCCGCCCTTCGACAACGCCGGGATGGATGGATTCGCGCTGCGCTGGTCCCCGGACCTCGCCGCCGGCAGCGAACTCGCGGTGATCGCCGAGCAGGCGGCCGGGGACGGGATCGCCGGGCAAGCGGCCGACGCCTGCAGCATCATGACCGGTGCGCGGCTGCCGGACGGGCTGGACACGGTGGTGCCGGTCGAGGATTGCCGGGTGCTGTCGCGCGATGCCGAGGGGCGCCCGACGCGGATCGCGCTGGTGGCGCTGCCCGCTGCCGGGCAATACGTGCGCCGTGCAGGCAGCGATGTCGCCCCGGGCCAGCACGTGCTGGCCGCGGGCGTCCGGCTCGACGAAGAGGCGCTGATGGTCCTCCGCGGGATCGGGCTGCGCAACGTGCTCGTGCGCCGCCGGCCGCGCCTTGCCCTGGCCTGCACCGGCCGCGAGCTGGTGGATGCCGATGGCGCCGAACTCGCCCCGGGCCAGATCGCCAATACCAACGGCCCCTACCTCGAACGCCTGCTGGCCGAGGCCGGCGCCGACGTGGTGGAACGGGTCACCGTCACCGACGCACCCGAGGCGCTCGCGCCCGTGCTTGCGCGCTGGCTGGCCGACGGGATCGAGCTGGTGGTGACCACCGGCGCGGTCTCCAAGGGTCGCTACGACTTCGTGCCGGACGTGCTGGCCTCGCTCGGTGCCGACGTGCGCTTCCACAGCCTGCGCATGCGGCCCGGACGCCCGCTGCTGTTCGCCACCACCGGCCGCGGCAGCCTGCTGTTCGGCCTGCCCGGCAACCCGATCTCCAGCGCGATCGGCGCCCGCTTCTTCATCGATGCCGCGGTGCGCGCGATGACCGGGCGCCCCGCGGAAACCCCGGTCCAACTGCCGCTCGCCGCCGACGTCCGCAAGAAGCCGGGCGTCCGCCTGGTGCAGAAGGCCGCGCTGGCATTGTCCGCCGACGGGCGACTGTCGGTGCGCTTGCTGGCGGGCCAGGAAAGCTTCCGCACCGCGCCGCTGCTGGAGGCGCGCGCGTGGGCGATGCTCCCGGAAGCCGACACCCACCTGCAGGCCGGGTGCCTGGTGGCGGTCCACCCCCTGCGCCCCGGCGCAACCTCCTGCCTCGACGCCTCGCCCGCATGAACATCACCCTGCAACTGTTCGGCCGTTTCCGCGACTTCGCCGATGCGCCGGAACTCCACCTGGACCTCCCGGGGGTCACGACCGCCGCCGAGTTCCGCGCCGCGTTCGAGGCCTGGGCGCGCGCGCATTGGCCGGACGCGGCCATCGCCCTGCTGCAAGCCTCCGCGATCGCCACCGACACCACCCTGCTGCACGCGCGCACCCCGCTGCCGGCCGACGGCCGGCTGGCCCTGCTGCCGCCCGTGAGCGGAGGCTGAGCATGCCGCGCGAAGACCGGATCGCCTGCCACGTCGTCGACATCGCGGACGCCGCGCTGGATCCGCGCGATGCGATCGCGTTCGTGTCCGACGATGCCTTCGGCGGCATCGACGTGTTCATCGGCCGCGTGCGCACGCGCAGCCAGGGCCGCCAATGCGTCGGCATCCACTACGACATGTTCGACCCGCTGGCCCTGGCGGTGTTCCGCCGTGCGGCGGAAGCAGCGATCGAGGCGCACGACCCGCAGGCCCGCTGCTACATCGCGCATGCGAAGGGCAAGCTCGCCGTGGGCGACCTCGCGGTGGTGGTCGCCTTCGCGTCGGCCCATCGCGATGCCGCGTTCCGCGGCTGCAGGCAGGCGATCGAGGCGGTCAAGTACCAGGCACCGATCTGGAAACAGGAGCACTTCAGCGATGGCGCCGCCGCGTGGAGCGACGGCACGCCCCTGGTTCCCGCCGATGCCACGACGGGGCGGGAGGGCGCATGAACCGCATGCGCCGCCGCGCCGCCCTCTGCCTGCTGGCCGTGCTGCTGCCCCTGCATGCCTTGGCGCAGGCACCGAAGCCCGTGCGGGCCAGGATTGCCGTCGCCTCGAACTTCGCCGATGTGGCGCGCGTGCTGGCCGTGGACTACGGCAAGCGCACCGGGCACCGCATCGAGGTCAGCGCGGCCTCGACCGGCAAGCTGTATGCGCAGGTGCATGCCGGCGCCCCCTTCGACGCGTTGCTTTCGGCCGATGCCGCCACCCCGCGGCGCCTGGTGGCGGAGGGACTGGCGCGCGGCGATACCGTCTTCGACTACGCCACCGGCCGGCTGGTGCTCTGGAGCCGCGACCCCGGGCTGGTCCGCGACGGCGAGGCGCTGCTGCGCAAGGGCGGCATCCCGAGGCTGGCGATCGCCAATCCGGCGCTGGCGCCCTACGGCGTCGCCGCCCGCGACGTCCTGCAGCACGTGCGCCGCTGGCAGGAACTGCAGCCGCGGCTGGTGATGGGCGAGAACATCGGCCAAGCGATGCAATTCGTGGCCAGCGGCGCCGCGCCGCTCGGCCTGGTGCCGCGTTCGCTGGTGCTGCAGGCGCGCCGGCGCACGCCGGGATCGGGATGGGAGGTGCCCGCGCACTGGCATGCACCGATCGTGCAAAGCGCGGTGCTGCTGGCCCACGGCGAGGGCAACGCCGCCGCGACCGGCTTCCTGCGCTACCTGCGCAGCCCCGAGGGGCGCGCCAGGATCCGCGCCCACGGATACGACTGAGGCACCATGGACCCCGCCGCCGGAACGCCGGCCTGGGCCATCGCAGCGTGGGTCACGCTCAAGCTCGCCGGGCTGACCACGCTGCTCCTGTTACTGCTCGGCATGCCCTTGGCATGGTGGCTGGCGCGCACCCGTTCGCCTTGGCGGGTGCCGATCGGCGCCTTGGTCGCCCTGCCGATGGTGCTGCCCCCGACCGTGCTGGGTTTCTACCTGCTGATCGGCCTGGCACCCGACGGGCCGCTGGGACGGCTTGCGTTCGCCACCGGCATCGGCAACTTCGCGTTCACCTTCGAGGGCATCCTGTTCGCTTCCCTGCTGTACTCGCTGCCGTTCGTGGTGCATCCGCTGCAGGCCGGTTTCGCGGCGATCCCGGCCAGCGTGCTGGAGGCCGCCGCCACCTTGCGCGCAGCGCCGCTGGATCGCTTCCTGAGCGTGGTGCTGCCCCTGTCCCGGCCCGCGCTGGTGACCGCCAGCCTGCTCGGCTTCGCGCACACCGTCGGCGAGTTCGGCGTGGTGCTGATGGTCGGCGGCAACATCGAGGGCGAGACCCGGGTCCTGTCGGTCCTGCTGTACGACCAGGTGGAAGCGATGGCCTACGACGAGGCCCATGCGCTCGCCGCCGGGCTGCTCGTGTTCTCGTTCGTGCTGCTGTTGCTGATGCAATGGCTGGGCAGGCGCACGGCGGTGGCCGATGGCTGAGTCCGCGCATGCCGTCGAGGTCCGGATCGCCCTGTCGCGCGGGGCGTTCCGGCTGGACGTCGACCTGCAACTCCCCGCCAACCGCACGACGGTCGTGTTCGGCCCGTCCGGCTGCGGCAAGACCACCCTGTTGCGCGCCATCGCCGGGCTGGAACCGGGTGTGCGCGGCCGCATCCGGGTGGACGGCACGCCCTGGCTGGACGATGCGCACGCGCTGCCGCCGCATCGCCGCGCGGTCGGCGTGGTGTTCCAGCACGCCGCCCTGCTGCCGCACCTGAGCGTCGACGGCAACCTCCGGTATGGCTGGCGGCGCGCCGGCGCATCCGCGGACCTGCTCGCCACCTGGATCGAACGCCTGGACCTGGGCCCGCTGCTGGGTCGACGGCCCGACGCCCTGTCCGGCGGCGAGCGCCAGCGTGTCGCGCTCGCCCGTGCCCTGGTGACCGCGCCGCGGCTGCTGCTGCTCGACGAACCGCTGAGCGCGCTCGATGCGGACCGGCGCGCGGAGATCCTGCCCTACCTGGAGGCCGTGCGCCGCGAGGCCGGCATCCCGGTGGTGCACGTCACCCACGCGATCGAGGACGTGGCGCGGCTCGCCGACCACCTCGTGTTGCTCGAGGACGGGCGGGTCCTGGCATCCGGGCCCGCGCTCGCCCTGCTCAATCGCCACGACCTGCCCACCGCGTTGCGCGAGGATGCCGGCGTGGTGCTGGATGCGACCGTCGAGGCCCGCGACGCGCACGGCCTGCTGGACCTGCGCACTGCGGCCGGCCTGCTGCAGGCGCACGGCTCCGCGCACGCCCCGGGTACGCCGCTGCGGGTGCGCATCCAGGCCCGCGACGTGAGCCTCGCGCTGCGTCGCCACGACGATTCCAGCGTGCTCAACCTGCTGCCGGTCACCCTGCTCGGCCTGGCGCCGCTCCCGGGTGGCCAGGTGCTGGTGCGACTGTCGGCGGACGGGGCGCCCCTGCTTGCGCGGGTGTCGCAACGCTCGGTGGACCGCCTGCAGTTGCACGTGGGCCAGTCCGCATGGGCGCAGGTGAAGGCGGTCGCCGTGTTGTTGTGACCCCCGCGGGGCGGTGCGGCCCGTAAAATGCGCGGATGACCGACGACGCCATCCGCCCCGCCTTCCACGGGCACGAACAGATCCCGCTGCGCGAATACGCCGAGCGCGCCTACCTCGACTACTCGATGTACGTGGTGCTGGACCGTGCCCTGCCCTTCGTGGGCGACGGCCTCAAGCCGGTGCAGCGGCGCATCGTGTATGCGATGAGCGAGCTGGGCCTGAACGCGGCCTCCAAGCCGAAGAAGTCCGCGCGCACCGTCGGCGACGTGATCGGCAAATACCACCCGCACGGCGATTCCGCCTGCTACGAGGCGCTGGTGCTGATGGCCCAGCCGTTCTCCTACCGCTATCCGCTGATCGAGGGCCAGGGCAACTTCGGCTCCAGCGACGACCCCAAGTCGTTCGCGGCGATGCGCTACACCGAATCCAAGCTGTCGCCGATCGCCGAGGTCCTGCTGGGCGAACTCGGGCAGGGCACGGTGGACTGGACGCCGAACTTCGACGGCACCCTGGAGGAGCCGACCTGGCTCCCGGCGCGATTGCCGCACCTGCTGCTCAACGGCACCACCGGCATCGCGGTTGGCATGGCCACCGACGTGCCGCCGCACAACCTCAACGAAGTGGTGAGCGCCTGCGTGCGCCTGCTGGACGACCCCGACGCCAGCGTGCGCGACTTGTGCGAGCACGTGCGCGGCCCGGACTACCCGACCGCCGCCGAGATCATCACCCCGGCCGCCGACCTGCAGGCGATGTACGAGACCGGCACCGGCTCGGTGCGCGCGCGCGGCGTGTTCGTGAAGGAAGCCGCCAACATCGTCATCACCCAGCTGCCCTACCAGGTCAGCCCGAGCAAGGTGATCGAGCAGATCGCCGCGCAGATGCGCGCGAAGAAGCTGCCGTGGCTGGAGGACATCCGCGACGAGTCCGACCATGCCAACCCCACCCGCATCGTGCTGGTCCCGCGCAGCAACCGGGTCGACGCCGAACAACTGATGGGGCACCTGTTCGCGACCACCGACCTGGAGAAGAGCTACCGGGTCAACCTCAACGTGATCGGGCTGGACGGCCGCCCGCAGGTCAAGCACCTCAAGCTGCTGCTGTCGGAATGGCTCACGTTCCGCCAGGACACCGTGACCCGCCGGCTCAAGCATCGCCTCGACAAGGTCGAGCGCCGCCTGCACCTGCTGGAAGGCCTGCTGGTCGCTTTCCTCAACCTCGACGAGGTCATCCGCATCATCCGCACCGAGGACGAGCCGAAGGCCGCGCTGATCGCGCGCTTCGGCCTGTCCGACGAGCAGGCCGACTACATCCTCGACACCAGGCTGAAGCAGTTGGCGCGGCTCGAGGAAATGAAGATCCGCGGCGAGCAGGACGACCTCGACCAGGAGCGCGATCGGCTGATCGCCATCCTCGGCAGCAAGGCCAAGCTGAAGAAGCTGGTCAAGGACGAGCTGCTGGCCGATGCGAAGAAGTTCGGCGACGCGCGGCGCAGCCCGCTGGTCGCACGCGAGGCGGCGCAGGCGCTGGACGAGACCGAACTGGTCGCCAGCGAGCCGATGACGGTGGTGCTCAGCGAGAAAGGCTGGATCCGCGCGGCCAAGGGCCACGAGATCGACCCGGCCTCGCTGGCCTATCGCGATGGCGACGGCCTGCTGGCCGCGGTGCGCGCGCGCAGCACCCAGCAGGTCGCGTTCCTCGACGCCACCGGGCGCAGCTATTCGACCGCGGTGCATACCCTGCCCTCGGCGCGCGGCAATGGCGAACCGTTGACGGGCCGCTTCACCCCGCCGGCCGGCGCGGGCTTCCAGGCGGTGGCCAGCGGCGACCTGGACAGCCGCTTCGTGGTCGCCAGCTCGCACGGCTACGGCTTCGTCACCCGCTTCGAGAACCTGACCGGCCGCAACAAGGCCGGCAAGGCGCTGCTGTCGCTGTCCGAGGGCGCGCGCGTGCTGCAGCCGGCCGCGGTGGCGGACGTCGCCGCCGACCGCATCGTGGCGGTCACCAGCGCCGGCCACGTGCTCGCGTTCCCGCTGGCCGAACTGCCCGAACTCGACAAGGGCAAGGGCAACAAGCTGATCGAGATCCCGAAGGCCAAGCGCGGCACCGAGAAGGTGGTGGCGATCGCGGTGGTGCCGCCGACCGGCAAGCTGCAGGTGAAGTCCGGCGCGCGCACCATGACCCTGTCGTTCCGCGAACTCGACGAGTACGTCGGCGCCCGCGGTTCGCGCGGCGGGCTGTTGCCGCGCGGCTGGCAGAAGGTGGACGCGCTGGCGGTGGAGGCATGAACCCGGAGTTCTGGCACCAGCGCTGGGCCGAGCACCAGATCGGCTTCCACCAGTCCACGCCCACGCCGCTGCTGCTGAAGCACTGGCCTGCGCTCGGCATCGCGCCTGGGGCGACGGTGTTCGTGCCGCTGGCCGGCAAGTCGCTGGACATGGCCTGGCTGGCCGCGCAGGGCCATCCGGTGCTGGCGGTCGAGCTGTCGCAGGTCGCGGTCGATGAATTCTTCGCCGAACACGGCCTGGTGCCCGAGGTCGAGGCCACTCGCCATGGCCTGCACCACCGCGCGGGCGGCATCGAGCTGATCCGCGGCGACGCCTTCGACCTGGATGCCGGCCTGCTCTCGCACTGCGCGGCGGTGTTCGACCGCGCCGCCCTGATCGCCCTGCCACCGGCCTTGCGTGCCCGCTACGTCGGCGAGCTGTACGCCCGGCTGCCGCGCGGCTGCCGTGGCCTGCTGGTGACCCTGGAGTACCCGCAGGCCGATCGCGACGGCCCGCCGTTCAGCGTGCAGGAAGACGAGGTGCAGGCGCTGTACGCCGGCGACTGGACCGTGGACCTGCGCGAACGCCGGCCAATCCTGCCGGACCACCCCGGCTACGTGGGTGGCGCCTCGCGCCTCGATACGGCGGTGTATGGGTTGGCACGGCGCTGAGCGGGTCGCGCCCGGCTTGATCCGGGTCAACGCGGCGGCCCCGGCGAGCGCCTAGGCTTGCCCGCATGCCGCAAACCGCCCTCGCCTTCGACGCCGACCTCCTGCGCCGTTACGACCGGCCCGGACCGCGTTACACGTCTTATCCGACCGCCCCGCAGTTCCGCGCCGACTTCGGCGAAGCCGACCTGCGCGCCGCCGCCGCCGCCAGCAATGGCGACCCGATCCCGCGGCCGTTGTCGCTGTACGTGCACGTGCCGTTCTGCCACAGCCCGTGCTTCTACTGCGGCTGCAACCGGGTGATCACCCGCGACCAGGCGCGCGGCGACGCCTACGTGACCCGGCTGGAGCGCGAGATCGCACTGGTCGCCCCGTTGTTCGACCGCGACCGGCGCGCGGTGCAACTGCACTTCGGCGGCGGCACCCCGAATTTCCTGTCGGCGGCGCAGCTGGCCGAGGTGGTCGGCGCGATCCGCGGGCAGTTCCGCTTCGCCGATGCCGACGACTGCGACATCTCGATCGAGCTGGACCCGCGCTACTGCGACCCGCGGGACATGCCGGTGCTCGCCGCTGCGGGCTTCAACCGCGCCAGCCTGGGCGTGCAGGACTTCGACCCGGCGGTGCAGCGCGCGGTGAACCGCGTGCAGAGCGTCGAGGAAACCCGGGCGATCGTCGATGCCTGCCGCGCGGCGGGGATGCGCTCGGTCAACATCGACCTGATCTACGGGCTGCCCGGGCAATCGCTGGAAGGCTTCGGGCGCACCCTCGACATCGTCACCGCGATCCACCCCGACCGCCTCGCGGTGTACAGCTATGCGCACCTGCCGCAGCTGTTCAAGCCGCAGAAGCAGATCGACGAAACCCTGCTGCTGGACGGCGAGGCCAAGCTCGCGCTGCTGCAGCTGGCGGTGGAGAAGCTGACCGCGGCCGGCTACGCCTACATCGGCATGGACCACTTCGCGCTGCCCGGCGACGAGCTGGCGATCGCCAAGTCGCGCGGCGGCCTGCACCGCAACTTCATGGGGTACACCACCCACGCCGACAGCGACCTGGTCGGGCTGGGGGTGTCCGCGATCAGCCACGTCGGCAACACCTTCAGCCAGAACCCGCGCGACCTGCCGTCGTGGGAGGCCGCGATCGATGCCGGCCACCTGCCGGTGTTCCGCGGCATGCGCCTGGACGAGGACGACGAACTACGCGCCGACCTCATCCAGTCGCTGATGTGCCAGGGCGAGATCCGGGTCAAGGACCTGCAGGACCGCTACGCGATCGGCTTCGCCGAGTACTTCTCGCAGGAACTCGCCCGCCTGCAGCCGCTGGTGGAGGACGGGCTTGTGACGATGTCCCCGGAATCGATCCGCGCCACGCCGCGCGGGCAGCTGTTGTTGCGTAATATCGCGATGTGCTTCGACCGCTACCTCGACCAGCCGGTGACCGACGCCCGCCCGCGCTTCTCGCGTGCGATCTGACGCCTGCCCGGAGCGCCCGATGAGCCAGGTGCCGTTCCCGCGCTTCAACGCGCGCGCGATGGCCGACGATGGCGACGAGCTGCAGTTCTGCTCCACCTGCGCCTTCTCCCATGCCTGCCTGTCGCAAGGCATGGACAAGGCGGCGCTGATGGACCTGCACGTCCTGGTCGAGCACATCGGACCGTTCCATGCCGGCGACCGCATCTTCTCCGAGGGCGACCCGTTCGACGCGATCGCCGCGGTGCGCGCGGGCACGGTCAAGACCTGCGTGAGCGAGCGCGACGGCCACGAGCACGTGCTCGGCTTCCACTTCCCAGGCGAAGTGATCGGCCTCAACGCCATCGACGGACACCGATATCCCTGCGACGCGGTGGCGCTGGACACGGTGATGCTCTGCCGCTTCTCGTTCCCGAAGATGTCGATGCTGGCCGCGCGCGTCCCCGGCCTGCAGCGCGAACTGTTCCGGCTGCTGAGCCGCGACATCGGCCGTGCCGCCCTGCTGTCCGGCGACTGGACGGCCGACCAGCGGGTGGCGGCGTTCCTGGTCGGGGTCTCGCGACGGCTGGCAGCCCGGGGCTTCTCCGCGAACCGCTTCCAGCTGACCATGGCCCGGGCAGACATCGCCAATTACCTGCGGCTCGCGCCCGAAACCGTCAGCCGGGTGCTGCGGCGCATGCAGGACACGGGGCTGCTGGCGGTCGATCGGCGCGAAGTGCAGTTGCTGGACCGCGCCCAGATCGATGCATTGGCGGCCCCCGTGCTGCGCGAATAACGTCGCCATGCCTGCGGGGCCATCGCCTCCCCGCACGATCGCGGCACCGCTTGACCTGCGACAGGGCACAGCGCAACGCCGCCCCGGAAGATCGATGGCAATCTCCACTGCCGGAATCCGCCATGCGACTCCCGCTCGTCGCCTGCCTCGCCTGGGGCATCCTCGCCAGCCCGCTTGCCCATGCCATCGAGCCACCAGTCTCCTCGGCGGCCAGGCCATGGACGCTAAACCTGCGCTATCGCCATGAACGCGTGGACGACGACGCATTCGCACGACCGGCCGAAGCCGACACCCTGCGGGTTCGCGGGAGCCTCACGCATCGATTCTCCCCGCGCTGGACCGGCTTTATCGAAGTCGAAGCCGTGGCCGAACTCAACGACCGCTTCAATTCGACCGCCAACGGCCAGGCCGCATATCCGGTGGTCGCCGATGCACGCGCCCTGGAAATCAACCAGGCATGGCTGGACTGGGCCGGCGAGAGGGCGGCAGCCCGCGTCGGCAGGCAAGCCATCATCCTCGACAACGCCCGTTTCATCGGCAACGTGGCGTGGCGGCAGAACATGCAGACCTTCGATGCCGCCCAGCTCAAGCTGAAGCCGACCAAGGCACTGGAGTTGCAGGCGATCTACCTGGATCGCGTGCACCGGGTGAACGGCGACGAGGCGCGCGATCCGCTGGCGCGCGAACGCCGGCTCAGGGCGCCGCTGCTGCGCGTGTCGCATGCGGTGCCCGGCGGCAGCCTGGTGGGCTACGGCTACTGGATCGAGGACCGCGATGTCGCCAGCGCCTCGACCCGTACCCTTGGCCTGCGCTGGAGCGCCTCGCGCGTACTGTCGAAGGACTGGAAGGGCGGGCTGGTGCTGGAACGCGCGCAACAGACGCCCTGGGCGGATGCGAACGGCGGTTCGGCCGCGTACATGCTGGTGGAGCCCCGCCTCGAGCGCGGCAGCCTCGTGCTGAAGGCCGGTTGGGAGCGACTGGGGGCGGGTCGCGCACGCGCATTCCAGACCCCGCTGGCGACCCTGCACGCATTCAACGGCTGGGCCGACAAGTTCCTGGCGACCCCCGCCAACGGGCTCCGCGATACGTACCTGTCGGCCCAGGGCGGGTTGGAGATCGGCAGCCGCAAGGGCAAGTGGGAGGTCGCCTTCCACGAGTTCCGAGGCGATCGCGGCAACCTCCGCTACGGCAGCGAACTCGACGCGTCGCTCGGGGTGACGCTACGCCCGGGACTGGACGTCCTCGCGAAGCTGGCACACTACCGCAGCGACGGCTTCGCACGCGACACCGACAAGCTGTGGCTGCAGGTGGAATGGACACCGTGATGCTGCCGCAAGGATGCCACCGCGCCGCCATGCGCATGCGGTTGACCTACGTCATGGAGTCCGCCGGCCGCGCCGCGTGACCATGCCACCGGTCTTCCACCGGGAGTGTTCCCATGTCCACCACCAAACGCCTCTGGCTGGGCCTCGGCGCCCTGCTCGTCGCGAGCTTCGCCGTCATGCTCTGGCTTGGCGGCGACCTGTTCCGCACGAAACCCCCGATCCCCGAACGGGTCGTCACCACCACCGGCGAGGTGGTCTACACCCGCGACGACATCCAGCGCGGCCAGGTGGTCTGGCAGAGCATGGGCGGCATGCAGTTGGGATCGATCTGGGGCCACGGCGCCCTGGTCGCGCCCGACTGGTCCGCCGATTGGCTCAAGCGGGAGGCGCTGGCCTTGCTCGACCAGGATGCGCTGGCCGCCACCGGCAAGCCCTATGCGGCGCTGGATGCCGCCGAGCAAGCCAAGCTGCGCGCCATCCTGCAACCGCGCCAACGCCGTAACACCTACGATCCCGCCAGCGGCGACCTGGTGGTCGACGCAGCCCGGGCGCGTGCCATCGCCGGCGTGGCGGCGCACTACGAGAGCCTGTTCTCGTCCGATCCGGCCACCGCCGGCCTGCGCGAGACGTACGCGATGAAGGACGACACCGTGGCCGACGCCGGCAACCGCCGCGCGCTCACCGCGTTCTTCTTCTGGACCGCATGGGCGGCGGGAACCGAACGCCCGGGCGCGACGCACACCTACACCAACAACTGGCCGTACGAACCGCTGGTGGGCAACGCCCCCACCTCGGGCACGTTCATGTGGTCGGTGTTCTCGCTGGTGTTCCTGCTCGGCGGCATCGGCCTGATGAGCTGGCACTACGCCGTGTACCACGGCCGCGAGGAGAAGGCGCGGCCGCCGGTACGCGACCCGCTGCTGGGGTTGGTGCCGACGCCCTCGATGAAGGCGACCGCGAAGTACTTCTGGGTGGTGATCGCCCTGTTCTTGGTGCAGATCCTGCTGGGCGCGATCACCGCGCACTACCAGGTCGAGGGACGCGAGGCCTACGGGTTCCAGCTGGCGGAGGTCATCCCCTATTCCTTGTCGCGCAGCTGGCACACGCAACTGGCCGTGCTGTGGATCGCCACCGCATGGCTGGGCACCGGCCTGTACATCGGCCCGGCGATTTCCGGGCACGAGCCACGCTTCCAGCGCGCGGGCGTGAACTTCCTGTTCGCCTGCCTGCTGGTGATCGTGGTCGGCGCGTTCGCCGGGCAATGGTTCGCGGTGATGCAGAAGCTCGGGTTGGCGAACAACTTCTGGTTCGGCCACCAGGGCTGGGAGTACGTGGACATCGGGCGCTTCTGGCAGGCCTTCCTGTTCGTGGGCCTCTTGCTCTGGCTGGTGCTGGTGGGTCGCGCGCTGTGGCCCGCGCTCAAGCGCCGGGACGAAATGAGCTCGATCGTCGGCCTGCTGTTCCTGTCCACGGTGGCGATCGGCCTGTTCTACGGCGCGGGCCTGATGTGGGGCGAAGGCAGCCACATCTCGGTGGTCGAGTACTGGCGCTGGTGGGTCGTGCACCTGTGGGTCGAGGGCTTCTTCGAGGTCTTCGCGGTGGCGGTGATCAGCTTCCTGTTCGTGAAGCTGGGCCTGGTCCGCGGCGCGACGGCGACCAACAACGTGCTGTTCGCCACCATCATCTACCTGTTCGGCGGCGTGCTGGGGATGTTCCACCACCTGTACTTCGTCGGCACGACCACCGCCGGCGTCGCCTTCGGCGCCACCTTCTCCGCGCTCGAAGTGGTGCCGCTCGCGATCATCGGCCTCGAGGCGTACGACACCTGGAGCCACAGCCGGGCCACGCCGTGGATGGCACGCTACAAGTGGCCGATCATGTTCTTCCTCGCGGTCAGCTTCTGGAACCTGGTGGGTGCTGGGCTCTTCGGGTTCCTGATCAACACGCCGATCGCGCTGTACTACATGCAGGGCCTGAACCTGACGCCGTTGCACGGACACACCGCCTTGTTCGGGGTCTACGGCATGCTAGGCATCGGCCTCATGCTGTTCTGCCTGCGCGGGTTGAAGCCGGCGAGCTGGTGGCAACCGGGCCTGCTGCGCGGGGCCTTCTGGTCGCTCAACATCGGCCTGGCGTTGATGGCGCTGCTGACCCTGTTGCCGATGGGCACGCTGCAGCTCCAGGCTGCGCTGGAGCATGGCTATGCGTATGCGCGCAGTGCCGAATTCATGGGCAAGCCGATCTTCGACGTGCTGGTGTGGATGCGCATGCCGGGCGACCTGATCTTCAGCGCCGGTGCGCTGCTGCTGGCGGTGTTCGTGCTGCGCCAGTGGATCGGGGCCAGGCCCGACCCGGCGCACGCCGCCGATGCGCAGGATCGCGCCCCCTGACCCGGGCCAGGCGCATGCAAGACGACGCGGGCGGCCAATGGCCGCCCGCTGCGCGTCCGGCACCCAGGTGACCTGCGTCAACGACAGGCCATGGCCACGCGACGCAGACTGCGCGCATGGCTCCCCCGCAAGCGCACCCTGCGCGCCCTCCGCTGTCGCCGGCCATGCTGGCCGCCACCCCTCATCGGTTGCTGTTCTCCATCGGTGCGTGCAACGTGCTGCTGGCGATGGGATGGTGGCTGCTGTGGCTGGTGGATGCGCGCTGGCATGCCATCGGGCTGCCGACGGACGGCCCGTGGGCCGGCTGGATGCATGCCTTCGTCATGCAGTACCAACTGCTGCCGCCCTTCATCTTCGGCTTCCTGCTCACCGTGTTCCCACGCTGGATGGGCCTGCCGGAATTGTCGCGCTGGCACTACGTGCCGGTCGGCGCTGGCCTGTTCGGCGGCCAGTTGGCGGTGCTGGGCGGGATGCTGCTCGGGCAGCCGGCGATGGTCTTCGTCGGCGTGCTCATGAGTACCGCGGGCTGGGGCTACGGCCTCGTGCAACTGCTCCGCCTGCTGCTGGCGGAACGTCGTGCCCACCGTGGGCCGACCTGGCATGCATGGTCCGCATTCGCGGCGATGGCGCTTGGCCTCGCCGGCCTGCTGTGCATGCTGGCTTCGCTGTTCGACGCCGGCCCGTGGCCGGTGTTCATCGCGATCAAGCTCGGCAGCTTCGGCCTGCTGCTGCCGATTTACCTCACGGTGGCGCATCGCATGTTCCCGTTCTTCGCCAGCAATGTCGTGGCCGGCTACCGACCCTGGCGCCCGCTGTGGCTGCTCGGCGCGGCATGGTTCCTGCTGCTGGGCCACCTCGGCCTGGAGTTGGCCCACGCATACGCCTGGCTCTGGCCGGTCGACGCCACCCTGGCGGTCGGCAGCGCCTGGGTCCTGTGGCGCTGGTGGCCACGCAACCAGGCGCCCGGCCTGCTCTGGGTGCTGTTCGCCGGGTTCGCCTGGCTGCCGGCCGCGTTCGCGCTGTATGCCACGCAAAGCGTGCTGTACGGGATCACCGGCGAGTTCCTGCTCGGCCGGGGCCCGGCG
The DNA here is from genome assembly GCA_017302075.1 of Lysobacterales bacterium. Taxonomy (GTDB): domain Bacteria; phylum Pseudomonadota; class Gammaproteobacteria; order Xanthomonadales; family Xanthomonadaceae; genus Thermomonas; species Thermomonas mangrovi. The sequence goes on from JAFLEB010000042.1 coordinate 14,500, forward strand.
CACGCCCTCTACATCGGATTCTTCGGCAGCTTGTTGGTGGCGATGGTGACCCGGGTCACCCAGGGCCACTCCGGCCAACCCTTGGCGATGCCCGCCGTGGGCTGGTTCGCGTTCGCGGCGCTGCAACTGGTCGCCGTGGTGCGGATCGGTTCGGAAGTCGTTGCGGATGCATTGGCCTGGAACGCCGTGGCGGCGGCAGGCTGGCTGCTGGCATTCCTGCCCTGGGTGTTGCGCTCGACGGCGATCTACCTGCGGCCGCGCGTGGACGGCCGCCCCGGGTGAACCGATGAGCGCACTGCTGGCCTACTACCCCGAGATCAAGTCGGTGCATGTGCATGCCGCGCTGTGCAGCGGTGCGCTGTTCGCCTTGCGTGGCGGCGCCGCGCTGGCCGGCGCACGCTGGCCACGGTACTGGCTGGCGCGCTACCTCAGCTACGGCATCGACAGCGTGCTGCTGACGGCGGCCACCATGCTGTTCTCGATGCTGCCGGCGGGGATGTTCGCCAACGGCTGGCTGGCCGCGAAACTGCTGTTGCTGGTGGGCTACGTCGGGCTCGGCATCCTGGCCATGCGCTCGACGCGCCCACCGCGCCAGCGCACCGGCTTCTACCTTGCCGCGCTCACCGCCTATGGATGCATCTACGGCATCGCCCGCAGCCACCATCCGCTGGGCTGGCTCGCGGGCTGGATGGGCTGAAGGCCGGCCACGCCGACGGTCACCAGTCGAACACCACGGTGGCCGCGACACTGCGGCCGGGACGGGTGTAGAAGTCCAGCGGCGGGCTGGCATCGGCGGGATTGACATTGCGCGCCGCGTTCCAATCCCAGTAGCGGCGATCGGCCAGGTTGCGCGCCGCCAGCTGCAGGCGCAGGCCCGGCGCGAGTCGCCACCAGGCGTACGCATCCAGCACCGCATGGCCCGGCGCATGGAACAAGGGACTGGCGGACTCATCCAGCGCGCCTTGCCGCGCGACCACCGTCGCCATCACTTCGAGCCCGACGCGATCCGAGGCGAGCTCCCAGGATGCGCCCAGCACCAGTTTGCCCGGCGCCACCGAATTCAACGGGCGGTCGCGCGCCTCATCGCGCCCGCGCGCCCATGCCGCCGAAGCGCTGATGCGCCATTCGCCACGGATGTCGGGCACCCAGTCCAGCTGCGCCTCGATGCCGCGGATGCTGGCGCGCGCGCGGTTCACCGACTGGAACACCAGGGCGCCGCTGGCGGGATCCACGCCCAGGTTCGCGCGCGATTCGATCAGGTCCCGGTAGTCGTTGCGATAGGCCGAGACGCTTGCTTGCAGGCGTTCGCCCTGCCAGCGCCAGCCCGTCTCCAGGCCCTGGCTGGTCTCCGGCTTCAGGCCAGGGTTCGGGCGGACCTCGTAATTGAGCAATTGCAACGACAAGCCGATGTTGACGTCGCCGAACGGCGGTGCGCGGAATCCGCGCGCGTATTGCAGGAACCAGGTCGCATGCGCGCCCGGCGTCCAGCGCAGCCCCAGCTTCGGCGTCCACGCCGCGTGCGCGAGGTCGTGGACCTGCACCGTCGGGTAGTCCTCGCGGAACAGCGCGTCGGCTTCGGCATCCAGCCGATAGCGTTCCCAACGCACGCCCGGGACCACGGCGAAGGCATCGCCGATCCCGATCTCGTCCTGCCAGAACAGGCCGAGCGTGCGGCTGCGGCTAGTGGGGAAATCACGCACCGGGAATCGCTCGCCGAGCACCACGTTGCTGGTCGCGCCAGTGGCGAGGTTGGTTTCGCGGCCGTCGCGGAGACCGCTGTAGCGTTGCACCGCATATTCGATGCCGAACACGTGCCAATGGCGCAGGCGCCCGCCATCCCGCCGCACCTGCCCCATCCACTCGATGCCGCTGCCGTCCTGGTCCAGTTCGAAACGGCGCTCGCGCAAGGAAGGGAAGCGCGTGGTGCGATCGGCGAGGCGCTCCTGCGCGGTGTCCTGGCGGATGTGGTTGCGCTGCGCGTAGAGCAGCAGTTGCGAGGCGTCCAGCCACCCGCCGGCACCCCAATCGCCCTGCAGGCTGAGCCGGTCGCGGCGGAAGCGGTCATCGCCCAGCAAGGACGTGGTGGTGTTGAAGCGCCCGGGTCCGAAGCGCAAGGAGCGCACGTCGGTCCGAACCTCCCCGCTCGCATGGTCGAAGGTCGCCGTCCAGCGGGCCGCCGCGGCCTCGTCCAGCACCACCTTCGCCAGGATGCCGTCGCGCCGGTAAGCGGCGGGATTGGCGGGCATGCGGGTCGACATGTTGCCGGCCTCGTTGCCCTCGCGCCTCGAGACTTGCAGCAGGCCCTGCAAGCGCGCCCCGCCGGCGACCGCCACCGAGGCCAGGCGACCGTTGTCCAGGCTGCTCCAGCCAACCCGTCCGCCGACGTAACGGCTCGCGTCCACGCGATCCAGCAGGTCCTGCGGATCGCGGGTGCGGAACACCACCACGCCGGCCAGCGCATCGCTGCCATACAGGGTGGATGCCGGCCCGCGCAGGATCTCGACGCGCTGCACGGCATCGACCTCGAGCAGGTCGCGCCCCGCCGCGGCGAACTGCCCGACCGAGAACGCATCGGCGACCGGCACGCCATCGACCTCCATGCCGACCCGGTTGCCGTCGAGGCCACGGATCGACAGCCCCTGCGGGCCGAAGCGCGCGGCATCGACGGGAACGTCCACCCCGGGCTGGTAGCGCACCAGTTGGGGCAGGTCCTGCACCTGCCGGCGCTCGATCTCGGCACGATCGACCACATCCACCGTGGCGGCCACCTGGCGCAGCGGTTCCGCCACCTTGCTCGCCACCACCACCACGCGATCCAGGTCGTATGGTGCCGCAGCGCGGCCATCCGGGCCTTGCTGGGCCAGCGCGGTCCCGGGCAATGCGCAGGCCATGGCGAGCACGAGCGGATGGACAGCGGGAATCAGTGCGGACTTGGGCATCGCAGGTTGCGCATGGAGGCGGCGAAGCCAGTCTAGGTGCCGCCCATCCGCGATGGTGCCGCCCACGGCGGCGATTCGCGTGGCGCTTGACCTACGTCATCCGCATGCGGCGCATCGCGGATCGAGAATCCCTGCATGGCCACCGGCCAACCATTCCGAAGCACGCCTTCGATCGCGGGGAGTCAACCAGCATGAAACGCAACTACGCACTCACCGGCCTGGTGCTGGCGCTGTTCGGCGGGATGTCCGCCTACGCCGCCGGCCAGATCACCAACGAACGTCCGCCCAAGGGCCGCATGGAAGCCGGCGAGGCCAGCTACCTGGCCAACTGCGCGGCCTGCCACCAGCCCACCGGCAAGGGCCTGCCGGGCGCCTTTCCGCCCCTGGCCGACTCCGACTACATGCGCAGCCTGCCGACCGACAAGCTGGTCGGCATCGTGCTGCATGGTTTCTCCGGCAAGGTGACCGTCAACGGCGCCGACTACGACGGCGTGATGCCTTCGTTCGCGCACCTCAAGGACAGTGAGATCGCCGACACCCTGACCTATGCGCTGAACGCGTGGGGCAACGCCGGCGGCAGCATCAGCGCCGACCAGGTCGCCGCGGCGCGCGGCGGCAAGACCCAGGACGCCGCCAAGGCGGGCACCAGCACGCCGGAAGCGAAGTACCAGGGGGCGCCTAGCACGGTCACCGTGGCCGACACCCAGGCATCGGCGGCAGGCGGCCTGCCCCCACTGACCGACGATGAACGCAAGCGTTCCGCGCAAATCTTCTTCGAGCGTTGCGCGGGCTGCCACGGCGTGCTGCGCAAGGGCGCGACCGGCAAGCCGCTGACACCCGACATCACCCGCGCCAAGGGCACCGACTACCTCAAGGCACTGATCAACTTCGGCTCGCCGGCGGGCATGCCCAACTGGGGCACGTCGGGCGAACTCACGGCGGGCGAGATCGACATGATGGCGCGCTTCCTCCAGCACGACCCGCCAGCGCCCCCGGAATGGGGCATGAAGGAGATGAGGGAGAGCATGCAGGTCTTCGTGCCGGTGGAGAAGCGGCCGAAGAGGAAGATGAACGCGATCAACACCGACAACATCTTCGCGATCACCCTGCGCGACAGCGGCGAGGTCGCACTGGTCGACGGCGACACCAAGAAGATCATCAACATCGTCAAGACCGGCTACGCGGTGCACATCTCGCGCACCTCGCACTCGGGGCGCTACCTCTACACCATCGGCCGAGACGCGCGCATCGACCTGATCGACCTGTGGATGCCGGTCCCCGACAAGGTGGCGGAAATCAAGATCGGCCTGGAGGCGCGCTCGGTCGAGACCTCCAAGTACAAGGGCTACGAGGACAGGTACGCGATCGCCGGCGCCTACTGGCCGCCGCAGTACGTGATCATGGACGGCGAGACCCTGGACCCGCTGAAGATCGTCGCCACCCGCGGCATGACCGTGGACACCCAGGAGTACCACCCGGAACCGCGCGTCGCCGCGATCGTGGCTTCGCACGAGCACCCCGAGTTCATCGTCAACATCAAGGAGACCGGGCAGATCCAGCTGGTGAACTACGAGGACATCGGCAACCTCAAGATCACCACCATCGGCGCCGCCCGCTTCCTGCACGATGGTGGCTGGGACGCCACCCGGCGCTACTTCCTCACCGCCGCCAACCAGAGCGACAAGATCGCGGTGGTGGATTCGCGCACGCAGAAGCTGGCGGCGCTCGTCGACGTGGACAAGATCCCGCATCCGGGGCGCGGCGCCAACTTCGTGCACCCGACCTGCGGCCCGGTGTGGGGCACCTCGGCGCTGGGCAACGACAAGATCACCTTGATCGGCACCGACCCCGCCAAGCATCCGAAGCACGCCTGGAAGGTCTGCGAGGTCATCAAGGGCCAGGGCGGCGGCTCGCTGTTCATCAAGACCCATCCGAAGTCGCGCAACCTGTGGGTGGACACCCCGCTCAACCCCGATCCGAAGGCCAGCCAGTCGATCGCGGTGTTCGACATCGGCAACCTCGCGGCGGGCTACAAGGTGCTGCCGATCGCCGAATGGGCGAACCTCGGCGAAGGCCCCAAGCGCGTGGTGCAACCCGAGTACAACGCCGCGGGCGACGAGGTCTGGTTCTCGGTGTGGAACGGCAAGAACCAGCGCTCGGCGATCGTGGTGGTGGACGACAAGACCCGCACGCTGAAGGCGGTGATCGACGACAAGCGGATCATCACCCCCACCGGCAAGTTCAACGTGCACAACACCGTGGGCGACGTGTACTGATGGGCCTGTCGACCCCGCCGGCGACGCCGGCGGGGTCTGCCGCGCGGCCCTGACTTCGATCAAGGCGGGACCATGCGGCAGTCGCCAGACTGCCGCGTCCCGACTAGCGGCCACCGCCATGGATCCGACGCCCGCCACCCCCGGCATGCTCGACGCCTGCTTCCTCGGCCCCTACGCCGAGAACGACGGCCTGCTGGAGAAGCTGGTCGTCGAGTTCCTGCGCGACCACGTCTACTGGCGGCGCAACTTCCACCCCGAGGATCCGCCGGCGATCCCCACCGACGCCGCGTTCGACCCCGGCTACCGCGCGTTCGAGGCGCGCATGCGCCGCGAGCTGCACCAGCTGTCGGCCGCGCTGAAGAAATCAGTGCCGTTCCACAGCCCGCGCTACATCGGGCACATGGCCTCGGACCTGTTGCTGCCCGGCCTGGCCGCGCAGATCCTGACCCTGCCCTACAACCCCAACAACGTCAGCGAGGACGCGGCGCCGGT
>JAFLEB010000043.1 GCA_017302075.1 Lysobacterales bacterium
GCGATCCGCGGCGAGGGCACCAGCAACGACTACCTGCCGCCGCAGGTGCCGGCGCTGCCGGCGTTCGCGATGCAGCGCGTGATCTCCACCACCATCCGCGACAACGAGCTCGATTACTGGACCGGCACGGTGTACACCACCAACCGCCGGGTCTGGGAGCACGACGCCGAGTTCAAGCAGAAGCTGCGCGCGATGCGCTGCATGGCGATCGACATGGAGACCGCCACGATCTTCGCCGCCGGCTTCGCCAACCGCATCCCCACCGGCGCGCTGCTGCTGGTCTCCGACCAGCCGATGATCCCGGAAGGGGTGAAGACCGAGGCCTCGGACGCCAAGGTCTCCGCCGACTACGTGCGCAACCACATCCACGTCGGCATCGAGTCGCTGCGCCTGATCCGCCGCCACGGCAAGTCGGTGCGCCACCTGCGCTTCGACGAATAGCCGGTGATGCCGTCACGCGGCAGCGGGCATGCTGGAGGCCCGATGACGGAGGAATCCCCGATGACGACACCCGCGGACGTGCTCGCGTTCTGGCGCGAGGCCGGCATGGCGAAATGGTTCAACGGCGGCGCGGCCTTCGATGCCGACTGCCGCACGCGCTTCCTCGATGCGCACCACGCCGCCGCGCGCGGCGAATGCGAGGCCTGGCTGGACGATGCCGATGGCGCGCTGGCCGCGCTCATCCTGCTCGACCAGATCCCGCGCAACATCTATCGCGGCAGCGGCCATGCCTTCGCCACCGACGGCCTTGCCCGCCGCTACGCGCTGCAGGCGGTCGAGGCCGGGCTGGATGCGCGGATGCCGGCGGACCAGCGCCTGTTCGCCTACCTGCCGTTCGAACACGCCGAGGACCTCGCCGACCAGGACCGCGCGGTGGCGTTGATCGGCGCGCTGGGCAACGCCGAACTGGACCGCTACGCACGGGCGCATCGCGAGGTGATCGCCCGCTTCGGCCGCTTCCCGCATCGGAACGCCGCCCTCGGCCGTACCAGTACCCCCGACGAGCAGGCGTGGCTGGACGCCGGCGGGGGCTTCTAGGACGCACCATGCAACACGCACTGCTGTGGTTCCGCGACGACCTGCGGCTGGCCGACCACCCGGCGCTGCAGGACCTGCTCCGCCTGGGGCTGGCGCCGGTGCCGGTGTACATCCACCACCCGCAAGGCGAGGGCGCGTGGGCGCCCGGCGCGGCCTCGGATGCCTGGCGGCTGCGCTCGCTGCGCGCACTGGATGCCGACCTGCGCGCGCGCGGCTCGCGGCTGCAGGTCTTCGTGGGCGACCCGGCCGAATTGCTGCCGCGGCTGGCGGTGGCAGCCGGCGCGGGCGTGGTGCGCTGGCACCGGCGCTATGAACCCGCGATGGAAACACGCGACGCGGCGATCAAGCGCAGCCTGCGCGATGCCGGGCTGGACGCGCGCAGCCACAACGGCGCCCTGCTGTTCGAACCCTGGCAGGTCGCCACCCAACTGGGCGACCCGTACAAGGTCTTCACCCCGTTCTGGCGCGCCGCGCTCAAGCAGTGGCGCCTGCCCGCGCTGCACGAAGCCCCGGAATCGTTGCCCGCGCCGCCGCCGTTGCCGGGCGCGGTCGAACTCGATGCCCTCGGGCTGGCGCCGGCGCTGCCGTGGGATCGCGGTTTCTGGGAGCAGTGGGAGCCGGGAGAAGCCGGTGCGCAGGCCGCACTGGAGCGCTTCGCGGAGGGTGCGCTGGCGGGCTACGGCGAGCGCCGCGACATCCCCGGCGTGCAAGGCACCTCGCGCTTGTCGCCGCACCTGCACTTCGGCGAGGTGGCGCCCTGGCGCATCGCCCATCGCCTGCAGGACGCAGGGCCGGACGGCGACCGTGCCGCCTACCTGCGCGAACTCGGCTGGCGCGAATTCGGCTACCACCTGCTGCACCACTTCCCGCGCACGCCGGAGGCCAACTTCAACCCGCGTTTCGACGACTTCCCGTGGGTCGAGCCCGACCCGGCGGTGCTGGCGGCGTGGCAGCGCGGGCGCACCGGCATCCCCATCGTCGATGCCGGCATGCGCGAGCTCTGGCACACCGGCTGGATGCACAACCGGGTGCGGATGATCGTGGGCAGCCTGCTGACCAAGCACCTGCGCGCGCACTGGTGGCATGGCGCGCGCTGGTTCTGGGACACCCTGGTCGATGCCGACCTCGCCAACAACACGCTGGGCTGGCAGTGGATCGCCGGCACCGGCGCCGACGCCGCGCCCTACCACCGGGTGTTCAACCCCGTGCTGCAGGCCGCCAAGTTCGATCCCGCGGGCGACTACATCGCGCGCTGGGTGCCCGAACTGGCCGCGTTGCCTGCCGCGCAGCGGCATGCGCCGTGGACCGGCGTGCCCCCGCGCGGCTATCCGCGCCCGGTGGTCGACCTGGCCCGCGGTCGCGAGCAGGCGCTGGCCGCGCTGGCGGCCATCCGCAAGGACTGAGGCTCAGTAAGGCCGCAGGTTCGGGTCGAGCAGCGCCCAGGCGTTGATGCCGCCGGCCACGTTGTAGAGCTGGGTGAAGCCGAGCGCACGGAAATGCTCGGCGGCCTGGGCACTGCGACCCCCGCTGCGGCACAGGAAGGCGATCGCGGTGTCCTTCGGCAAGGCCTCGAGGCCGGCCACGCCCTGGTCGAGGTGGCGATACGGCACCGGCGCCTCGGCCATCAGGCGTTCGTCGAGCGGGCGCACGTCCACGAGCAGCAGGGTGCCGGCCTGCACGCGCTCGGCAGCCTGGGCCGGGGTGAGGTCGCGGACCTTGGCCGGCGCGTTCGGGTTCTCGATCACCAGGCCGCGGCCGCGGGTATCCTCGACCCAGTCGATCGACAGGCCGCGTGCGCGCGGCGCGCTGGCGAGGTCGAACTGCACGCGGATGCCCTCGAGCTCGCTGGCGATCGCGTGCGCGTCGCGCGGCGCCAGTTGCAGCCGGGTATTGAAGCCGGCATCCACCTCGACCTGCAGCGCGAGGTCGTGGCCCGCATCGGCGATCGCCTTGCGCAGCATGTCGGCGGCGGCCGGGGTGATGGTGATCGCGGGCGCGGTGCGGTCCGGCGCGGGCCGGCCCAGCGCGGCATGCAGCTCGCCGCTGCCGGCCATCTGCACGATGATGTCGGAACCGCCGACCAGCTCGCCGCCGATGTACAGCTGCGGGATCGTCGGCCAGTCGCCGTAGGCCTTGATGCCCTCGCGGATCTCCGGGTCGGCCAGCACGTCCACGTGCGCGTAGTCGGCGCCGGTCGCGGCCAGCGCGGCCACCGCCTTCGCCGAGAAGCCGCATTGCGGCGCGTCCGGGCTGCCCTTCATGAACAGCACCACGGGATTGGCGGCCAGCAGGGCATCGATGCGGGCGCGCAGGGCGGGGTCGAGGGACATGGCGGGGTTCCGGCGTGGGGTGCCCGATTTTACCCGCCGCCGGCTGGAGGGTGGCGCAAGCCGGCGCGCGGTCCGTGGAGGATGGCCTCGCTGACGATCGCCGTCCGCAGGGCGGTCTTCCCGGTCGAGGGATGGGGCACGCCTTCACGCAGCGCCAGGTTCAAGTTGGCGACATGGGGCAACTGGATCGGGACGGGGTTCGCGATGAAGACGGATTCGCACGTCCCGCCGCCCGCGACCTCGATCGGCTGATCATCGAACACGGAAAAGGCGATGGATCCTTGGGCGCATGCGATGCGCACGAAGTCGCTGCGTTCGCGCGCAGCGAAGTCCCAAGTGCCGCGACCCACGACCCCGGAACCGTGCCGCCAGCGGGCCTCGACCCTGTCGGGGACCTTGCCCGCCGGGCGGCTGGAGCAATGCGCCTCCTCGACACGGGTGATTGCGCCCAACAGGTCGTCGAAGAGATCCAGGCCATGGCAGGCAAGATCCTCGAACAGCCCGCCCGGTGCTTCGCGCGGATCCAGCCGCCAGGCGTCGTCGGTGATGGCGGAAGCCGGCCTCGCCAGGCACCATTCGACGGAGGTCGGCGGGCCGAGCCGGCCCTCGCGCAGGAGATCGCGGACATGGGCGAAGCGCGGGAGGCTGCGCCGGTAGTAGGAAACGAACAGGGGTTGCCCAGCCTGCTTGAACGCCCTGACCAGGGCCTCGGCCTCGTGCAGGCGCACGCTCATCGGTTTCTCGATGCAGCAAGGCTTGCCGGCCCGCGCCACCAGGTTTCCCAGCGATGCATGCGAGCTCGGAGGGGTGGCGATGTAGACCGCATCCACCTCCGCGCTCTCGATCAACGCCCGCGGCGTGGCGTACGCAAGCCCGATGCCGTGGCGATCAGCGAAGTCGGCCGCGGCCTCGGGCCGTCGCGCCGCAACCGCCACCAGGCGGCCACCGACCGCATGGGCGAAGGCGGGGCCGCTCTTGTGTTCGGCGACGGCACCGACGCCGATCATCCCCCAGCGGATGTCCGTCACGGGGTGCCCTGTTGCTTGCGGTCATGCATTGCCGCGGTCGCAGGCAGGCGACGGGCCGGAATCCGGCGTTTGCGCACGGAGCCGGGCAACCGCCACCGGCAACGCCGCCTGAGCCCAGCGCGCGTACTGCGTAGCCGAGGGATGCAGGCCGTCAGCGGCCAGCATCTCCTGGGCGCCGCCGCGATCGCGGCTGATGCCGGTGATGTCGACGAAGGCCACGCCATGCGCCTCGCACAGGTCGCGTGCGGCGGCGTTGTAGGCGTCGAGGTCGGCGGCGATGGCCTCGCGGTCGCGGCCGCTGGCGAACGCGAACGGGGTCACGCCCCAGTCGGGGATCGACAGCACCAGCACGCGGTCGGCGCGGTCGCCGGCCAGCGCGATCGCGCGCCGCAGCAGCCGATGGAACTCGCCGACGTAGTCGTCCACGCCGCGGCCGCGGTACTGGTTGTTCACCCCGATCAGCAGCGAGACGAAGTCCCACGCGCCGAGCGGTTCGGCCGCGTCCATCGCTGCCCACAGCTCGTCGGTGGTCCAGCCGGTGGTGGCGAGGATGCGCGGGTCGGCGAGGTCGATGCCGCGCGTGCGCAAGGCGGCGGCGAGTTGAACCGGCCAGCGGCCGGCGGCATCGACGCCTTCGCCGATCGTGTAGGAATCGCCCAGCGCCAAGTAGGAAAGCTGCGCCCGCGAAAAGGGGTCAGAGAACATTTCCGTTCCGCCGCTGCCGCTGGATGGGGATTCCGCGGGAAAGGTTCTCTGACCCCTTTTCGGGCGTCCAACCCATCCTCACGCCACCGCGCTGCGGCGCTCGCCTTCCGCGCGGCGCGCGAGCACCCGGTCGATGCGGGTGAACACCTCGCGCAGCATCGGCGCCTCCGGCAGCAGGGTCACCCGGAAATGGTCGCGGTAGGGCACGTTGAAGCTGGTGCCGGGCACGATCAGCACGTCCTCCTCTTCGAGCATCTGCAGCGCGAAGCCGTGGTCGTCGAAGCCCTGCGCCGCCGGGCCGACCACGCGCGGGAAACCGTACAGCGCGCCCGCCGGGGCGACCAGCGACAGGTGTGGGCTGGCGTCGCAGGCTTCGACCAGGGCGCGGCGGGTTTCGTAGAGGCGGCCGCCGGGCCGGCACAGCGGGGTGATGGTGTCGGCGCCGTGCAGCGCCTGTTCGATCGCGAACTGCCCCGGCACGTTGGCGCACAGCCGCAGCGCGCCGAGCAGGTCCATCGCATGGTGGAAGTCGCCGCAGGCGACCGGGTCGCCGGACAGCACCGCCCAGCCGACCCGCCAGCCGCAGGCGCGATGCACCTTGGACAGGCCGCCGAAGCTCAGGCAGGGCAGGTCGCCGGCGAGCGGCGCGACCGGCTGGAACACCGCGTCGTCGTAGAGGATGTGGTCGTAGATCTCGTCGACCAGCAGCAACAGGCGGTAGCGCTGGGCGATGGCGACGATGCGCTCCAGCAAGTCCCGCGGGTAGTTGGCGCCGGTCGGGTTGTTGGGGTTGATCAGGACGATGGCGCGGGTCCGCGAGGACACCAGCGATTCGATCTGGTCCGGGTCCGGCAGGAAGCCGTTGTCGCGGTCGCACTTGTAGTAGACCGGGCGGCCGTCGTTGAGGATGGTGGCCGCGCTCCACAACGGGTAGTCGGGCGAGGGCACCAGCACTTCCTCGCCCGGGTTGAGCAGGGCGCGCAGGGCGATGTCGATCAGCTCGCTGACCCCGTTGCCCACGAACACGCGCTCCGGCGAGGCATTCGGGGTGCCGCGCGCCTTGTGGAAGGCGGCGATCGCCTCGCGGGCCTCGGGCAGGCCCTGCTGGTGGGTGTACGGGTCGGTGCGCTCGATGCGGTCGGCGATCGCGCGCTGCAGGTGCTCGGGGGCGCGGAAGCCGAAGGCGCCGGGATTGCCGATGTTGAGCTTGATCAGTTGCCGGCCCTGGCCCTCCAGCTCGCGGGCGCGCCGCGCCAGTTCGCCGCGGATCTCGTAGCGGACTTCGGTGAGGCGGGTGCGGGTGGCGATCTTGTGGCGGGGGTTGTACGGCGACATCGGTGCGGGGCAGGGGGCAAGCGAAGCCGCCAGCGTAGCGGAAAAGGTTCCCGAACGTGGCACGTCCCGGCGGGGCGCGGGCTTCGCCGCCCAGGCTTCGCGTCCGGCTCCGATGGGCGGCCGCGCGCCATCCCTGGCGCGCTCGAACCCGGCTCCCCGCCGGGACATGCCACTGCAACATCGCGTCCCGGGGCTAGAATCCCGCCATGACGGCTGCCCGACGCGCATGACCCCCCTGCAGGCCATCGGCTGGCGCTGGACGCCGCCGACCCTGGACCCGGACTGGGCCGCGATCGTCGCCGCGCATCCGCAGGCACGGCCCGCGCGCATCGTCGAGCAGCACCGCAGCGGCTACCTCGTCTCCGAGTCGGTGGACGCGGCGCATCGCGCGGAATCGCTGCCGGAATGGCAACGCGCCGGCAGCTACCGCAAGGGCGAGCTGTCGCCCGAGCAGCGCCCCGCGGTGGGCGACTGGGTGCTGGTCGAGGGCGAGGCGCCCAATAGCCTGCGCATCGTCGCTTTGCTGCCGCGCTTTTCCGCGATCAAGCGCGGTGCGGCCGGCGAGCACTACCGGCAGCAGGTCATCGCGGCCAACATCGACAGCGTGTTCGTGGTCAGCGGGCTGGACGCCGACTTCAATCCGCGGCGGATCGAGCGCTACCTGCTGCTGGTGGCGGGCAGCGGGGTGCAGCCGGTGGTCGTGCTGACCAAGTCCGACAAGGACGGCGCCGACGTGGACGCCGCCCTGCACGACCTGCGCGCGCTGGACGTGCCGGTGGTGCACGTCAACGCCAAGGACCGGGCCAGCGTCGATGCGCTGGCGCCGTGGCTGGGGGCGGGCTCCAGCATCGTGCTGGTCGGCAGTTCCGGCGCCGGCAAGTCAACCCTTACCAACACCCTGCTCGGCATCGAGAAGATGAAGACCGGCGCGGTGCGCGCGGGCGACGACCGCGGTCGCCACACCACCACCCACCGCGCGCTGATCGCGCTGCCGACCGGCGCCTGCATGATCGACACCCCGGGCATGCGCGAGCTCAAGCCGACCGGCGAGGAGGACGTCGCCGAGAGCTTCGCCGACATCGAGGCGCTGGCTGCGCAATGCCGGTTCCGCGATTGCCGGCACGCCCGCGAGCCGGGCTGCGCGGTGCGTGCCGCCATCGAGGCCGGCACCCTGGAGGCCGAGCGCGTCGCCAACTTCCTCAAGCTCAGCGCCGAGGTCGCCGGCGCGGCCAACCAGCTCGCCACCCGGCTGGCGCAGAAGGCCGATGCGCGGGTGCAGGGCAAGGCGTTGAACAAGCGCCTCGACGAGAAATACGGCCGCCACTGAGATGGACCTCCCGGCGCGCCCGCGGCCCGAGATCGCCCACCACGCGGCGCTCGACGCACGGCTGGCGAAGGCGGCCAGGGGCGTGCGCCTGCTGAGCCTCGCCAGCTGGCCGGCCAGCGAGCAGCAGGCCTTCCTCGCCGGCTGGGCGCGCGGCAACCCGCGGCTGCCGGCGTATGCATATCCGAAGCACGACTTCAGCGACGCCCGCCGCGAGTTCGCGGCGATCGCCGCCGCCGCGGATCCCGCGCATCCGCTGGGCGTGTACCTGGTCGAATCCGCGCAGGGCTGGTCGCTCGCCGCGGAACTGCTGGAGCAACTCGGCACGCCGGCGGTGACCGGACTGTCGGTCGCGCTGTTCGGCAAGCCCGACCATGCGCTGCCCGGCGGCGCGACCACCCGCGAGGCGGCCAACCACTTCATCGCGATCGCCAACGAGCTGGATCGCGAACTGCTGGCCCCCGCCGAACAGGTGCAGATCTCGGCGACCGCGTTGTCGCTGCAGTTGCAGGCCGCGCTCGACGACTATTTCGATGCGCGCGTGATCACCGTGCAGCTGGATCCCGACCTGATCGCCAAGGCCGCCGCCGGCCCCACCCGCATCCGCCTGCGCGCCGGCGCCGCGTTCTCCGACTACGACCGCCACCAGCTCCTGCAGCACGAAGCCTTCGTGCATTCGCTGACCGCGCTGAACGGCCAGCAGCAGGGGGTGCTGCCGAGCCTGGCGCTCTCCTCGCCGCGCACCACCGCGACCCAGGAGGGGCTGGCGGTGTTCGCCGAGCAGATCACCGGCAGCATCGACATCGAGCGCATGAAGCGGGTCAGCCTGCGCATCGAGGCGGTGGCGATGGCGCTGGAAGGCGCCGACTTCCTGCAGGTGTTCCGCTACTTCCTCGACGCCGGGCAGGACGAGGTGGAGAGCTTCACCTCGGCGCAGCGGGTGTTCCGCGGCGTGCCCACCACCGGCGGCGCGGCCTTCACCAAGGACACGGTCTACCTGCGCGGCCTGATCGGCGTGCACACGTTCTTCCGCTGGGCGCTCAAGCACGACAAGTTGCGGCTGTGCCGCCTGCTGTTCGCCGGCAAGATGACCCTCGCCGACGTCGCGCGCTTCGAGCCGCTGTTCGACAGCGGCGACCTGCAACCGCCGCGCTGGCTGCCGGAATGGGTGGCGCGCGCCAACGGCCTGGCCGGGATGCTTGCGTTCTCGCTGTTCGCCAACCGGATCCGGCTGGACCAGATCATGGACAGCGAAACCGTCGTCGAGATCTAGCGCAGCGCGACGAGGCGGCCGTCGGCGGCGATCCGGTAGTCGGCCGGCGCCGCGGCATCGACCAGGCGCACGCGCGTGCCGATCGGCACGCCGGCGTAGGACGGGATCTCGTGGGTGAGGCGCTGGAACACCCAGGGCCTGGCATCGCGGTCCAGCCGCAGCGCCAGGGTCGCATCCGCGGGGCGCGCCGCCAGCGCCGCGGCCAGCGCCGGCGAGAACACCGACTGGATGCGGCCGACCTGGTGCATCCGCGCCATCACCACCGCGCCATGCAGGCAGGTCAGCAGGGCGAAGCCGCCGATCGCCAGCCGACCGGCGCGCGTGGCCCGCGGCCAGGCCGCGGCCACCGCCATGCAGGCGACCGCGGCGAAGCCGTAGGCGTAGTGGTTCCAGCTTGCGCCCAGCGGCAGCACCGGCAGCAGCGCGGCGATGCCACCCAGCAGGAATGCCGCGGCGCAACGCCGGCAGGCGCGGCACAGCGCCGCCACCAGCGCCAGCCACAGCGCAGCGGCCACCAGCACCGGGGCCGGGCGCTGCAGCACGGTGAACGCCTCCATCAGCGGCGGGATCGGCGTGAACACCTGGTACTCGAACCAGCGCAGCGGGGCATTCCACGGCGACAACGTGTACTGCGCGCCGTCGCGCGGTGCATGCAGGAGCACGTCCAGGCGCAGCCCGAGGTAGACCACGCACACCGCCGTCGCCACGAGCATCGCGATCGCCCAGCGGCGCCGGCGCGCGCCGTCGAACACCGCCGCGACCAGCAGCAGCGGCGGGATCGCGAACGCCGCTTCCTTCGCCAGCAGGCCTGCGCCCGTCAGCATCGCCGCCAGCAGGCCGGCCTGCCAGGCCGCGCGCAGGTGCTGCACCGCGCGCGCCAGCACGAGCGCGCAGGACACCCACAGCAGGTCGGCGATGCAGCCCACCCAGCCATGCGTGTACGCCGCGTATGGGGTGAGCACGAAAGCGAGCGCGCCGGCCAGCGTCACCTGCCGGGCCAGACCGAAGCCGCGGCCGACCAGCGCCAGCAGCGTCGCATTGGCGGCGCCCCACGCGACCAGTACCGCATGGAACAGCATCGGGGTGTCGAACAGGGCGCGCGACAGCGCCATCCACGTGGCGAAGGTCAGCGGCCGGTACTGGAACGCGCCGGGATCGGCCCAGCCGGCGGGCATGCCGGCCTGCGCGAAGGCCGCCCATTGCAGCTCGTCGTGGCTGTAGTAGCCCGGGTTGAGCGCCAGCGGCAGTTGCAGCAGCAACGCCAGCGCGAACACCGGCAGGGCGAGACGACGGAACGTGGCATGCGTGGGCATCCGGGCAGGGTAGCCGATGCCGCGCTCGCGCCGCGCCGCGCGGGCTACCATCCGCCGATCCCCGACAGGACCGCCCGATGCACGCCACCGACACGCCCGCCGCGCCGCAGTTGCCGTGGTACCGGCACCTGTACGTGCAGGTGCTGGTGGCGATCGTGGCCGGGGCCTTGCTCGGCCACCTGCAGCCCGCGCTGGGCGAGGCGATGAAGCCGCTCGGCGACGGCTTCATCAAGCTGGTGAAGATGATCATCGCGCCGGTGATCTTCCTGACCATCGTCACCGGCATCGCCGGCATGCCGCACCTGCGCGGGGTCGGCCGGGTGTTCCTCAAGGCGATGGCGTACTTCCTCTTTTTCTCGACGCTGGCGCTGGTGCTCGGCCTGGTCGTGGCGCACGTGGTCCAGCCCGGCGCCGGCATGCACGTCGACCCCGCCGACCTCGACCAGGCCGCGGTCCACGACTACGTGGACAAGTCGCATGCGCTGACCCTGACTGGCTTCGTGCTGGACATCATCCCGAAGACCCTGGTCAGCCCGCTGGTCGGCGACAACATCCTGCAGGTGCTGCTCGTCGCGGTGCTGTTCGGGATCGCGCTGGCGCAGTCTGGCGCGCGCGGGCGGCCGCTGCTGGCCCTGCTCGAGGCGCTGTCGGCGGCGGTGTTCCGCGTCGTCCACCTGCTGATGCGCGCGGCGCCGGTCGGCGCATTCGGCGCGATCGCCTTCACCATCGGCAAGTACGGGCTGGCGGTGCTCGCCAACCTGGCCTGGCTGGTCGGTGCGTTCTACGCGAGCGCGCTGCTGTTCGTGCTGGTGGTGCTCGGTGCGGTGGCGCGGCTGTCCGGGTTCTCGATCCTCAAGCTGGTGCGCTACCTGAAGGCGGAATTGCTGCTGGTGCTGGGCACCTCGTCATCGGAATCGGCGCTGCCGTCGCTGATGGAGAAGCTGGAGCGCGCGGGCTGCGCGAAGCCGGTGGTCGGGCTGGTGGTGCCCACCGGCTACTCGTTCAACCTCGACGGCACCAACCTCTACATGACCCTGGCCGCGCTGTTCATCGCCCAGGCCACCGACACCCAGCTCAGCCTCGGCCACCAGCTCACCCTGCTGCTGGTGGCGATGCTCAGTTCCAAGGGCGCGGCCGGGGTGACCGGCGCCGGCTTCATCACCCTCGCGGCCACGCTGGCGGTGGTGCCCGAGGTCCCGGTGGCCGGGATGGCGCTGATCCTCGGCGTGGACCGGTTCATGAGCGAGTGCCGCTCGCTGACCAACTTCATCGGCAACGCGGTGGCGACGGTGGTGGTCGCGCGCTGGGACGGCGCGCTGGATCGCGAGGCGCTGGCCGCCGCGCTGGAGGGGCGGCCCGGCCCGCTGGCCGCGCCACCAGACCCCGCCGCCGGCCCCGGCGACCGCGCGGTGCTGGCCGACGACTGAGTGCTCAGCGCCAGAGGTTGAGGAAGCCGGTGATCAGCAGCGCATTGGTGAAGTCGATGAAGAACGCGCCCACCAGCGGTGCGACGAGGAACGCACGCGGCGCGGCGCCATAGCGTTCGACCAGCGCGCGCATCACCGCCATCGCGTTCGCGGTGGTGCCCATCATGAAGCCGTAGAACCCGCCGGACATCACCGCAGCATCGTAGTCGCGGCCCATCGCGCGCAGCACGACCAGGCAGAACACCGCGACCAGCGCCGCCTGCAGGCCGAGGTTGACCACCAGCGGCGCGGCCAGCCCGGCCAGCTCCCACAGCTTGAGGTTCATCAGCGCCACCGCCAGGAACAGCGACAGGCTGACATTGCCGACCAGGTCGGTAGTCGGGACCGACAGGCCGAACCAGCCGAAGCGGTCGTCGAGGTTGCGCACCACCGCGCCGACCAGCATCGCGCCGACGTAGGCGGGCAGGGTCAGCCCGGCGCCTTCCAGCAGGCCGCTGACCCAGCCGCCCAGCCACATCGCCAGCAGGATCATCACCAGGCTCTTGAGCGCGCGGTATTCGCGCTGGGCCTCGGTGCCGGCCTCGACCGGGCCGGCATCGTCGGGCGCGACCCGCGACCCGGGCTGCATCGAGACCAGCCGGTGGCGGCGGATCATCAGGGTCGCCAGCGGCGCGCCGATGAGCCCGCCGAGGAGGATGCCGGACATCGCGGTGGCCACGGCGATCGTCGCCGCGCCTTGCACGCCGGCGGCCTCGAACAGCGGCGCGAAGGCCAGCCCGGTCGCCGGCCCGCCGGTCAGGGTGGTGGAGCCGGCCAGCACCCCGAACAGCGGCGGCAGGCCGAAGGCGGTGGCCACCGCCGCGCCCAGCAGGTTCTGCAGCACCGCCAGCACCGTGGCCAGCAGCAGGAACAGCGCCACCTGGCGGCCGCTGATGCGCAGCAGGCGCAGGCTGGCGTTGAAGCCGAGGGTGGTGAAGAACGCCACCATCAGCGGCGTCTGCAGGCTGGTGTCGAGGGTGTAGAGGGTGGTGCCGCGTGCGTGCGCCAACGTCGCCAGCAGGGCGAACACCAGCCCGCCCACCACCGGGGGCGGCAGGTTGTAGCGGCCCAGCACCGGGACCGCGCGGCACAGGCCGTAGCCCAGGAACAGCGCCAGCCCGCCGAGGGCGAGGGTCTGCACGGTATCCAGTTCCAGCATGGCGATGCCTCCGTGGCCCGGGGTCGCGGGCGGGGTGGGCGGGTATCATCCCCGATCCACCCACCGGGTATGGTTCCGATGTCCGACACGCCCAGCCACGACGACCTCAAGCAGGCCGCGCTCGACTACCACCGCCTCGCGCCGAAGGGGAAGATCCGGGTCACCGCGACCAAGCCGATGGTGACCCAGCGCGACCTCGCCCTGGCCTACTCGCCGGGCGTCGCCTACGCCTGCGAGGAGATCGCCGCCGACCCGCGCCAGGCCAGCGAGTACACCGCACGCGGCAACCTGGTCGCGGTGGTCACCAACGGCACCGCGGTGCTCGGCCTGGGCGACATCGGCCCGCTGGCCGGCAAGCCGGTGATGGAAGGCAAGGGCGTGCTGTTCCAGAAGTTCGCCGGCATCGACGTGTTCGACATCGAGATCGACGAGCGCGACCCGGACAAGCTGGTCGACATCATCGCCAGCCTGGAGCCCACCTTCGGCGGCATCAACCTCGAGGACATCAAGGCGCCGGAGTGCTTCATCGTCGAGCGCAAGCTGCGCGAGCGGATGAAGATCCCGGTGTTCCACGACGACCAGCACGGCACCGCGATCATCGTCGGCGCGGCGGTGCTGAACGCGCTGGAAGTGGCGGGCAAGCGCATCGAGGACGTCAGGTTGGCCACCGCCGGCGCCGGCGCGGCCGGCATCGCCTGCCTGGACATGCTGGTGGCGCTGGGCCTGAAGCCGGAGCACATCCTGGCGTTCGACCGCGAAGGCGTGATCCACCGCGGCCGCCCGGGGCTGGACCCGGACAAGGCGCGCTACGCGCGCGACACCGACAAGCGCACGCTGGCCGAAATCGTGGACGGCGCCGACATCTTCCTCGGCCTGTCCGCCGGCGGCGTGCTGAAGCCGGAGATGGTCGCCACGATGGCGCCCAACCCGATCATCCTGGCGCTGGCCAACCCCTACCCGGAGATCCTGCCGGAGGACGCCAAGGCGGTGCGCCCGGACTGCATCATCGCCACCGGGCGCAGCGACTACCCGAACCAGGTCAACAACGCGCTGTGCTTCCCCTACATCTTCCGCGGCGCGCTGGACGTGGGCGCGACCGGGATCAACGAGGCGATGAAGCTGGCCTGCGTGCGCGCGATCGCCGGGCTGGCGCGGATGGAGGCCTCCGACCTCGGCTCCGCCTACGGCGGCGAGGTGCCGACCTTCGGCCGCGAGTACCTGATCCCGCGCCCGTTCGACCCGCGCCTGCTGACCATGCTGGCGCCGGCGGTGGCGCAGGCAGCGATGGACTCCGGCGTCGCCGAGCGGCCGATCGCCGACCTCGCCGGCTACCGCGACCACCTCAGCCAGTTCATCCACCGCACCAGCCTGATGATGAAGCCGGTGTACGAGCGCGCGCGCGCCGACCGCAAGCGCGTGGTCTACGCCGAGGGCGAGGAATTCGTGGTGCTGCAGGCGGTGCAGACGGTGATCGACGAGGGCCTGGCCAAGCCGATCCTGATCGGCCGCCCGGAGGTGATCGAGAACCGCATCGCCAAGCTCGGCCTGCGCATGCGCGCCGGCGTCGACTTCGAGCTCACCAACGTCAACGACGACCCGCGCTTCGACGACTACTGGCGCCAGTACCACGCGCTGACCGAGCGCCGCGGGGTGACCCCGGACGCGGCCAAGAACCTGCTGCGCTCGCGGCCCACCCTGATCGCCGCGCTGATGGTCGAGCGCGGCGAGGCCGACGGCCTGATCACCGGCATCGTCGGCCGCTACCACAAGAAGCTGGGCTACCTGCGCAGCGTGTTCGACTTCGAGCCCGGCGTGCAGGGCACCGCGGCGATGACCGGGGTGATCAACGACAAGGGCGCGTGGTTCTTCGTCGACACCCACGTACAGCTGGACCCGTCGGCCGAGCAGATCGCCGAGGCCACCCTGCAGGCCAGCTACCGCCTGCGCCTGTTCGGCATCGAGCCGAAAGTCGCGCTGCTGTCGCATTCCAACTTCGGCAGCCACCAGGACGCCAGCGCGGCCAAGATGCGCCGCGCCTACGAAATCATCCGCCAGCGCGTGCCGAAGCTGGAGGTGGACGGCGAGATGATGGCCGACACCGCGTGGGACGAATTGCTGCGCCAGCGGATCATGCCCAACACCACGCTGAAGGGCCGCGCCAACCTGCTGGTGATGCCGAACCTCGACGCCGCCAACATCGGCTACAACCTGATCCGGGTGGCGACCGGCGGGGTGGCGATCGGCCCGATCCTGATGGGCCTGGACCAGCCGGCGCACATCCTGACCCCGGCCGCGACCTCGCGGCGGATCGTCAACATGACCGCGATCGTCGCGGTGGAAGCGCAGATCCGCGTCGCGATGCGCGACGGCGGCTGACGCTCAGGCGGCCAGCATCCCGCGCAGCAGCGCGGGCAGGCCGTGCAGCGCGGCCTTGTCGAGCACGCGCGCGGGCAGGTCGCCCGGCGCCTCGGCGGGCGCGCCGGACAGCAGCACCATCGGCAGGCCCGGGCGTTGCGCCTGCACCAGCCGCAGCGCCTCGGCGCCGCAGAAGCCCGGCAGGTGCAGGTCGCTCACCGCCACGCTGGGCGTGAAGTCGCCGAGCGCCTCGAGCAGCGAGGCCCGCGACCACGCGCGGCGCAGCTCGTGGTCGATGCCGGCATCGTCCAGCGCGAAGCGGAGCAGCTCCGCGTCGTCGGGCGAATCCTCGACCAGGAGGATGCGCAGCATGGCGTCACTCGTCGTTCGGGGTTTCGTTGAGCACCGCCCAGAACTTGCCGAGCGTCTTCACCGCATGGAAGAACTGCTCGGAGTCCACCGGCTTGACCACGTAGGCGTTCACCCCGAGGTCCCAGCTGCGGGCCAGGTCGGTCTCCTCGCGCGAGGAGGTCAGCACCACCACCGGCAGGCGCTTGAAGCGCTCGTCGCCGCGCAGCTGGCGCAGCACTTCCAGGCCGTCCATGCGCGGCATCTTGATGTCCAGCAGCAGCACCGCCGGCAGGCCCTCGGCGCGGCCCGCGTGCCTGCCGCGCATCAGCAGGTAGTCGAGCGCCTCGATGCCGTCCTCGACGTGCACGATGGGGTTGGCGAGGTGCGCCTCGCGCAGGGCGTCGATCGCCATCTCGGCATCGGCCGGGCTGTCTTCCGCGAGCAGGATGGAGCGGATGATCGGGGTCATGGCGTCGGGTCCAGTTGGTTGGAGTCGCCCGGGGCGGGCAGGGTGAAGATGAAGCGGGCGCCTTCGCCGGGCGCGGATTCGGCGCGGATCGCGCCGCCGTGGCGGGCCAGCACGCGGCGCACGCTGGCCAGGCCGATGCCGGTGCCCTCGAACTCGCTGACGCCGTGCAGGCGCTGGAACACGCCGAACAGCTTGCCGGCGTAGGCCATGTCGAAGCCGACGCCGTTGTCGGCGACGGTGAACTCGTAGTCGCCGTCGTCGAGCCGGCGATAGCCGACCTCGACCACCGAGGGCTCGCTGCGCGCGCTGTACTTGACCGCGTTCGACAGCAGGTTGAGCCAGACCTGGCGCAGCATGTTCTCGTCGCCGACCAGGATCGGCAGCGGCTGGATGCGCCACTCGATGCGGTGGCCGGGATGGTCGTTGGCGTTGTTGGCGTCGAGCAGCGCGCGGGTCTCGTCGACCACCGACTGCATGTCCACCGGCTGCAGGCGCATCGCGCTGCGGCCCAGCCGCGAATACACCAGCAGGTCGTCGATCAGCCGCGACATCCGCCGCGCCGAGGTGGTGATCACGCTGATGTAGTGCAGCGACTTCTCGTCGTTGCGGTCGCCGAGGTGGCGGCCCAGCTTGTCGGCGAAACCGCCGATGTGGCGCAGCGGCGCGCGCAGGTCGTGCGACACCGAGTAGCTGAAGGCCTCCAGCTCGCGGTTGACGTCGGTGACCTGGTCCACCTTGCCCTGCAGCTGGCGGTTGAGCTCGCGCACGCGCTGCTCGGCGGCCTTCTGCGCGCTGACGTCGTTGGCGGTGACCAGGGCCACGCTGCCGTCGCCATCGGGCAGTTCCATGCGCCGCGCGTTGACCAGCAGCACGCGGCCGCCGCTGGCGACCTCGTGGTCCCACAGCTCGCGGCCACGGGCCAGCACGTCGCCCAGGCGCTGGCGGATCTCGGCGGTGGCCCAGGTGTCGCCGCCGATCTCCGCGATGTCGCGGCCGACCGCGTCGTCGCCGACCTCGAACACTTCCGCGAATGCCGGGTTGTGCATCGCCACCCGCAGCTGTTCGTCGAGCAGCACCACCGGCTCGCGCACGGTCTGCAGCACCGCCTGCGCGCGCGCGCTGGAGCGCGCGGCGGCGGCTTCCGCGCTGCGCCGGCTGGCGAGCTGCCAGCGCAGCAGCAGGGCGATGCCGGCCAGCAGCAGCAGCTGCGCGGCGGCGGCGGCCCAGGTCACGGTGTCGCTGCGCTGGTCGAGGACGGCGGCCTGCGCGGTGCGCTGTGCCAGCAGCGCCTCTTCGGTGTCGGCGATCTGCTTGCCGATCACCCGCAGCGGGTTGCGGTCCAGCAGCCATTCGACCTGGTATTCGCCGGCCTGTCCCGGCGGGCGGGCGAGGATGTCCGCGGAGATCTGCCCGCGCTGGTTGATCATCGCCTCCAACTGGCCGACCCGGACCTGCTGCTCGGGGTTGTCGCGGGTCAGCTCCTTGACCTTGGCCAGGTTCAGCGGGATCTCGCGGCGGCTTTCCTCCAGCCGCTCGCGGATGGCGGCGGTGTCGTGGCCCACCGCGTACGCCAGGGTGGCCGATTCGCGGTTGCGCAGGTCGTACATCAGCGCCTGCACCGTGGCCTTGACCTCGGAGGTGTGGATGACGCGCTGCGCCGCCTGCTCCGCCTGGTCGTGGGCCGAGCGCACCACCAGCAGCGGGCCGACCACGATCAACAGGATCGCGGCGACCAGCAGGACGCCGAGCAACCAGGCGTGGCGGGTGATGGAGTGCATCGGACGGGGCGGCACGCCGGCCCGCGCCCCGATGCCGGCCCGTTGCCGGCGCAGCCGGGCCGGGCACGCCGCGCGAGGATACGGTTCATGGCCGTGAAGGCTGCCTTCACGACGGCGTCGGAGCGCGCTTGCCGTCGCGCCGTGGCGGCGGCCCACTATTTACCCGGATCAAAACCTGATCGCGACGCGATGCAGCATCGTCGCGGCCGTCGCGCTTGCTAGACTCGGCCCCCGACCGACCGCCTGGCGAGGACGCGCACGATGCACTGGCTCAACGAAATGCTCCAGAACGATCCGGATCCGCAGGAGTCGCGGGAGTGGATCGAATCGCTGAAGGCGGTCATCGACCACGACGGCGCGGGCCGCGCGCACCAGCTGCTGGAAGGCATGGTCGAGCTGACCCGCCGCGCCGGCGCGCACCTGCCGTTCGCGCCCACCACCGAGTACATCAACACCATCCCCACCCACCTGGAGCCGGCCTTCCCGGGCGACGCCACGCTGGAATGGCGGATCCGCTCGATGATCCGCTGGAACGCGATGGCGATGGTGGTGCGCGCCAACCGCAAGCCCGGCGAGCTGGGCGGCCACATCGCCAGCTTCGCGTCCTCGGCGACCCTGTACGACGTCGGCTTCAACCACTTCTGGCGCGCGCCCTCGGAAAATCATCCGGGTGACCTGCTGTACATCCAGGGCCACAGCAGCCCGGGCATCTACGCCCGCGCCTTCCTCGAGGGCCGGATCAGCGAGTCGCAGCTCGACAACTTCCGCATGGAAGTCGACGGCCGCGGCATCAGCAGCTACCCGCATCCCTGGCTGATGCCGGACTTCTGGCAGACCCCGACCGTGTCGATGGGCCTGGGCCCGATCGCCGCGATCTACCAGGCGCGCAGCTGGAAGTACCTGGAGGCGCGCGGCCTGATGCCGAAGACCGACCGCAAGGTGTGGTGCTTCCTCGGCGACGGCGAGACCG
>JAFLEB010000044.1 GCA_017302075.1 Lysobacterales bacterium
TGCCGGCCCTGGCGCTTGCCGGCTTGATCGCCTCGCTCGGCACCGTCGGCGGTGCGGTGGCGATCAACGTCGGCCACGAACTGATCCACAAGACCAATCGCTTCGAGCGCGCTGCCGGCGCATGGCAGCGCGTGCATCGAGGCGGACCTGCTCGACGCCCGCCCGGATGCGCGTGCGCGTTTCGACTGGCATGGCGCGCGCGTGCAACGCTGGCGCGACCTCTTGCATGCCGGGCCGCTGCGCGCGCCGTTGCCGCGCGACTGGTGGGCCACGTGGGATGGGCGGGCGCCGTTGCGACTGCCGACCGGCGACACGCTCGAATTACTGGGAGCGGACGGCTTCGACCGCGAGGTCATCGTGCACGCCCGGCGCGGCGGCGAACGCCTGCGCCTGCCGCGACGCCGCCACGACCATGCGTTGAAGCACCTGCTGCAGGACGCCCGCGTGCCGCCATGGCAACGCGAGCGGCTGCCGCTGCTGTCGGCCGCGGATGGCACCCTGCTCGCCGCCGGCGACCGCCTCTGCTCGGCCACGCTGGCCAACTGGCTGGACGCGCGCGGCGCGCGGCTGCAATGGACGGCCGTGGCGTAAACTGGCTGCATGGCCCGCAAACCCGCCGCAACGCCCGATGCCTCGCCCGTCGCCGACTTCGAGCAGTCGATGCAGGCGCTCGAAGACCTCGTCGCCCGCATGGAAAGCGGCGAGCTCAGCCTCGAGGCGTCGCTGGCTGCCTACGAGCGCGGCGTCGGCCTGTACCGCCACTGCCAGGCCGCGCTGGAGCAGGCCGAGTTGCGCGTGCGCCTGCTGAGCGATCCCGCCCAGCCGGAGCTCGGCCGCCCGTTCGACGCCGGCGACGATGCCTGAGCCGCGCTTCGCGGCGTGGCGCGCGCGGGTCGAGGCGACGCTGGACCGCGTGCTGCCGGACCCGGCCGCGTCGCCCGCCCGGCTGCACGCCGCCATGCGCCATGGCGTGCTCAACGGCGGCAAGCGCATGCGTCCGCTGCTCGCCTACGCCACCGGCACCGCGTTCGGCGTCGATGACGACGCGCTGGATGCCGCTGCCGCCGCGGTGGAACTCGTGCATTGCTATTCGCTGGTCCACGACGACCTGCCGGCGATGGACGACGACAGCCTGCGCCGTGGCCGCCCGACCGTGCACGTCGCCTTCGACGAAGCCACCGCGATCCTCGCCGGCGATGCCCTGCAGGCGCTGGCCTTCGACTGCCTTGCGCGCGCATCGCTCGACGCCGAACGCCGGGTGGCGATGCTCGCCGAGCTGGCGCGTGCCGCCGGCGTCGCCGGCATGTGCGGCGGCCAGGCGCTGGACATCGACGCGACGGGCGCATCCGCCGGCATCGACCTCGCCGGGCTGGAGCGCCTGCACGCGCTGAAGACCGGGGCGCTGCTGCGCTGCGCGGTGCGTCTGGGGGCGATGGCGGGCCGGGCGAACCCGGCGCAGGCGGCCGCGCTCGACCGCTACGCCGACGCGCTGGGACTGGCCTTCCAGGTCCGCGACGACCTGCTCGACGTCGAGGGCGATGCCGCCACCCTCGGCAAGACCGCAGGCAAAGATCTGGCGCAGGCCAAGGCAACATTCCCGGCGCTGGTCGGCATCGAGGCCAGCCGCCGCCGCCTCGAGGCCCTTGCCGCGGCCATGCACGACGCGCTCGACGGCCTCGACATCGACACCGCTGCGCTGGCCGCGCTCGCCCGCCAGGTGGTCGAGCGCGACCGCTGAGGCCGTGCCTCAGCCGAACAGGCGCAGGGTGAGCGGGTAGCGGTAGTCCTGGCCGTCGTAGGCCTTGAACGCCGCGATCAGGCTGCACACCAGCCACGTCACCGCGATCGCGGCATACGCCAGCACCAGCAGCAAGCCGGCGGGCGCGGTCACCAGCAGGCCGAGGCCGAGGGTGAGCACGGTCGCGCCGACCAGCACCACGCCGATGGCGACCGCGGCGATCGCGTACAGCAGCATGCTGAGGTTGAAGTTGAGGGCTTCCTTCGCGTGCGTGGCCGCGAACTCGCTGCGGTCGCGCACCAGCATCCACACCGCGAACGCGGCCAGCGCCCCGGCGATGCCGGCGCTCCAGCTGGTCGCCAGCGCCGCCAGCAGCGCACCCGCGTGCGCACCAGCCGCCCACAGGCGATCGCTCTGGCTCGGGGAGAGGGTCTGAACGGTCGTGGCTTCCATCGTCGGCTCCGGCCGGAACCATTCCGGCGTTGCATCGAGGATGGGGACGCCCCGCAGCCACGCAAGGGATGCGTCGACGAAACGCCCGGCGCGGCGACGAAGGCGACCGGCGGGCGACGAACGCCCGCCGGCGGCCGGCTTACTTGACCAGGCGGATGGTGAACGGATAGCGGTAGGCGATGCCGTCGTTGGCCTTGATCGCGGCCATGATGATCAGCACCAGCGCCGCGATGCCCACGATCAGCATGATCGGCAGCGTGATGATGAAGCCGATGCCGAGGGTGACCAGGCTCAGGACCAGCAAGACCAGGAAGATCGCCGACACGGTGATGTTGAAGTTCAACGACTCCTTCGCCTGGTCGGCGACGAAGGGCATGCTGTCCTTCTTCATCAGCCAGATCACCAGCGGGCCCAGGAAAAAACCCCAGCCGCCGATGGCGGACGTGAGCAGGCCGCCCGCGAGCGCGGACAGGTGGGCGAACATCGCCCATTGCCGCTCTTCCTGCGGCGGGCCGCCGGCGCTCGGCGGCGGCGGTGGGACGGACACGGGATCAGGTGCATTCGGACTCATGGAGCGTTTCCCCGGGGACTGCGGCGGCTGCCGCTTGCCCGAGGATAACGCCAAGCGCCGTCGCCCGAGGCCAAGCGCCGCCTCAACCGGCGCCGGCCACGGTCATGCGTCCCACCAGGATCGCGCCGGTGCGGATGTGCGAGCGCGGATCCACGTCGTCGCCGACCGCCTCGACCGCCGCGAACATCGCCTTCAGGTTGCCGGCGATGGTGATCCCGTCCACCGGGTAGGCGATCCTGCCGCCCTCCACCCAGAACCCGGCCGCCCCGCGCGAGTAGTCGCCGGTGATCTGGTTGACGCCCTGCCCCATCAGTTCGGTGACCAGCAGGCCACGCTGCATGCCGGCGACCAGCGCATCCAGGCCGCCGGCATTGGCGCGCACTTGCAGGTTGTGCACGCCACCGGCGTTGGCGGTGCTCTGCAGGCCCAGCTTGCGCGCCGAGTAACTGCCGAGCACGTAGCGCTGGACGATGCCGCCCGCGACCAGCGGCGACTCGCGGGTGGCCACGCCTTCGGCGTCGAAGGCCGCGGAGCGCCAACCGCGCGGCAGGAACGGCAGCTCGTCGATGGCGAACCAGTCGGGGAAGACCCGCGAGCCCGCGCTGTCCAGCAGGAAGCTCGCCTTGCGATACAGGGCACCGCCGCTGACCGCGCCGACGAAGCTGCCGACCAGCGATCGCGCCATCTCCGCATGGAACAGCACCGGCACCTCGCAGGTCGGCAAGTGGCGCGGATCCAGCCGTTCCAGCGTGCGCTGCGCGGCGGTGCGCCCCACCACCCCCGGCGACGCCAGGTCGCCCGGCGCCAACGCCAGGCTGTACCAGCCGTCGCGCTGCATCGCGTCGCCCTCGCCGGCGATCAGCGCGCAGCCGAGGCTGTGCGAGGTGCCGCGCTCCGCGCCGAGGAAGCCGTGGGAATTCGCGTACACGCTGACCGAGGCATTGCGGTTCAGCGACGCGCCATCGGAATTGCCGATCCGCGGATCGACCTCGCGGCCTGCCTGCTCGCAGGCCAGGGCCAGGTCGATCGCGCGCTGCGCATCGATGTCCCACGGGTGCCAGCTGTCGAACTCGCGCAGGGTGGTCGCCATCAGCGCGGCATCGGCCAGGCCGGCGGCGGCATCGTCCTCGGTGTGGCGGGCGATCGCGCAGGCCTGCGCCACCGTCGCCTCCAGGCTCTCCTCGCGCAGGTCGGCGGTGCTGGCGCTGCCCTTGCGCTGGCCGAAGTACACGGTGACCGAGATGCCGCGGTCCTGGGTGGCCTCGACCGTCTCCACCTCGCCCATGCGCACGTTCACCGCAAGGCCGGTGTCCTCGTTGCAGGTCACCTCCGCCTGGCTGGCGCCGCTGGCGCGCGCGCGGTCGAGCAGGCGCTCGGCGATCGCCGACAGGCGCTGCAGGCGCGCGGGGCTGTCGTCGCGGGCGTGGGCGGTCTCGAGGACGTGCGGGGCGGATGCGGGACTGTTCAATGGCTTATCCTGTGGCGATGCGAGGACGCGACGACGAAACCGGTGAGTTCTTCAGCCCAAGCCGCAGCCAGCAACGGCGCGCGGCGCTGGACGTGCTGGAGCTTGGCGAACAGCTGGTGGCGATGACCGCCGCGCAACTCGGCCGGCTGCCGATTCCCGAGGGCTTGATGCCGCACATCCGCGACACCCAGCGGATCACCTCGCACGGCGCGCGCAAGCGCCAGGTCGCGTTCCTGGCCAAGCAGATGCGCAAGCTGGACGAGGACGTGCTCGACGCGATCCGCGACGCGATGTCCAAGGATGGCGAGGCCGCGCGCAAGGAAACCGCCGCGATGCACCGGATCGAGGCGCTGCGCGACGCGCTCCTCGGCGACCACGGCGACGACGCGATGACCGAGCTGCTGGCGGCGCATCCCGAAGCCGACCGCCAGCACCTGCGCCAGCTGGTCCGCAACGCGCACGAGGAGCGCAAGCGCAACAAGCCGCCGCGCGCGTTCCGCGAACTGTTCCGCGAACTGAAGGCCCTGCACGCGCTGGACGCCGACGCCGCGCATGCCGCGGACGCCGGCGATGCGGCCGACGACGACGCAGACCTGGACGACGACGCGCACGCCTGATCAGCCCGCGCGGGTGCCGCCGACGGTCAGCTCGGAAATCAGCAGCGACGGCTGGCCGACGCCGACCGGCACCGACTGCCCATCCTTGCCGCAGGTGCCGACGCCGTCGTCCAGGGCCATGTCGTGGCCGACCATCGCCACCTTCTGCATGGTCTCCGGGCCGTTGCCGATCAGGGTGGCGCCCTTCACCGGCGCGGTGACCCTGCCGTCCTCGATCAGGTAGGCCTCGGTCGCGCTGAACACGTACTTGCCGCTGGTGATGTCGACCTGGCCGCCACCGAAGTTGACCGCGTACAGCCCCTTCTTCACCGACCGGATCATCTCCTGCGGGTCGTGCGTGCCGGCGCGCATGTAGGTATTGGTCATGCGCGGCATCACCAGGTGCGCGAACGATTCGCGGCGGCCGTTGCCGGTGGGCGCCACGCCGGACAGGCGCGCGTTGAGGGTGTCCTGCATGTAGCCGACCAGCACGCCGTCCTCGATCAGCGTGGTGCACTGGGTCGGGGTGCCCTCGTCATCGACGTTCAGCGAGCCGCGCCGGCCTTCGAGGGTGCCATCGTCGACGATGGTCACGCCCCTGGCCGCGACCTGCTGGCCGATGCGCCCGGCATAGGTGCTGGTGCCCTTGCGGTTGAAGTCGCCCTCCAGCCCGTGGCCGACCGCCTCGTGCAGCAGCACGCCGGGCCATCCGCTGCCGAGCACCACCGGCATCACCCCGGCCGGCGCGTCCACCGCCTCCAGGTTCACCAGCGCCTGCCGCAATGCCTCGCGGGCGAAGCGTTCCGGCTTGTCGTCGGCCAGCAGCTCGTCGTACGAATAGCGACCACCGAAGCCGGCGTAGCCGGATTCGCGGCGACCGCCCTGCTCGACGATCACCTGCACGTTCATCCGAACCAAGGGACGGACGTCGCCGGCGAGCACGCCGTCGCTGCGCGCCACCAGCACGGTGTCGACGCCGCCGGTCAGGCCGACCATCACCTGCTGCACGCGCGGATCGAGCGCGCGCACCAGCGCGTCGACGCGGCGCAGCACCGCGACCTTGGCCTCGTTGGCCATCGCATCCACCGGGTCCAGCGCGGGATATAGCGCGCGGCCCGGGCTGCGTTGCAGCGCCTGCGGCCCGTGTTGCCGGCCATCGCGCGCGATCGCCCGCGCCGACTGCGCGGAGGCGACCAGCGCCGCGGCATCGAGGTCGTCGGCATAGGCGAACCCGGTCTTCTCGCCGGAGATCGCGCGCACGCCGACGCCCTGCTCGATGCTGTGCGCCCCGTCCTTGACGATGCCGTCCTCCATGCTCCAGCTTTCACGCCGCGCATGCTGGAAATACAGGTCGCCGAAGTCGACGCCGGGGCCGAGCAACGCGGCGAAGGTGCGTTCGAGCGTGGCGGCATCGAGCCCGGTGGGCGCGAGCAGGCGGGATTCGGCGAGGGCCAGTGCGTTCATGCGGGTCTTCGGGTCGAGATACGGGAGAGATGGCGGCGCCGGCGCGCCGATCAAGCCGGCGGGGGTGCCGGCTTCGGGGTGCGGGCCGCGGGCGGTGGACGCTCCAGCGTCTCCACCTTCGGCGACTGCCAGGGGCCGGTGATGCGGTAGCGTCGGGCGCCGATGCCCTGCATGGGCTTGTCGAGGACGGCATTGGCCACCGCGCCGACCGCCGCGCCGACCGGACCGCCGGCGATCGCGCCGACCGCGGTGAGCAGGCCACCGGATTTCGGATACACGTCCACGGTCTGGTCGAAGCGCTGCGCGCGCAGGTCCGTGCTGCCACGCACATGGATGTCGGCGGCGGGGCCGAGGATCGCCAGGTCGTCGGTGCCGGCCTCGCCCTGCGCGATGCGCACGTTGCCGTGGATGCGGTCGAAGGCGAAGCCCTTGTCGAAGAAGTCGCGGAAATCCAGGGTCAGGCGTCGCGGCAGCTGCGCGATCCCGAGCAGGCCGAGCACGCGCCCGGCACCCGGTTCCAGTTGCAGCAGCCGGCCGTTCTTCACGTCCACCGCGACCTGCGCATCCAGCGCGGCCAGGGCGAAGGCATCCGGGCCGCCGCGCCAGCCGGCCTCGACGCCCAGCTTGCCCTTGCCGCCCGCCAACTGGCCGCCCAGGCCGAGGCCGCCCAACAGCGCGCCGACGTCATCGCTGTCCACGTCCAGCCGCAACTGCGTGCGCGCAGTGGCCGCGCGTCCGCTCCAGGTCCCGTTGGCGCGCAGGCGTTGCTTGCCGCCGCGGGTCGTGAATTCCTCCATGCGCAGGCCACCGCCGCCGGGCACGCTGCGGAACCGGGCGTTGCCCAGCACAGCCTCGCCGAGGCGCAAGTCGGCGATGTCGAACAACAGCGGCGGGATGCGCGCCGGGTCGAAGCCCTCGCGCGCGCCAGCGACCGGCGCGGCGGCCCCCGCCTGCGCCACGCCCAATCCGGGCAAAGTCCAGTGGAAGCGCTCGAAGCGGCCGGCCACCTGCGCGCCATCCGCGCTCGGCACCAGCAGCGAGCCCTCGATGCCGGCACCGCGCACCTGCACCGCGGTGCCGCGTGGCGCGGGTGCGAGCACCAGCGTCGCATCGGCGAAATCGGCGCCGAGCAGGCGCAGGGCATCGGCCTGCACCTCGATGCGGCGCAGCGGCAGTCCGTCGCCGCCAGCCTGCCCCGACACCACGCCGATCCAGTCCAGTGCCTCCAGGCGTTGTACCCGTCCTTCGACCTGCAGGCCGTGCACCGGCGGCGCCTCCACGGTGCCGCCCCCGAGCCGCGCGCGCACCCCGGTTTGCCGCCCGTTGCTGCGGCTGCGCAGGGACAACAGGTTGCCGAGGTTCACCGCCACCTCGCCGCGCTCCATCGGCAGGGTAACGTCGACGGTCGCCGGCAGCGCTTGCGTCGCCGGCTTGCGCAAGGGTTCCGGCAGGTCGATCGCGGTGCCGACCAGGCTGGAGCGCAGCCGCAACTGGGTCGGTGGCGCGGCCTGCGCCGCCCCGCGCGGGATCCCCAGCGACACGGTCCACGGCGAGCGCCCGTCCACCCATGGCAGCAGCCAGTCCATGCTGCTGCCCGCCTTGGCGAGCAGGGCATCGATGCCGACGGTCGCCTGCAGGTCGGCCTCGAAGGCCTGCTTCGGGTCGCGCACGTGCGGACCGGCGCGCAGCGACAGCGCCCCGGGCAAGCCGGCGTAGCGCACCTGCAGGCCCTCGGCGACGAAGCCCAAGCGGTCGAAGCGCGCGTTGCCCTGCACGCCCTCGAACACCAGGTCCCAGCGCGTCTCCTCCAACCGCGCGCCGGCCAGCGCCACGGTGCCGTCGATCTGCGGCGGTGGCGCGCCGTGGTAGAGCGGCAGCTGCATGCGGAAGCCGACATCGGCGGCGCCCTTCGCGCGCAGGGCATCCATCGTCGGCCCGTACTCGCGCTGCAGCGGGCTGTTGCGCAACATCGCGAGCATCGCCCCGGCATCGCCGGTGGCGCGCGCCTCCACCGACAGCTCGGCGTGGCCGAAGCGCGGGATGCCCGCCTTCAGCACCGGGATGGGCACGCCGGCCAGGCGCCCCGCGCCGGCCAGGGTGAAGCCATCGGCCTGGAAGCGGAGCGCGGCGTCCACGCCCTCCGCGGCGGGCCAGTCGCGCTGGAACTTCAGCAGGCCATCCTCGATCCGTGCGTCGATGCGGAACAGGCCGGCGCCGGCCGCGCTCGGCGCGTCGCGGAACGGCCAGTCGCGCAGGTCGCCGGCGACCACCGCGTGCACGTCGCGCAGGCGCCCGCCCTGCAGCGCGGCGTCCAGCCAGGCGATGGTCGCCTTCGGCATGAGGTGGTGGATCCAGAAGCCGGGCGCCGCCTTGACCGGCGCTCCGCCGATGTCGGCGGCGATGTCCAGGCGCGGGCGCCCGCCGCCGGCCGGGAAGCCGATCCCGCCGCGCGCGTCGACCTTCAGGTCGCGGCCGTCGATGGCCAGCCCAGGGGTTTGCACCGTCCAGCCGTCGGCGTCGTGCCAGGCCAGGGCTTCGCCATCCAGGGTGAACGTGTGGACCACGCCGAAGCCGGCGGGCCAATCGAAGGCGACGTCCGCCTTCGGATCGAACCGCAGCCGCATGCCGTCGGCATCGGCGACGAAATCGCCGGACACGCCGCGCATGCCCGGGCTGTTGCCGACCGGCGCGAAATGCAGGCCGCGCACGCGCGCGCGTGCCTGCATCGCCCCGCCGCGCACGCCGCTGATGGCCATCTCCTCGAGCACCGCACCCGCCGATGAGGCCGCCAGCCACTGCCGCAGCCGCGGCGAGGCGGCATCGCCCAGCGCGAGCACGGCCAGCACCGGTTCGGCATCGAGCCGCGCCGCGCGCAGGCCGTAACGCTCGCCGCCGGCCACGGCCAGTCCGTCGAGCACGTCCGGCGTCCGCCCGCTGCCGATCCGCAGGCGCGTGGCCTGCGCCTGCCATTGGCGCAGCGTGCCGCGCCAGCGCGCGTCCAGCGTCACGGCGCCCAGGGTGCGCGTTGGCGCGGGGCCGCCGGCCACCAGCGGCGCGCCCTGCAGCACCACGCCTTCCAGCGTGGCAGCGGCACGCACCCCATCGATCCGATGGCCATGCAGGCCCAGCCACGCCTGCAGCCGCCCGCGCCCGGCGACCGGCACGACGCCGGCGATGCGCGGCAACCCGGCGAACGCGCGCAGGTCGGCATCGCGCAGGCCGGCGTAGACCTGGCCGTCGCCGGTGCCGCGATCGAAGTCGATGGCCGCGGCGATCGGCCGGTCGCCGGTCCGGAACCAGGCATGCGCGCCCGCGCGCACGCGCTTGCCGGCCACCTGCATGCGCAGGTCGATGCGCGGCAGGCGGGTCTCGATCCCGAGCGCCGGCGCGCGCACGTGCAGGCGGGCATGCGAGACCTGCAGCTCGCCGAGGCGTTCCAGCGTGGCCAGCGGGTCGACCTGCGCCTGCTGGCCGGGCAAGCCGCGCACCTGCCAGCGCCCGCTGTCGTCGCGCTCGAGGGTGAGGTCCAGGCCGCGCACGCGCAGCTCGGTGAACGAGCGCCACGGCAACAGCCCCGCGTACTGCGCGACCAGGATTTCCGCATCGCCGATCCGCAGCGGCGCGTCACCACGCCCGATGCGCAGGTTGTCCAGCCGCAACAGCGGCCCCCGCCGGGTCCACTCGGTTTCGACGCGGTCGAAGGCCACCGGCTGGCCGACGCGCGCCTGCAGCCAGGCGGCGATGCGGTCGGGATGGCGCTCGGCCAAGGGCAGCAACTGGCTGCCGATGCCGTTGCCCAGCGCCAGCAGCACCAGCACGCTGGCCAGCGCATAACCCAGCCCGCGCCGCAGCAAGCGCCAGCGACGACGCGGCGGCAGCGGGTGGTGCGCCGGGTGCGCGGCGTCGCTCAACGCCGGCGACGCCCGCGCCGGCCGGCCTCAGAGCAGGACCACATCGAACTGTTCCTGCAGGTACTGGGCATCGGCCTGGAAGCGGATCGACTTGCCGAGGAATTCCTCGAGCTCGGCGACCGCGTTGGATTCCTCGTCGGTGATCCGCGCCACCACCTTCGGCGAGGCGATCACCAGCAGGCGTTCGGCATCGAACTGGCGCACCGCGCGCACGACCTCGCGGAACACCTCGTAGGTCACCGTCTCCGCGGTCTTGACCATGCCGCGCCCGCCGCACTCGTGGCAGGGCTCGCTGAGCTGGCGCTGCAGCGATTCCACCGTGCGCTTGCGGGTCATCTCGACCAGCCCCAGCGGCGAGAAGTCGTAGACCGTGGTCTTGGCGTGGTCTCGCGCGAGCTGCTTTTCCAGGGTGCGCAGCACCTGCCGGCGGTGCTCGGCATCCACCATGTCGATGAAGTCGATGATGATGATCCCACCCAGGTTGCGCAGGCGCAGTTGCCGCGCGACCGCCTGCGCCGCCTCCAGGTTGGTGCGGTACACGGTCTCCTCGAGGTTGCGCTGGCCGAGGAAGCTGCCGGTGTTGACGTCGACCGTGGTCATCGCCTCGGTCTGGTCGATCACCAGGTAGCCGCCCGACTTCAGCGGCACTTCCTTGTCCAGCGCGCGCTGGATCTCGTCTTCCACCCCGTACAGGTCGAAGATCGGCCGCGCGCCGGCGTAGTGCTCGATCTTCTCCGCCAGGCCCGGCATGTACTGCGCGGCGAACTCGCGCAGGCGCTCGCTGGTCTCGCGCGAATCCACCTTCACCTTGTCGACGTCGCGGCGGATCAGGTCGCGCACCGCGCGCAAGGGCAGGCTCAGGTCCTCGTACACGCAGCTGCCCACCCTGGACGCGGCGATGTTGCGCTCGAC
Source organism: Lysobacterales bacterium (assembly GCA_017302075.1). Taxonomy (GTDB): domain Bacteria; phylum Pseudomonadota; class Gammaproteobacteria; order Xanthomonadales; family Xanthomonadaceae; genus Thermomonas; species Thermomonas mangrovi. Next base: position 11,114 of record JAFLEB010000044.1, read on the forward strand.
CAGCGCCCACACCCGCCCCAGGTAGGCCACATCCTCGGCCAGCGCCTCGGCCGGCTGGCCCTCGGCGTTGGTGCGCACGATGAAGCCCTGCCCGCGCGACGGTGGCGCGAACTCCGCGATCAGGCCCTTCAGCCGCGCGCGTTCGTCCTCGTCCTCGATCCGCGCCGAGATCCCGACCACGCGCGAATGCGGCAGCAGCACCAGGTAGCGCGAGGGAATGCTCAGCTGCGTGGTGAGCCGGGCGCCCTTGCTGCCGATCGGGTCCTTGACCACCTGCACCACGATCTCCGCGCCATCGCGCAGCAGCTCCGCGATCGGCACCTGCACCTGCGGCGGCACCGGCGCGGGCGCCTCGCCCTCGGCGGTCTCCAGCGGCGCGCTGCGGAAGATGTCGTTGGCGTGCAGGAACGCGGCGCGCTCCAGGCCGATGTCCACGAAGGCGGCCTGCATCCCGGGCATCACCCGCTGCACCTTGCCCTTGTAGATGTTGCCGACCACGCCGCGCTGGCTGCCGCGCTCGATGTGCAGCTCCTGCAGCATGCCGTTCTCGACCACCGCGACGCGGGTCTCGCGCGGAGTCACGTTGACCAGCAGTTCCTCGCTCATGCGGGCAGCCCGAACTGGCGCAGCAGGCCGACGGTTTCGCGCAGCGGCAGGCCCATCACCCCGCTGTAACTGCCGGAGAGGTGCGCGATGTGCGCCTCGAAGCGGCCCTGGATCGCGTATGCGCCCGCCTTGCCCCGCCACTCGCCGATCGCGAGGTAGCGGGCGATGTCGTCCTCGCCGAGCGGCGCCACGGTGACCTCGGAACGCGACACCGCCTGCAGCTCGCGGCCGGCCGAGACCACCGAGACTGCGGTCACCACCTCGTGCATGCGCCCAGACAGCCGGCGCAGCATCGCCGCCGCCACCGCGGCATCGGCGGGCTTGCCGAATACCTCGTCGTCGAGGATCACCTCGGTGTCCGCGCCCAGCACCACCGCGCCGGGCACCGCGACCACCTGCAGCAGGCCGGCGCCGGCCTTTTCGCGCGCCACCCGGCGCACGTAATCGGCGGGCGCTTCGTCGGCGCCGCGCTGTTCGGGCAGGTCGAGGTCGATGACGCCGAAGTCCAGCCCGAGCCGGGCCAGCAGTTCGGCGCGCCGGGGCGAGCGCGAGGCAAGATGCAGCATGCCCGCAGTCTAACCCGGGGCCATGCAGCGCCCGCGCGCCCTAGCCGCCTCGACCCCGTTCCGGCTCACCGCGCGTTCACTGCGGTGGTGGCGTTCACCCGGCGGCGACCGTGGCCGCGCCATCCTTCCCCTGCATCCTCCTGGAGTCCACCATGCCCGTGTTGCGCACCCTCGCCCTCGCCCTCGCCCTCGCCCTTGCCGCCGGAGCCCCCATGCAGGCCAGCGCCCAATCCCCGATGCCACCCGCCCCGCCGATCGCGGCGGACGGCACGTTGCTGTCGATCGCCACGACCGCCGAAGCCACCCGCGTGCCGGATGTCGCCACCATCTCCACCGGCGTGGTCACCCAGGCCGCCGATGCCAACGCCGCGATGCGCGCGAATGCCGTGCAGATGGACAAGGTGATGGCGGCCCTGCGCGGCGCCGGCATCGCCGAACGCGACATCCAGACCAGCGGCATCAGCCTCAACCCGCAGTACCGCTATGCCGAGAACCAGCCGCCGACGATCACCGGCTACCAAGCCAGCAACACGGTGAACGTGAAGGTCCGCGACCTCGCCAGGCTGGGCAAGGTCCTCGACACCCTGGCCGCGCAGGGCGCCAACCAGATCAACGGCCCGAGCTTCGAGGTCGACAAGCCGGACGAGGCCTACGCGGAGGCACGCGTGTCCGCGCTGCGCAAGGCCCAGGCGCAGGCCCGCACCTATTCCGACGCGCTCGGCCTACAGGTGCGTCGCATCGTCAGCATCAGTGAAGGTGGCGCCAGCCTGCCCCGGCCGATGCCAATGGTCCGGGCGATGGCCAGCGACGCGATGATGGCGAAGGAGACGTCGGTCGCGCCGGGCGAGACCACGCTCTCGATCGGCATCGAAGTCGTGTTCGAGCTGGGGCGCTGAGATGGGCACCCGCACGCCCGCCGACGCCAACCACATCCCCACCGGCCATCCGGAGCCGGCCTGCAACACCGGCTACGCCGAACCCAAGCCACGCAACAAGGGCGAGGCGCAGATCCCGGGGGCGGAACCGCCACCGGATCCGGAAGCCGGCGGGCTTGGGCACGATCCCGATCCCGCGCCCTGACCTGCCGTCGCCGTCCCGACGCCCGCCTCGCGCGGGCGTCGTCATTTGCGGGCATGCGCGCCGCAGGCGCCGCCCATCGGTCGGCGGTGCGTCGCCGTCCATCGCGATGGCATTGCCGCAGGCGGGGGCGCGGCGCAGCGTGGAATCGGATCGTGCGCGTCGGCAACCCCGATCGCCGGTTCCGTCCGTTGCATGGTGTGTGTTCCCACGTCGCTCCACCCTGACAGGAGGTTGACCATGGTCCGCGCCCACGTCCACGCAGTGTCCCGCCCGGCAGGCTTCGCCCTGCTGGCGCCCGTCGAAAAGCCCCGCCTCGATCCCGCCCGGATCGCCACGATGAGCGGCACCCTCGCGCTCAACCTGCTGGCCTTCGGCCTGCTGATGATGCCGCTGGCGATGCCGCCGCCGGCGATCGACCTGCCGCGCGAACCCGGCTTGGTCGTGCGCGACCTCCCGCCGGAGGTCATCGTGCCGGTCGAGATCGTGAAGCAGAAGCAACCGGTGACCCCGCAGCGCCCGCTGGCGCAGCCCGCCACGCCGCGCACCAGCGAACAGCCGGCCAGCAGCGACCCGGTGGTCAGCGAGACCGGCAGCGAGCCGGTGGTGGACCCGGGCCCCGTCGACGCCGGACCGGCCGATGTGGGTCCGGTGGCGACGGCCCCCGCCGCGATCCAGCTGCAATACGCGCTTGCCCCGCCGCCGAAGTATCCGCGCAACGCGCAGCGCCTCGGCTGGACCGGCACGGTGCTGCTGCAGGTGCTGGTCGGCATCGATGGGCGCCCGCTGGACGTGACCATCGCCCAGGGCAGCGGTCATCGGGAACTCGACGAAGCCGCGCGAGAACAGGTGCTCAAGCGCTGGCGCTTCCAGCCGGCGATGCAGGGCGAGCATGCGGTGCAGGCACTGGGCCTGGTGCCGATCGAGTTCGCGCTGCCGCGTTGAGGCCGCATCGCCAAGCGCCCGCGCGCTGCGCGGGCGCCTGGTCAGGCGCGATGGTAGGGATGGTTGGCGAGCAGTGCGGCCGCGCGATAGACCTGTTCTGCCAGCACCAGCCGAACCAGCATGTGCGGCAGGGTCAACGGGCCCAGCGACCAACGCTCGTCGGCGCGCTGCAGGACTTCCGGCGCATGGCCTTCGGGCCCGCCGATCAGGAACGCGAGGTCGCGCCCCTGCCCGCGCCAATGTTCGAGGCGCATGGCCAGTTGTTCCGAGCTGTGCAGGGTGCCGCGCCCGTCGAGCGCCACCACGTGCGCCTGCTTCGGCAGCGCGGCGAGCACGCGCGTACCCTCGTCGGCCATCGCGCGCGCGGTATCGCGGCCCTTGCCGCGCACCCCGGGCTCGACCTCGACCAGTTCCATCGGCAGCCAGTGCGACAGCCGCTTCTGGTATTCGGCGAAGCCCTGCGCGACCCAGGCAGGCGCGCGCTCGCCGACCGCGACCAGCCGCGCTTTCATCGCGGATCCGGGGTCAACAAGTGGATTCGATCAAGAACCGTCGCGCGCGATGGCCTTCCGGGCGTGCCCGAAGCGCAGCAACCGCAGTGGACGCGTCTGTCCATCGGGATCGTGCGCAGCAGACGCCGATGAAGCGCCAAGCGCGGCAGGTTACTGCTCGAATTCCGGCGGCTGGTCGCCCACCGTCCACAACCGCTCCAGCGCATAGAACTCGCGCACCCGCGGCAGCATGACGTGGACCACGACGTCGCCCAGGTCCACCAGCACCCACTCGGCCTCGCGCTCGCCCTCCACGCCCAGCGGCATGACGTCGAGGCGCTTGGCGAAGCGCACCACTTCGTCGGCCACCGACTTGACGTGGCGGGTCGACGTGCCCGAGGCGATCACCATGTAGTCGCAGACGCTGCTCTTGCCGCGCACGTCGATCTCGACCACGTCCTTGGCCTTCAGCTCCTCGACCGCGGCGTGCACGGTCTTGAGCAGGGTCTCCACCGGCGGCGGCGGATTCGGCAGGCTGGTCTTGATGACGTGGGCAGTGGTGGTCAAGGGCGCGGCTCGGCAGGCGGTGGGGAATTCGGCGGCAGTATAGCGGCGGGGTCGCGGTACAGCCCGTGACGGTCGATGTAGGCGGCGACCGCCGGCGGCACCCAGTCGCGCCAAGGTTCGCCGGCGGCGATCCGCCGGCGCAGCGCGGTGGAGGACTCGGGCCGCAACCCGGGCAACGGCAACAGGGCGATGCCACCGGACGCGCTGGCGTGGAGGGCGTCCGCCGACTGCCAGCGCGCGGCGACTTCGGCCTGCACCCGCGGCGCCCGCGCGCGCAGGCGATCGCTGTCGATGTCGGCACCCGGCCGTTGCACAACCACGAGGTGGGCCAGCGCGAACAGGCGGCGCCAGTCGTGCCAGGTGTCGAGCTGCAGCAGCGAATCCGCCCCGATGAGCCAGGCGATCGGCGCCCGTTCGCCCAGTTCGCCGCGCAATTCGGCGAGGGTGTCCACGGTGTACGAAGGCCCGCTGCGGGCCAGTTCGCGCCGGTCCACCGACAACCCGGCCTCGCCATCCACCGCCAGCGCCAGCATCGCCGCGCGCTGCCCGGCATCGGCGCGGGTCGCGGCCTTGTGCGGCGGGTCGTGCGCCGGCAGCAGGGCGACGTCGGCGCGCATCCGGTCGCGCGCCGCGCGGGCGATGGCGAGGTGGCCGTTGTGCACGGGATCGAACGTCCCGCCGTAGCAGATCCGCAGCGTGCCGTGGCTCACGACGCCAGCAGCCGGATGGCGCCCTTGTCGGCCACCGCCAGCAGCAGCCGCTCCAGTTGCAGCCAGGCGTCGGCCGGTTCCTCGCCAAGCCGCACCCGGCCCTTGGCGATGCGGTCCACGCGGCCGGCCTCGACCACGCAGCGCTGCCAGCGCTCCGGCGCATGCCGGGCCAGCGCGCGCTTGTACACCGCCTGCTTGGAGTCCCAGATGCGCAACGCCTTGCATTCGGCGGCGAAATTGCGCGCACGCGCCAGCGCGGCAACGGTCTGCAGCTCCTTCACCACCATGCCCATCAGCGCGGGCACCGCCTCGCCTTCCGCACGCAACCCGGCAAGCATGCGCGAGACCTGCGCCGGCTGCCCGTTGAGGGCCGCGTCGACCAGGCGGAACACGTCGTAGCGGGCCGAATCGGCGACCAGCGCGTCCATCCGCGCAAGATCGATGGGCGCATCGCCCTCGGCCAGCAGCACGAGCTTGTCGATTTCCTGCGCCGCCGCGAGCAGGTTGCCCTCGATCCGCTGTGCGAGCCGCGCCACCGCGTCGGGGGTCGCGCGCAGGCCGCGCTGCCGCAACCGGCGCTCGATCCAGGATTCCAGTTCGTGCGGACGCACCTGCCAGGCGATGCAGGTATGCCCCACCCGCGCGATGGCCTCGGTCCACTTGCCGGGATGCTGGCGCGACCATTCCCCGGCGATCACCAGCAGGACCACGTCCGGTGGCGGCGCCGCGCAGAATTCGGCGATCAGCTTGCCGCCCTCGGTCCCGGGCTTGCCGGTCGGCAGGCGCACCTCCACCAGGCGACGCGTGGCGAACAGGCTCGGCGCCAGCAGCGAGGCGGCAAGCGCGCCCCAGTCGGCATCGCGGCCTTCCATGTCGTGCACTTCGCGTTCGCCGGTGCCTTGCGCGCGCGCGGCCGTGCGGACGGCGTCAGCGGCCTCGAGGACCAGCAGGGTTTCCGCCCCCGCCACCAGGTAGGCCGGGCGCAGCGGTTCGCCGGCCAGGTGCGCGGCGATGCGGTCGGTGCTCAGCTCCATCGGGAGCGCGCCGCGCGGATCACTGGGCGGCGGGCGCCGCCGGCTTGGAGGCCGCGTCCACCCGGCGCAGGATCGCCGCCGCCATGTCGCGGCGCAGCTCGCGCACCAGCAGTTCGCGTTCGCTGGCCTTGCCGATCGAATCCACCGCCGGCGCCAGGTAGTCGCGGGCCAGTTCGACCGCCTGCTGCGGCACCACCACGCTGCCATCGGCGCGCTGCATGCTGAAGATCACCGCATAGCGCAGCGAGAACTCCTGCGCGCGGCCGAACTGGTCGTGGCTGATCGGGGTGTCGGCCCACTGCTCCGACACGATGCGCAGGGTCGCCACGCCGGTCTCCGCGCCCGCCGGGGCGGCCTGCGCCCCCGCGGTCTGCAGCCCCTCGGCGAGGTTGTCGGCGAGCGCGCTGTACGGATCCCCGGCGACCACCCGCACCGGCCCCAGGTTCTCGGGCAAGTTCAGGGCGTTGCGCAGGTGGAAGCCGCACCCGGTCAGCAGGGCGGCGGCGAAGACGATGGCGGCGAGGCGTCGGGTCATGGCGGCAGTCTAAGCGATCGGCTCGTGGAAGTCGGCGGGGGTCAGCCCGCCACCACGATATTCACGATCTTCCCGGGCACCACGATCAGCTTGCGGATCTCCTTGCCATCCACGTACTGCGCCACCGACGGCTCGGCCAGGGCCGCGGCCTCGATCGCCTCGCGCGGCGCGTCCGGGGCGACCTCGATGGTGCCGCGCAGCTTGCCGTTGACCTGCACCGCCAGGGTCAGCGCGTCGCGGACCAGCGCCGCCGGGTCGGCCTGCGGGAAGGGGATGTCTTCCAGCAGGGTCTCGGGGTGGCCCAGCGCCTGCCACAACGCGTGCGCGATGTGCGGGGTGATCGGATTGAGCAGCAAGACGATCGCCTCGAACGCCTCGTGGCGCACCGCGCGCCCTTGGTCGGACATGTCGCCGAACTTGCCGACGTGGTTGAGCAGCTCCATCAGCGCGGCGATGGCGGTGTTGAAGCTGTGGCGGCGACCGACGTCGTCGCCAACCTTCTGGATCGCCTCGTGGACCTGCCGGCGCAGGGTCTTCTGCGCGGCGTCCAGCGCGGCGGGGTCGACCACCGGATGATCCGGCTGCGCGGCATGCGCATGCACGTCGCGCCACAGGCGGCGCAGGAAGCGGGCCATGCCCTCCACCCCGGAATCGCTCCACTCCAGCGACTGCTCCGGCGGCGCGGCGAACATCGAGAACAGGCGCACGGTGTCGGCGCCGTAGCGGTCGACCAGCACCTGCGGGTCGACGCCGTTGTTCTTCGACTTCGACATCTTCTCGGTGCCGCCGACCAGCACCGGCAGGCCGTCGATCCGCGAGGTCGCGCCGACCACGCGCATGCGCTCGTCGTGGACCAGGTCGACGTCGGCCGGGTTGATCCATTCCTTCGCGCCGTGTTCGTCCTCGCGGTAGAACGTGTCGGCGATCACCAT
>JAFLEB010000045.1 GCA_017302075.1 Lysobacterales bacterium
CCCGGCGGCCCGCATCCCACGCGCCGGCGCTTCGTGCAGGGCCTGGCCTCCGGCGGCGCGCTGTTCGGGCTGGGCCTGTGGCCGCGCGCCGGGCTGGCCCTGCAAGCGCAGCCCGAGGTCCTCGCCGGCACCGACTTCACCCTGTCGGTCGGCGAAACCCTGGTGAACTACACCGGCAAGACCCGCCCCGCGGTTACCGTCAACGGCCGCCTGCCGGCGCCGCTGCTGCGCTGGAAGGAGGGCAGCACGGTGACCCTGCGTGTCCGCAACGACCTGCCGCGCGGGTCGATCCACGGCCCGGACACCTCGATCCACTGGCACGGCATCCTGCTGCCCGCGAACATGGATGGCGTGCCGGGCATGAGCTTCGACGGCATCCGCCCCGGCGAGAGCTACCTCTACCGCTTCCGGGTGCGGCAGTCCGGCACCTACTGGTACCACAGCCATTCCGGCTACCAGGAGCAGGGCGGCCTGTACGGTCCGCTGGTGATCGACCCGGCCGGACCGGAGCCGCATCCCAGCGACCGCGAACACGTGCTGCTGTTGTCGGACTGGACCGACATGGACCCGGCCGACCTGTTCGCGCGGCTCAAGAAGATGGCCAGCCACGACAACCGCTACCAGCGCACCGTGGGCAATTTCCTGCGCGATGCCAAGGCCGACGGCCTGCGCGCCACCCTGGCCGACCGCGGCGCGTGGGGCCGCATGCGCATGACCCCGACCGACCTGTCCGATGTCAACGCGCACACCTACACCTACCTGCTCAACGGCACCACCGCGCTGGGCAACTGGACCGGCCTGTTCGCGCCCGGCGAGACGGTGCGCCTGCGCCTGATCAACGGCTCGGCGATGACCTATTTCGACGTGCGCATCCCGGGGCTGGCGATGACCATCATCGCGGCGGACGGGCAGCCGGTGGAGCCGCTCACCGTCGATGAACTGCGCATCGCGGTGGCGGAAACCTACGACGTGCTGGTCCGGCCCGCGGGGCAGGACGCCTACACCGTGTTCGCGCAGGACGCCGCACGCACCGGCTACGTGTCGGGCACGTTGGCGGTGCGGCCCGGCCTGCGCGCCGAGGTGCCCGCGCTGGATCCGCGCCCGCTGCTGACCATGGCCGACATGGGCCATGGCGGGATGGGTCGCGTCGGCGGCATGGAAGGCGCGTGCGGCGCAGCGATGCGCGGCATGGAAGGCGGCTGCGGCGCAGCGATGCCATCGGCGCCATCCGCGCACGCCGGCCACGCGATGGCGGGCATGGACCACGGCGCGATGCCGATGCAGGCGCATCCGCCGAGCGAGACCGACAACCCGCTGGTGGACATGCAGGCGATGGCGCCGACCCCGCGGCTGGACGACCCCGGCATCGGCCTGCGCGGCAACGGGCGCAAGGTCGCGACCTATGCCGACCTGCGCAGCGCCTTCCCCGACCCCGACGGCCGCGAGCCCGGCCGCACCGTGGAGCTGCACCTGACCGGCCACATGGAGAAGTTCGCGTGGTCGTTCGATGGCATCAAGTTCGCGCAGGCCGAACCGCTGCGCATGACCTACGGCGAGCGCCTGCGCATCGTGCTGGTGAACGACACGATGATGAGCCATCCGATCCACCTGCACGGGCTGTGGAGCGACCTCGAGGACGCCGACGGCGGCTTCCACCTGCGCAAGCACACCGTCGACATGCCGCCGGGCACGCGCCGCAGCTACCGCGTCCGCGCCGACGCGCTGGGGCGGTGGGCCTACCACTGCCACCTGTTCTTCCACATGGAATCCGGCATGTTCCGGGAAGTGCGGGTGGCGGAGTGAACGCGCGCGCCTGCAACCTCGTGCTGGCGGTCTCGATGGCGCTCGCGCTGCCCGCGCGGGCGCAGCATGCCGGGCATGCGCCGCCCGCCGTGCCGGCCTCGCCCGCGCCATCGCCATCGCCGCCGCCATCGCCGTCCGCAACGACGGATCCGCATGCCGGCATGGACCACGCGGCGATGAATCACGCGGCCATGGATCACGCAGCGATGGGCCATGCCCCCGCGCCCGCCGATGGCGTCGCGCCCGCCTTGCCGCGCGACCCGATCCCGGTGCCCACCGATGCCGATCGCGCGGCCGCCTTCCCGGCGGTGCATGCGCACCACATGCACGGCACCCGCCCGCATGCGTACTGGCTGCTCGACCGGCTCGAGTGGGTCCATGCCGGCCATGGTCGCGGCATCGCATGGGAAGGCAGCGCCTGGATCGGAGGCGACGTGCAACGCCTGTGGCTGCGCAGCGAAGGCCATGCGCGCGCCGGCAAGCTCGAACGCGGCGACCTGGAAGTGCTGTACGGACGCGGCGTGCGTGCGTGGTGGGACGCGCTGGCCGGCGTGCGCCACGAGGCCGGCGAGGGGCCGTCGCGGACCTGGGCCGCGTTCGGCGTGCAGGGCATGGCACCGTACAAGTTCGAAGTCTCGGCGACCGCCTACCTGGGGCAGGGCGGTCGCAGCGCGGCGCGGCTCGAAGCCGAATACGACACCCTGCTGAGCAACCGCTGGATCCTGCAATGGCGTGCCGAGGCCGACCTGCAGGGCCAGGCCGATCCAGCCCTGCGCCGCGGCGCCGGCCTGTCCGCGGTGGAAGCCGGCCTGCGCCTGCGCTACGAGGTCACCCGCCAGTTCGCGCCCTACGTCGGCATCGAGCACGAGCGCCTGTTCGGCGCCACCGCCGACCTGCATCGCGCCGACGGCGAAGCGGCGCGCGACACTCGCGTGGTCGCCGGCGTGCGGGTGTGGTTCTGAGCGCGCTCAGCCGGTGGGGTCGTAGGCGCGCACGCTCTCCTGCTCGTCGGGGTCGTTGCGCGCCACCAGCGCGATCGCGTCGGTGTCGGCGCTGAGGTTGATCGGCTGGTGCGGCACCCCGGCGGGGATGAACAGGAAATCACCGGCGCGGTTGGTGCACGACTTGGCCAGGCCTGCGCCGTACAGCGTCTGCACCTCGCCCTGCAGCAGGTAGATCGCGGTCTCGTAGCCCTCGTGGTAGTGCGGCTGCGCGCGCGCGCCGGCCGGGATCACCACCAGGTTCATCGACAGCGCCGACGCGCCGGCGGTGCGCCCGGAGATGCCGACGAAGTTGGGCAGGCGCTGCAGGGTGTCGACCGCCGCGCCGGGCCGGACCGTGACGATCTCGCCGTCGTGGTGCATGTGGGCCTCGCCGCTCACGGGACGATGGCGAAGACGCGCGCGGGGAAGCCGCTGCCGCCTTCGGGTTTGGGGAAGGCGACGATCGCGATCGCGCCGGCTTCGGGCACCTGGTCGAGGTTGGCCAGCAGTTCGATCTGGTAGCGGTCGCGCGCGAGGATGTAGGTCTCCAGCGCGTAATCGTCCTTCGAGGTCGCGATGCCGGGATCGGTGTCGGTGGTCTCGTGGCCGGAGGCGGTGATGCCGCGGGTTTCGTAGAGGTAGCGCAGCACGTCGAGGCGCCAGCCCGGGTAGTGCGCGACGCCCGCGGCATCCTCGTTGCGCATGCGCGCGGCGTCCGGCCAGCGCTTGCTCCAGTCGGTGCGCAGGGCGACGAAGGCGCCCGCCGGGATCTCGCCGTGGCGCGTCTCCCAGGCGCGGACGTCGTCCATCGTCACCTGATAGTCGGGGTCGCGCGCGGCCTGCCGGCTCACGTCCAGCACCACCAGCGGCAGCACCATCTCGCGGACGTCGATCTGGTCGACCGTGCGCTTGCCTTCGATGAAGTGCGCGGGCGGGTCGACGTGAGTGCCCCACTGCCCCGGCAGGGTGTAGGTCTGGGCGAAGAAGCCGGCGCCCTTGCTGCCGCCGCCAGGCGTGTAGGAATACGTGGTCGTGCGGGTTTCCGGATCGAAGCCCGGCCAGTGCGGGATCCCGGGGTTGAACGCGTGGGTCAGGTCGACGAAGCGCTTGCCCTGAAGCACCTGCAACGTTGGCCACAGGCCGGGCGGCTCCGCGGCGGCGGCCAGTCCCGCGCATCCCAGCAACCCCGCCGCCACCCACGCCCGCCATGCCTGTCGCATCGTGCTCCCCCCGGTGCCATGTGCCGAGCGCGCACCCTACACCGCGGCGGGCGCCTGCGTGCGGCGCCGGGCTACCAGTAGGACATCGCCCGCAGCGGCATGCGCACGGGCGCCGGGAAACCGGCGTCGAGGTCCTGCCAGTAGCGTGCCTGCAGGAATGGCGGCATCAGGACCCGCGCCGCCATCTCGGCAGGCGTGCACCAGCCGACCTCGACGATGTGCTCGAGGCGGTTGCCTGGGTGCCTGTCGTCCAGCGCGCCGCCGGCGAGGGCGCAGGCGAACCAGAACTTCACGTGGCGCGCATCGGGGCAATGGAACTCCTCGATGTAGGCCAGCCGCGGCGCGGCGGCCACGATGCCGGTTTCCTCGAGGCATTCGCGCAGCGCCGCCTCCTCCAGGGCTTCTTCGCCTTCGACCTGGCCGCCGGGCGGCACCCAGAAGTCGTAGCGGCCGAGGCGGGCATGGCGCACCAGCAGCAGGCGACCGACGTCCTGCACGAGTGCGCCGGCGGAAATCACGTGAGAGCGGGTGGTGGTCATGGGGATTCCGGGACGCGTGGCGAGGCGGATGGGAAGCGGGTGCCGGCGGATGCGCCGCCGCGCAGCACGGCGAGTGCGACCAGCGCGTACCAGGTGCACTGCGCGAGGGTGACGGTGGCGATGCCGGTGACGTCGGTCTTGATCGGGCCGAGCGCGTATCCGGCAATGCACAGTGCCGCGATCCCGATGCCCCCGACGCAGGCGGCACGCGCCCACCTGCCCGGGCAGTGGCGCAGGCCCAGCGACCACGCCAGGATCGCCAGGCACGTGGCGACCAGGCCGAGCCCGGCCAACGCCTGGTTGAGCGCGAAGGCGAACGTCACCACCGCATCGGTGCCTTCGGCATGCGACGCCCCCCCCATGACCGCCCAACGCGCGACGCGCGACAACGCAAAGCCGTTGATCATCGCGCCGGCAATCATCGCCGCCGCGCCCAGCGCATAGAGGCGTTCGGCGCCGCGTGCCAACGCCTGGGACGGCCAATGCCTGCCCAGGTCGCCGAGCAGCAGCCAGGTCGCAACGACGGTGGCGACCAACACCAGGTGCAGGTGGCTGGCACGAGGACCGATCTCCGCCAAGCCCTGCACCCAATCGATGGGAGTTGCGGCGGGAGCCTGCGGGTGGAACCAGATCGCGGTCGCCTGCAACAGTGCGGTCGCCAGGAGGGCGCATGCGCTGCGTCGCAGCGGGATATTCGGATCGGGCGTGGCGATGCGCATCTGGTTCCTCCGGGTGGTCGGCAGCTACCCTAGGCGCCACTCGCCCTCCGTTCCCGGACATGTCGCCCCAGCCGTCCGCCATCGCCAGGTCCACCCGCACCGACGCGCAGGATCCGCGCAGTCGCCGGACCCGCGCCGACCTGTTGCAGGCCTTCTTCGCGCTGGCCTTGTCGCGGCGCTACCACGAGATCCGCATTGCCGACGTGCTCGCCATGTCGGGGGTGGCGAAGTCGACCTTCTACGAGCATTTCAGCGGCAAGGACGCGCTACTCGCGGCGAGCATGGAAGGCCCGCTGGGCATCCTGGCGGGGCTGGTCGACGGCAGCCGCAACGCAAGCGATGCCGCGGCGATCCTGGCCCACTTCCATGAGAACGGCACCTTGGCGCGCAGTCTGTTCCAGGGCCCGGCCGCGCGCGTGGTGCGTGAAGCGCTTGTCGCGCAGGTCGAGGTCCGCCTGCAACGCCTGCAGCGCGCCCGCCTGCGCCTGCCGCCCCGACTCGCGGCGCACGCGCTTGCGGACGGCATGCTCTCGCCGGTGGTGGCTTGGTTGCGTGGCGAGGCTGCGTGCAGCGCGCCGGTGCTGGCCGGCAGCTTGGCGGTGGCGGTTGCGGGGTTGCGCGATGCCTTGCTGGTGGGCGGAGCTACCGACAACAAGTGAGCGTCGGTCCCGCCGCGCGCCTCAGAGCGCGCTGGGCACGTGCACCCCGTCGCGCAGGCGTGCCTCCCACTGGATCGCCCAATCGGTGACGTAGGCGATCGCCGCGTCCATCGAATCGAAGTGCGCGTAGCGGATGCTGAAGCTCAGCGGGTTCAGGCAGGCGCGATGGCGGTCCGGTCCCAGCGGCAGGATGTCGGCGACCACCCGACCATCGACCAGCAGCGCCTGGCCATCGCCGATGGCATCGAAGCGGAAGCCGCGCGGCAGGCGGGACGATGGGCGTGGATCCATGCGGGGCGTCGGCGGGCGAACCAGCGGCGAGTGTGGCGCGGCGCAAGCGGTGAAACCGGAACCGCCGTCGGGATTCGCGCAAGCGACGTGGATGCCGCGTTGACGCCGACCCGGCGAGACTGGCGCACCGCCGCATGGAGCCGCGCATGGACACCACCCCTTCGAGCATGACCAACCTGTTCCTGCAGCTCGGGCTGCCGGCCGGGAAGGACGAGATCGCCGCGTTCCTTCGCGCGCACCAGTTGCCGGAGGACGTGCGCGTGTCGGAAGCGCCATTCTGGAATGACGGCCAGCGCCAGTTCCTGCGCGAGGAATGGGGCGAGGACGCCGACTGGGCGATCGTGGTCGATGCGCTCAACGAGGCCCTGCACGCCGACGCCATCGCCGCCCGCGCCGGCTGAGCCGCGCGGGTATCGTGGGCGCATGGCCAAGGCCTTCGACCCGATCCGCTGCCGCGCGACCCTGCGTCGCCCGGCCAGCCCCGCGAACGCGACGTGGGGCTTCCTGCGCCTGCCGCCCGGGGCCAGCGCGGCGCTGCCCTCGCGCGGGATGGTCGCGGTGGACGTGGCGATCGGCGCACATGCATTCACCGCGGTGCTGGAACCCGATGGCGAAGGCGGCCACTGGCTGAAGTTGCCGCGCGCGGTGCATGGCGCGGCCGGCATCGCCCCGGGCGACCGCGTGTCGTTGCTGCTGTCGCCCGCGCAACACGAACCGGAGCCGGTGCTGCCCGCGGACCTGCGCGCGGCGTTGGCGCAGGCGCCCGGCGCCAACGCGCAGTGGCAGGCGATCACCGTCGCCGCGCGCCGCGACTTCATCCAGTGGCTGGCTACCGCGCGCCAGGCCGAGACCCGCGCGCGCCGCATCCGCACCGCCTGCGACATGCTCGCCCAGGGCAAGCGCCGGATCTGCTGCTTCGACCGGTCCGGCCTGCATGGCAAGGGCCCGCGCGCGCCGGCGGCGGCCGACGACTGACCGCGAGCGATCTTCAGCGCATCGTGCCAGCGCCGATGAAGCGCAGGCCGACGCCGGGTTCGGTCGCGATCCAGCGCGGTGCGGCGGCATCGTCGCCGAGCTTCTGGCGAAGCTTGCCGACCAGCACGCGCAGGTAATGGGTGTCGTGCTCGTGGTGGCTGCCCCACAGTTCGCGCAACATCTGCGGCTGGGTGACCACGCGACCCGCATGCTTCAGCAACAGCGCCAGGAGCGCGTATTCCTTGCGCGCGAGTTGCACGGCGTCTCCGTCGAGGAAGACTTCCCGCCGGGCCAAGTCGACCCGCAACCGCCCGTCGTCGAACACGGGCGGCGCCTCGCCGGATGTGGCGCGGTCGCGCAACAGGGCGCGGATGCGCGCCATCAGTTCCTGCACGCCGAACGGCTTGGTCACGTAGTCGTTGGCACCGGCATCCAGCGCGGCGACCTTTTCGCGTTCGTCGGCACGCACGGTGAGCACGATGACGGGCACGTGCGACCATCCACGGATTCGCGTGAGCACTTCGTGTCCATCGATGTCGGGCAGGCCAAGATCGAGGACGACCAGGTCCGCGCCGTGCGTCGCCATCGCGAGCACGCCGGCCTCGCCGTTTTCCGCGCTTTCGACCCGATAGCCCTGCGCGCGCAGGCTGATGTCGAGGAACTTGCGGATCTGCGGTTCGTCGTCGATCACCAGCACCCGGGCCGGCGTGGCGGTCGTCTCATTCATGCGCGGCGGGAGGGGGCGTCATGCGCGGCAGGGTAATGCGGATGGTGGTGCCCTTGCCATCGCGCCCCGGCAAGGCGTCCACGCTGCCGCCATGCGCGCCGACCATGCCCTGCGTGATCGCCAGCCCCAACCCGGTGCCCTGGCGGCCACGGTCGCCCCGTTCCACGCTGAAGAACATGTCGAAGATGCGCTCGCGTTCCTCGTCGGGGATGCCGGGACCCCGATCGATCACGTCGATCCGGAGTTGGCCGTCGATGTCGCTGGCCTCGACCACGATGACGTCGTCCGGGGGCGAGAACTTGGCGGCGTTCTCCAGCACGTTGAACAAGGCCTGTTCCAGCAGGGCCGGATGCACCCACAACGGCGCGAGGTCGGGCGCGATGCGCCGATCGAAGCGGACGCCGGGCTGGTAGCGCTGCAGGCGGGTCACCGCGGAGCCGATCAGTTCGTCCACGCCGATCCAGTCGCGGTTGAGCGACAGCCCGCCGTGGCCGAGCCGGGTCATGTCCAGCAGGTTCTGGATGTAGCGATCCAGCCGCTCGCCTTCCAGGTGGATGGTCTCGAGCAGCGCGTCGCGATCCTCCTTGCCCATCGCCTCGCCGTAGTGCTGCAGGCTTTCGGCGCCGCCGATCATCGCCGCCAGCGGCGAGCGCAGGTCGTGCGAGACCGAGGACAGCAGCGCGGAGCGCAGGCGTTCGGTTTCGCTGGTGACGCGGGCGTGTTCGAGATCGGCGACCAGCCGCGTGCGCACGATGGCCTGGGCGATGTCGTCCGCCATCGCGCCGACCAGCCGCTGCAGTTCGGGGCCGGGGCGCGATGCGTGCCCGGGGAAACGCAGCCCGACCAGGCCGGCGAGCCTGCCGTCGCTGGCCAACGGCTGGAACCACCAGTCGGCATTGCCGAGCGTGTCGGTATTGCGGCCAGCGGCCTGTCGATGCCGGATCGCCCAATCGGCCGCGGCGCGGTCCTTGTCGGACAGGGCATACGGCCCGTCCTGGGCCAGCGCGTCGGTGCCGGCCTGCACCAGCGCATCGGCGCCGGTGGCCTGCTTCAGTGCGCGTCGACCCGCTTCCAGCACCTGGCCGAGGTCGGCGGCGCTCGCCAGGTGCTGGCCCAGGGCCTGCAGCGCGGTCGCGTGCGCATTGGCCGCACGCAGCGCTACCACCTGCATCCGCAGGCGCGAGGCGAGGCGGCCTGCCACCAGCGCCGCGGCCAGGAACAGGAACACGGTGACCACGCCCTGGCGTGCGCCGATGAAGAAGGTGAAGCGCGGGGCGATGAAGAAGAAGTTGTAGGACAGGAAGCACAACGCCGCCGCCAGCACGGCCGCGGCCATCCGCGTCCTCGAGGCGACCAGCACCACCGCGACGATGAAGATCATCGACAGGTCGTCCAGGCCCAGCCAGCGTTCGGTCAACGCGCTGGCAGCGGTCGCCAGGACCGCCGCCAGCACCGCCAGGCCGATGTCGCTGCCGGTCAGCCAGTGGCCGGCCCGGCGCGTCGACTGCCGCGCCTTCGCGCGCGCCTCCGGCGTGCTGAAGATCGTGAGTTCGTAGTGCGCGCCACGCTGCAGCAGCTGCTGCGTGAGCGTGCGGTTGAACATGCGCGCGAAGGGTCGCTCGCGGGTGCGCCCGAGCACGATGGTCGAGGCCCCGCTGCGCGCTGCGTGGTCGAGGATGGCATCGACGACATTGCCGCCATGCAGCACCTCGACCTCGCCGCCGAGCCGGCGCGCGAGCGCGAAGGCCTGGTCGAGCTCGCGTTGCCTCGCCGCGTCCACCGGGCCACCGGCCTGCACCGTGACCACCGTCCATGGCGCATCGCGGCGTTCGGCCAGCCGGCGCGAGACCCGCACGAGGTACTCGGACTGGCCGCGGCCGTCGATCGCGACCAGCACCCGCCGCCGCAACGGCATCCCCGGCAGGCCGCGCGCCGCATGGGCCTCGCGCAGCTCGCTGTCCACCCGGTCCGCGACGGTCTGCATCGCAAGCTCGCGCAGTGCGGTCAGGTTGGAGGGCGAGAAGAACGCCTGCAGCGCGTGCGCCGCCTGCTCCGGCACGTAGACCTTGCCCTGCTGCAGTCGCTCGATCAGTTCGCGCGGCGGCAGGTCCACCAGCTTGATGTCGCGCAGGCGGTCGAACACGCTGTCTGGCACGGTCTCGCTCACGCGTACGCCGGTGATCCGGTGGACCACGTCGTTGAGGCTTTCCAGGTGCTGGATGTTGATCGTGGTGCAGACGTCGATGCCGGCGTCGAGCAGTTCGACCACGTCCTGCCAGCGGCGTTCGTGGCGGCTGCCGGGCGCGTTGCGGTGCGCCAGTTCGTCCACCAGCGCCAGCCCGGGCCTGCGCGCGAGCAGGGCGTCGAGGTCGAGTTCCTCCAGCGTGCGGCCCTGGTATTCGATGCGCTTGCGCGGCAGGACTTCGAGTCCTTCGATCAACCCCATCGTCTCGCTGCGACCGTGGGTTTCCACCAGCCCCACGACCACGTCCACGCCCTGCCTCTTCAATTCGCGCGCACGCGACAGCATCGCGTAGGTCTTGCCCACGCCGGGCGCGGCGCCGAGGAAGATCGTCAGCCGCCCGGCGCCCTGGCGCTGCAGCTCGCCGAGCAAGGCATCGGCTTGCTGGTCCCGGCCGGCGTCGCCGTTGGCTGCGTTCATGCGCGAATTGTGCGCCACGCTCAGCGTGGCAGCGCATCCAGCGCCAGGTTCAGGCGCAGGACGTTGACCCGCGGCTGCCCGAGCAGGCCGAACTGCGGGGTTTCCGTCTCGGCATCGACCAGCCGCTGCACGGCGGCCGGCTCGAGTCCACGGGCCTTCGCCACGCGCGCGACCTGCACGCGCGCGCCGGCGGGGCTGACGTGCGGGTCGAGGCCGCCGCCGGACTGGGTCACGAGCTCCATCGGGACCGCCGATGGCGCAATGCCATCGCGCTTGGCCACCGCAATGACGGCTTCCGCGATGCGCTTGCGCAGGTCGGGATTGCTGCGCGCCATGTTGCTGCCGGCGGCGGCCATCGGATCGTAGTTCGCCGCCGACGGACGCGGCTGGAAGTAGCGCGCATCGGCGAATGGCTGCGCCACCAGCGAGGAACCGACGGGGTGGCCATCGCGCTCGATGAGGCTGCCGGTCGCGGCCGCGGGGAACAGCATCCGCCCCAGCGCGGTGCCGGCCAGCGAATACAGCAGGCCGAAGCCGAGCAGGACGAGCGCGGCGAACAACAGCGGCGCGCGCAGGCCGACGTGCTCCTGCAAGGGTTGCGTGGGCATGTGGTTGTTCATGGGCTCTCCTCAGGCACCGAGCGTCGCGGCCAGCGCCAGGTCGATCAGCTTGATGGCGAAGAACGGCAGCAGCACGCCGCCAACGCCGTACACGAGCATGTTCCGGCGCAGCAGCACGGTGGCGCTGGCCGGCGTGAAGCGCACGCCGCGCAGGGCGAGCGGGATCAGCGCCGGGATCACCAGCGCGTTGAAGACCAGGGCGGCGAGCACCGCGTTCTTCGGGCTGGACAGGCCCATCACGTTGAGCGCGGACATCGACCCCATGCCAATAGAAGCGGGCGCCGCGGCGAACAGGGCCGGCAGGATCGCGAAGTACTTGGACACGTCGTTGGCCAGCGAGAACGTGGTCAGCGCGCCGCGGGTGATCAGCTGCTGCTTGCCGACCTCGACCACCGCCAGCAGCTTGGCCGGGTCGCTGTCGAGATCGACCATGTTGCCGGCCTCCTTCGCCGCCTGCGTGCCGGAATTCATCGCCAGGCCGACGTCGGCCTGCGCCAGCGCCGGCGCGTCGTTGGTGCCGTCGCCGACCATCGCCACCAACCGGCCGCTGGCCTGCTCGCTGCGGATGCGCGCCAGCTTGTCCTCCGGGCGGGCTTCGGCGATGTAGTCGTCCACGCCGGCTTCGGCGGCGATCGCGGCGGCGGTCAACGGGTTGTCGCCGGTGATCATCACGGTCTTGATGCCCATCGCGCGCAGCCGCGCGAACTTGTCCTTGACGCCGTGCTTGACCACGTCGGACAGCTCGACCACGCCCAACACGAACCGGCCTTCGCTCACCACCAGCGGCGTCGCGCCCTTGCGCGCGACCTGTTCGACCCGCGCCCGCAGTTCCGCCGGTACCTCCCCGCCCAGCGTAGCGACATGGCGCTCGATGGCGTCGCCCGCACCCTTGCGGATCACCCGCGCGCCGCCGTCCAGGTCGACGCCGGACATGCGGGTCTGCGCGGTGAACTGCACGTAGTGGGCATGGTCCGGGTCCTGCATCGCCGCGCCCTGTTCTCGCGCCAGCCTGACGATCGACTTGCCTTCCGGCGTCGGGTCGGCGAGCGAGGAGAGCAGGGCGGCATCACGCAACTGGTCGAGGCCGATGCCGGCCAGCGCATGGAACGCGGTGGCCTGGCGGTCACCGTGGGTGATGGTGCCGGTCTTGTCGAGCAGCAGCACGTCGACGTCGCCGGCCACTTCCACCGCCTTGCCCGATTTGGCGAGTACGTTTGCCGACAGCGCACGGTTCATGCCGGCGATGCCGATCGCCGGCAGCAGGCCGCCGATGGTGGTCGGGATCAGGCAGACCAGCAATGCGATCAGCAGCAGTGGATCGACCTTGACTCCGACGAAGGCACCGATCGCGGGCAGCGTCGCGCAGACGATCAGGAAGGTCAGCGTCATCGCCGCCAGCAGCATGGTCAATGCGATCTCGTTCGGCGTCTTCTGCCGGTTGGCGCCTTCCACCAGCGCGATCATGCGATCGAGGAAGCTGTGGCCGGGTTCGGCGGTGACGCGCACCACGATCTCGTCCGACAGCACCTTGGTGCCGCCGATCACGCCGCTGCGGTCGGTCCCGGCCTCGCGCAGCACCGGCGCGGATTCGCCGGTGACCGCGGCTTCGTTGATGGTGGCGAGGCCGTGGACGATCTCGCCATCGGCCGGGATCAGTTCGCCTTCCGAGACCACGACGAGATCGCCGGGGCGCAGTTCGGCGGCGGGAAGTTGCGTCTCGCTGCCGCGCATCGCCGGCGCATGGCCTTTCGGGTCGAGCAGCTTGCGCGCGACCAGGTCCTTGCGCGCGCGCCGCAGCGAGGCGGCCTGGCCGCGGCCCCGCGCCTCCGCCACCGCCTCGGCGAAATTGCCGAACAGCACGGTGACCAGCAGGATCGCGCTCACCGTCCAACCGAAACCCGCGGGCGCGGCACCGGCAAGCGTGATCAGCGCGGCGAGCAGGGTGCCGCCGAGCACGATCGCCATGACCGGGCTCTTGGCGATGTGCTTCGGCGCGAGCTTGAGGAAGGCATCGCGGATCGACGCGCGCAAGGCGGCGGCGTCGACCAGCGCGGGACGGCCCTGCCGTGTCGCGGATTGGTGGGATTGTTGGATCATGGCGTCTCCTTAACGCACCGCCAGACTCAGGTGGTCGGCGACGGGGCCGAGCACCAGCGCGGGCATGAATTGCAGCAGGGTCAGGATCACGATCACCGCGATGGTGGTGAGTGCGAACGTCGGGGTTTCGATGTGCAGGCTGCCGGGCCCTTCGGGCGCGTGGCGCTTGCGGGCGAGGCTCGCGGCGATGGCGAGCGGCACGACCAGCGCCGGATAGCGGCCGAGCGCAAGCACGACGACGCAACTCAGGTTCCACCAGGTCGTTGCATCGCCCAGCCCCTCGAAACCGGAGCCGTTGTTGGCGAAGGCCGAGGTGTACTCGTAGAACACCTGGCTGATGCCGTGGAAGCCGGGATTCGAGTTGCCCGTGAGCGAGGGGATGGCCAGCGCGGCCGCGGTGAAGCCCAGCACCACCAGCGGCTGCAGCAGGATCAGCAGCGACAGCAGGCGCACTTCGCGCGCTTCGATCTTGCGGCCGAACAATTCCGGCGTGCGCCCGGTCATCAGCCCGGCGAGGAAGACCGCCAGCATCAGGTAGACGAGGAACTGCTGCAGGCCGCAGCCGATGCCACCCCAGATCGCGTTGACCAGCATGTTGCCCAGCGTCACCAGCCCGGTGAGCGGGGCCAGCGAGTCGTGCATCGCGTTGACCGAGCCGTTGCTGGTCTGGGTGGTCAGCGTCGCCCACAGGGCGGAGGCATCCGCGCCGAAACGCACTTCCTTGCCTTCCATCAGCGCCGGCGTGGCGGTGCTGGCGGCGGCGTGGCCTTCCAGCAGGATGCCGGCACCGGTCGACAGCACCGACATCAGCAGCATGCTGCCGAGCACCAACGCGGTGAACTTCCGGCGCCGGGTGAACGGGCCGACCATGAAGGCGACCGCGACCGGGACCAGGACAAGGGCGAGGGTTTCCAGCAGGTTGGAGAGCGGCGTCGGGTTCTCCAGCGGAACCGCGCTGTTCGGGCCGTACCAGCCGCCGCCGTTGGTGCCGAGCTGCTTGACAGCGACCATCGGCGCGACCGGGCCCAGCGGGATCTTCTGTTCCTCCATCTCGACGCTGGCGTCGACCGGCGTCGCCACCGGGCCGGCCTGCAGGGTCGCAGGCACGCCCTGCGAGGTCAGCAGCACGCTCCACAGCAGGCACAGCGGCAGCATGAAACGCAGGGTGGGGCGGACCAGGTCGGCCCAGTAGTTGCCGACGTCGGCTTCGCTGCCGGCGGCCTGCACCGCGTCGCTGCCGGGCTGCATCGCCTGCCGGCCGCCCATCAACGCGCGCAGCGTGGCGACGACCAGGGCCAGGCCTATCATCGGCGTGATCACCTGCAGGCCGACGATGCCCACCATCTGCGACAGGTAGGACAGCTGCGCCTGTCCGGAATAATGCTGCTGGTTGGTGTTGGTGAGGAACGAGACCATCGTGTGCAACGCGGTGTCCCAGCGCATGTTCGGAATCGCATCGGGATTCAGCGGCAGCCAGGCCTGGGTCATGAACAGCGCCCACACCAGCCCACCCACCACCAGGTTGCTGAGCAGGAAGGCCTTGGCGTAACCGCGCCAACTCATGCCGCGCGACGGATCGGTGCCGAGCAGGCGATACAAGGGGCGTTCGACCGGCGAGAACGCGCGGTCGAGCCTCATCGGCTCGCCGCGCATCACCGCGGCCAGGTAGCGCCCGAGCGGCCAGCCGAGGCCGATCGCCAGCGCGAAAACGAGGATTGCTTCGGTCATGGTCGCGTCTCCTCAGAACCGATCGGGGCGCAGGATCACGTACAGCAGGTAGATCGCGGCGACGGCCACCGCGATCGCGCACACCAGGGAAAGCCAGCCGGGCATGGTCGTTCTCCTCAGAAGGACGCTTGCAGCGCCGCCTCGACGCGCGAGCCGGCGTAGTCGTCGCCGAAGATCGCCTTGGCGTCGGAATCGGTGGCGTGCGCGGTGACGCGCAACTCGACATGCTTGCCGGGAGCCTGCGCGTTGAATGCCCAGATCGCGCTGACCTGGCCGTGCGTGTAGCCGTTTTCGGCCACCACCGCGTCATCGAGGAAGTAATGCGCCACGGCGGCCTCGACGCGGAACGCATCGTTGACCGGGAACTTCGCGCCGAGCTGCGCATAGGTGCCGCTGGCGTCGTAACCGAGCGCCTCGTTGGAATGGCCGACGGACGCCCAGGTGTTGCCCTTGTACGTGACGGTGCCGTTCAACTCGGTCCAGTTCAGGTCGACGGCGGTCGACGGGTACCGGTAGCGCAGGACGTTGACGTCCAGCGCCCAGTCATCGTTGAGCGACTTGCCCCAGCCGACGGTGGAGTCGAATTCGCTGCTAGCGTCGCTGCCCGGGGCGAACTTGACGTTCGAGCCCCAGATCGAGGCGTACAGGCCGGATTCGCCGGCGACCTTGAAGCCGGCTTGCACGGCAGGGTCGCCCGAGCTCTGGCTGCTGCCACGCCACACGTAGTCGGTGGTGACGGCGGCATTGCCGCTGAGGTCGCTGGCCCGCGCCTGTGCGGCGCAGGCAAGGGTGATCGCGGCCAGGCTCGTGCAGGCGAACGCGAGCTGGGCGCGGACGAGGAAGCGGGAAAGGTGTTGCATCGCGGGGTGCCGTGGCGCGGCCGGGACTGGCCGCGGCGGCATTCTCGGGACCCAGCGCGTAAAGCCTCCATTCCCGGTGCCGGCCACCGCGTCAATTCGGCGTAAAGCCGTGCGCTCCCCGCAGCTTGCCGGTCCTGCATCCCGCTTTAGACTGCGCGCATTCCCCCCGCCCCCGAGGACGACGCGATGAGCCAGTGGTACCTGCACGATCCCGCCAGCCAGCAACGCCTGGGCCCGCTCGACACCGATGCCGCGCGGGTACAGGCCGCGCGCAATTCCGCCCTGCTCGCGTGGAAGGAGGGCATGGGCGACTGGCTGCCGGCGCGCAACATCGCCGAGCTCGTGGACGGGGTGCCGGGCGATCCGGCGTCCGCACCGCCGCCGCCGCCGCGCAATGGCGGCAAGGGCCGCGCCGACGAGATCGACTTCCGCATCCACGGCCAGGAGATGCAGTTCGTCGAGATCGAACTGGATCCGGGCGAGTCCGCGATCGCCGAAGCCGGCGCGCTGATGTTCAAGGACAGCGCGGTGCAGATGGACACCGTGTTCGGCGACGGATCCCACGCCGGCCAGGGCGGCGGCTTCATGGACAAGCTGCTGGCCGCGGGCAAGCGCGTGGTCACCGGCGAGAGCCTGTTCACCACGCTGTACACCCACGCCGGCAGCGGCAAGGCCAAGGTCGCGTTCGCCGCGCCGTACCCGGGCACGGTGATGGCGATGAAGCTGGACGAACACGGCGGCCGCATCATCTGCCAGAAGGACAGCTTCCTGGCCGGCGCGCGCGGCGTGCAGGTCGGCATCCACTTCCAGAAGAAGGTGCTCACCGGCCTGTTCGGCGGCGAGGGTTTCATCATGCAGAAGCTCGAAGGCGATGGCTGGGTGTTCATCCATGCCGGCGGCTGCGTGGTCGAGCGTGAGTTGGCGGCGGGCGAGCGCATCGACGTCGATACCGGCTGCGTGGTCGGCTACCACGCCAGCGTGAGCATGGACGTGCAGCGCGTCGCCGGCCTGAAGAGCATGTTCTTCGGCGGCGAGGGCGTGTTCCTGGCCACGCTGACCGGGCCGGGCAAGGTCTGGCTGCAGTCGCTGCCGTTCTCGCGCCTGGCCGGGCGCATGCTGGCCGCCGCCCCGCAGAACGGCGGCGCGCGCGGCGAGGGCTCGGTGCTTGGCGGCATCGGCCGCATCCTCGACGGCGACAACAGCTTCTGAAGCCACGCGCCGGGAAGGGCGTTCGTCGCGTCCTCCCGGCCTTCGTCGCATCGCGCTTGCCCATGCGGCCGCGCCATCGCAACGTGGGTCCGCGCCGTTGGCGTGCCTGCCCCAGGGATCCGATGAACACCCTCGCTGCCGTCCTGCTGTGGTGCCTGTTGCTGGTCGTGTGCTGGCCGCTCGCCGTGCTGGCGCTGGTGCTGTGGCCGATCGCCTGGCTGCTGTCGCTGCCGTTCCGCTTGGTCGGCATCACCTTCGGCGCGCTGTTCGCGTTCCTGCGGGCGCTGCTGATGCTGCCGGCGCGCGTGCTCGGTGGCGGGATGAAGCCGACGGCCGCCTGATCGCGCGGGCTGCATCGGCCGGGCGCCACGTCGCGTAGGACCTGCATCGACGCCGCCCGGAGTGCCGGGCGCGGTACGATGCCTCCCCCACGCGACGGCTCCCCCGATGACCGAACACGACCCCGCCGGCGACCGCCAGAACGACGTCAGCCGCGAACAGGCGGAGGACGCGGTGCGCACGCTGCTGCGCTGGGCAGGCGAGGATCCGTCGCGCGAGGGCCTGCTCGACACCCCCAAGCGGGTGGTCAAGGCCTACCGCGACTGGTTCAGCGGCTACGAGACCGATCCCGACGCCTACCTGCTGCGGACCTTCGAGGAAGTCGGCGGCTACGACGAGATGATCGTGCTGCGCGACATCGAGTACGAAAGCCATTGCGAGCACCACATGGCGCCGATCATCGGGCGGGTGCACGTCGGCTACCTGCCGGACGGCAAGGTGGTCGGGATCAGCAAGCTGGCGCGCGTGGTCGATGCGTTCGCGCGCCGCTTCCAGGTGCAGGAAAAGATGACCGCGCAGATCGCGCGCTGCATCCAGGATGCCCTGCAGCCGCGCGGCGTGGGCGTGGTGGTCGAGGGCGCGCACGAGTGCATGACCACCCGCGGCGTGCACAAGCGCGGGGTCAGCATGGTCACCAGCAAGATGCTGGGCTGCTTCCGCGACGACGCCCGCACCCGCGCCGAGTTCCTGCGCTTCATCGAGGCCGGCGGCAAGCGCTGAACCGCGTTTGACGGGCAATTAAACCCGGATAATAATGTGCGCCCGCCCGCAGGTTGCGCAGATGGCGTCCCCCACCCTTCGTTGCACCGCCTTCGCCGGCCACCGCCGCATCGCCAGCGGCGAGTTGCGGCATGTCGCGCTCAAGGCCAAGCAGGCGCGCGACCACGGCCGGCCGGTGCTGGTGTTCGAGGACGCGAGCGGCCGGCAGGTCGACCTGCCGCTGGAACTGCCGGCCGCCGAACTGCTCAGGCACCTGGTCGAGCCGCTACCGGTGCCGCCCACCACGGCCGCACCGCGCGGCCCGGGCCGGCCGCGGCTGGGGGTGGTCGCGCGCGAGGTGACCCTGCTGCCGCGCCACTGGGACTGG